>JBHLOF010000069.1:0-22715 GCA_048940805.1 Promethearchaeota archaeon
GAGTTAAGTAAAAAATTAGCAGAATTTATGAGAGATACTGAAGAGGTTGAACTTAAAGACGTTGATCTTTTCGCTGAATATCTCGAGTTGCAAATGTTACCAGGTTTAGTTCAATCTGCTGCCCAAGCCGTCCTACCTGGAGTACCAGGAAAAGCTGAATGGACTCCTGCTAAATTTGCTCTTGATCTAGACTATCCGGGCAAAATTCAAACTATCGAATTTATCCGGTCAAATGGGAAAAAAGCGGTTATTGGGGGAGAAGTTGTACCTCCTTTTTACAATTTTCTTGGATTAGATAAAAGGAATCCAAATCCTCCCTTAGTGACTTATGACGTATTTGACATGGGTGCTGAAATGATGCTTCCTAAACCAATTAAGCTGGAATATGGAGAGGTTCTAGCTGATCCGGCGGAATGGGCTAAATTCGCGGTTAATAAGTTTGGAGCAGAATGCATAACGTTTCATTCACTCTCGATAGATCCCGCAATGGGAGATAAACCCGTTTCACAATCCAGAAAATTTCTTGAAGAAATCCTTCAAGCGGTTGATGTCCCTGTTATTATCGGTTGTTCAGGGAATAAGAAAAAAGACGTTGAATTGTTTGAAGTCACAGCAGCAGCAACAGAAAGCGAAGTGTTGATGCTTTCAGCAGCCGATAAAGCTACATGGGAAGAAGTAATCCCTCTTGCAGTTAAACATGATCACAATTGCCTACTATGGACAAGTTTAGACTTAAATAATCAGATTAAGATGAATAAAGATGCTCTTGAATTAGGACTCGCTCCAAACCGAATTGTGATGGATCCTACATGTGCTACACTTGGTTATGGGATGGAGTATTCCTTTAGCATTTACCAAAGAATGCGTATTGCTGGATTATTAGGTGAAACTGACCTTGCTTATCCAATAAGTGGGGGTACAACAAATGCGTGGGGTGCTAGAGAAGCTTGGATGTCAGAGAAGCAAGTTCCCGATTGGGGATTACGTCAATATAGAGGTCCTATGTGGGAAATCATCAACGCACTCTGTTTGAGTCTTGTTGGCTTAGATCTCGCAATGATGTTTCATCCCATTGCTGCCAAACATGTAAAAGAAATAACAGCTCAATTTTTTGAGGCTGTGCCGAAGGAATTAGAAGCAAAAGGCTACACAGATTGGGTAAATGCTAATTTAAAACGTTAAATTATTTTTTTCTTTTTTTTAAAATTATAAATAATTAAAAATTTCTAAAAAAGTAATTCTATAAAGCTTTCCTCTACTCCATTTATTAATTAATTGAGAAATTATGAAGGAATTTCATGAAAGAAATTGTTAAGGATGTCTATATTGTAAAACCTTATGATCCTAATATAATTGATTGTTGTGTTTACCTAATTGACACAAAGAGTGAAGACGGTCTTATTTTAATTGATGCAGGAATAAATTTTGAACCAATTCAAGAAATTGAGAAGGAAGGTTTTAAGCTTAACGATATTAAGCATTGTCTCATAACACATGGACATTTAGACCACTTTGGGTTATGCCATAGACTGAGAGAATTTAATAATGATATCAAATTTTACGCACATGAATTGGATGCTGAAAGAATTGAAAAAAAGCCTGCGGGACCAAGCCCCAATCCATTTTATGCTAATTATAAATATGAACCAATAAATATTTCCAAAAGAATTACTCTTGATAACGAAATTTTGAGATTTGGAGATCTTCAGTTTCAGTGTATTCATATACCTGGACATACTCCAGGATCAATTGCATATTTACTTGAAAAGGAAGGAAACACCATTCTATTTGCTGGTGATGTTCCAGGAGTAGCTATCAATCTTAATGATGGAAATAATGATAAGTACGTGAAATCGATGAGGAAGTTACTCACTTTTAATATCGATATATTATGCGAAGGACATGAAAAAATAATAAAACCAGCAGATAGAGTTTCGAATAATATTAGGGGTTATATGAATTTCAATAAAACTCTTAATTACCTTATTTTTGAAGATCCTTCTGATAAGAAAGCGATCTTAGATTTGATTAATATTTCATATGATTTAGAATGGTATGATATGGCATTGGATTCCTGCAATTATTTATTAAAAATTGATCCTAATAACAATGAACTTCAACCTATGATAAAGAGGATAAAAAAACATAATCCCTCTGATATTGGGTACATCAATGGGTTAATTACTCAGGTGTATGGAGGAAAGGCATAAATTTGACATAATTGTCATAGTTATTCCTAGTTATTATAAAGACTAAAATCTTATTATATACCATTTAATTTCAATATAAAATTAAAAATAGGTGGATATTTTTGGCGTTAGTGGACATTCTACATGGTACGTTTAGCTTGATTTATGTTTTAATTTCTTTTGCCATCGGTTTTATAATCCTTTTCAAATATATTAAATTTAGGAATCGGTTATACGTTTTAGTGGGACTAACGTGGACATTTCTCTCTTTTCCTTGGTTGCCAGACTCAATCTCTTTTATAATGAATCTTACTACTCAAAGTTTTCTCCCAACTGAGTGGTACTTTATCATAGGTAATGCGTTCATCCCTATCGCTTTAATTGCATGGATTATAGCATACACAGATATGATTAATAAGGAAAGGCAGAAATTGGCTGTAGGTTTAATATTGGCTTTAAGCATAGTCTTTGAAATAACATTTTTCACCCTGTTCTTTATAAATATTGATTTAATCGGAGTTATCGATCCTTTAACACCATTTAGCGCAGATCTTGGGATTCTTCTAATAGTTTTTCTATTAATTACGATGCTGATAATGCTTATTACTGGTCTTCAATTTTCAATAAAGTCAATACAATCTGAGAATAGAGAGGTTAGACTAAAAGGAAAATTACTTCGAGGAGCTTTCATAGCATTCTCCATAGCTGCATTCCTTGAAAAGAGTGCTAGATCTATCATGTTAGGATTAGTTTTTCAAAATCCGTCTGATCTCTTACTGACAGTAATGCTTGCTATTGTTCGTGTGGTATTAGTTTTAAGCGCATTTGCATTTTATGGAGGATTTCTCTTACCACGATGGATGAAAGAAATTTTTTTGAAAAAAGAATAATTTTTTTTAATTTTTCTTTTTTACTCAGCAATATTTAAATTTCCTTAACAAACTCATAAATTGTCGCCCCAAAGAAATCACCCGTTTTCCCTGTCTCTTTAAAACCACTTTTTCGATAAAAATTTTGAGCACGTTTTAAAATTTCGGTTGTATCTAATGATAAAAATTTACATCCTTGGAGACGTGCCTCATCTTCTACTACTTGTAATAAAGAAGCAGCAGGACTCTTTTTACCCTGATATTTGGGATGTACCGCCATTCCTCGAATATGGCCTTCCTTTTCACTTAATTTTATCCATCCAATTGTACCAATAATTTCATCATTTCGATCGATTGCTACAAATAGATTCATCTCTTGGATTCGATTTAAGGCCACTTCTTCTGACATTACGGTGTCAGCAAAACCTTCTGGAGAATAGAAATACCGAAATTCTTCAAACGCTGCTAGAATCACTTCATGAATTCCTTTCGCATCTTTAAGTTCCGATTTACGAATCGAATAATCCATGTTTAGTGCTAATACACAGGTTTACATTATATTAATTAAAATTCAGAGGGTAAGTACCCCATTTTTTTATTGCTTTTGGTATTGTCATTATATTGTTTAATGGAACACCCCATGGTAAACAACATATAGGACCTACAGCATATCTCCCCCCAGAAGCTAAGTGCATAATATTTTCTTTTACTTTATTCTCTACATCTTGAGGTGTTCCGTTGAATAATTCCCGACTTACGTCGATATTTGCCCCAATTATGGTTACTTTTGGATGTTTTTCCTTAAATTTTACCCAATATTGAATATCCAGAGGGTGTGATCCATTAATACCAGCCAGTTCAATTTCACTGCACATTTCATCGAAATAGGGAGTAGTTCCACAATTATGCAGAACGATTATTGCCTTGATCTTTTTTTGCATCCTTTTAATAAAATTCCCTTCATATTTCATAGCATCTTCAAAGCTCATCATGTGTTTATTAAATGAATATCCTGTAAAGAATATTGATGGACTATAACCAATTTTTTCATTATAAAAATCGCATAAATCCATTTGAGATTCATAAACCTTTTCGCATAGTTTTAATAATAAATCTGGATTTCTTCTCATATCTCTGTAAGCTTCTACACCTCTTAATTCTTGTACGACAGACCAAATCCCAAGAGCAACACTTGGAAAAGACTTTGTTTTTTCACCAACCATTTTCACTGCTGAATAACAAGTATCCCATAATTTTATTTTGCTGTGATCTGGGATCTCTAGTCTTTCAATGTCTTCTTTTGTTTTACATACTGCACCCTGATTAACCATAAACACTTTGTAATCAAACCATTTTGTAACTTCTTTTTTATTATTAGCCTCTGCAAATGCATAAGCTTCTGCAGGACCTGCATAAGCGGTCGGTATGGAAATTACATCAGCTTTTAAAAATTCATAAGTCAAAATAGCGGCATTTGCATAAGCCTTAGGAGAGGAAATTAACTCTCGCATAGTTTTCCCAGATACTCGACATATCATTTCTTCACAAGCCAGCGGAAAATATGGAACACGATCAATTCTGGACGATCCTGCTAAAGTTGCTCCAAATCTTCTTCTGGATGCTTCCCAATCGTACGGCAAATCAAGAAACCTCCATCATCTCTTTAATTTTTTTTACTCCTTCCCATCCATCTTTAGTCCATGCATCAGCACCGACTTGTTGACATGATTCTTCAGATAAAATTCCCCCCCCTAAAATAATTTTTGCACTAATACCTTCTTGTTTAAGCAGTATTATAGTTTCTTTCATTTTAGAAATAGTCATAGTTAATAACCCACTTATTCCAATAATATCAACCTTTTCCTTCTTCGCAGCTTCTAAGAATCGTTCGGGAGGTACATCCACACCTAAATCAATAACTTCAAAACCTTGACCCTGCAATAGAGCTATAACTAAACTTTTCCCAATATCGTGTAAGTCACCTTCAGGAGTTCCAATTAAGACTTTACCGGGTGTTTTGTGAGTTCCTTCTTTTAACTTAGGCTTTATCACAGTCATACAATCATTAATAGCATCTGCGGCTAACAGCATATCACCAAGGAAATATTCATCATTTTCATATTTCAATCCAACCATCTCAGCACCTTCTATAATAGCATCATTTAATATTCTTTGGGGATCAATTTGGGATTTTAATGCTTTTTTAGTTAGGTTGATCGTATCATCTGAATTCCCTGTGATAATGGTATGCCGTAATTTTTCTAAAAGATCATTATCATTCAAAATTAATACACTAATGTCATTCTTAAAAATAATAGAATTAAGCGTTAATTAATATTCTTATTAAAACCATGTTTTAAATAAACTTTATTATCTTCGCAAAGATTCTTTAAATGCTCCCTTAATAACGATTAAATTAACCCGGTATTTAATCGTTTACATCGATTTTGAAATAGATAGTAGAATTTCCTAATTCTAGCATCAAGAAATTACAAAAAATATTGTAAAATAATAAGTTATAATTTTCAAAAAAAAATACAGTTATATTTTCCTAATCTTAATGTAATAATTTTCGCCCTCAACTTTAAATTCCAGTAGTTCATCACCATGTTTTTCTACAAACCGTTTTATATTTTCTCCTGCTTCAGCAAAATCACCCGTAATTTCAATGATTTCTCCGCTTTCCATTTCAAGCAGTTTTCTTTTGGTTTTAGCAACTGGCATTGGACATACCAATCCTGAACAATCTAACTTATGTGAACTTGACATTTTTTATCAAATTATCTCCAATTTAACTAAATAACACATTATCTGCTTCAACACACATATCGACTAATCCATTCATTGAAGTTTTTTCGATTCCATCAATCAACTCCTCTTCCGTTAAACCCCGAGCTCTCATACATACACCACATGCTTTTACTATTGCTCCTTCGGAAAGTACATCCTTCATCCATTTTCCTAAATTATCGTAAGTAGTAGGATCTTGGTTCTTTTTACCCACAAATATGCCATCTTCAACTAAAAATATGTTAATTTTATGCCCTTCCAATAAAGCAGTATAGGCAAACCGAAGCATAGTGAAAGGTCTTTCTTTAGTATATGCCCCATCTCCAATGATGATTGTAAACGTTTTTTTAATTTGACTCATTCTAAACCTCTTTTATCATGCTATTGATATTATTTAGTAAATTCTTAATAGAATAAACATTCTGGGATTTATTAATTTTTTCGTAATATTCTATCAAAAAAATCGATAAATAAAAATAGATTAGTTATCTTATATTCAAAGTATCTTATATTATAATTATAAAATCGAATCCCATTATGTGTTTAAAGGAAAGGCGTTTTGAACGATGAATATTGAATACTTAAGAAACTTTATCAAATTAACTCAGTATAAAAGTTTCTCAAAATTAGCAAGAGAACTTCCGCTTTCTCAATCTACATTATCACATCAAATTTCACAATTAGAAAAAGATTTTAATGGAGTTAAATTGATTGAAAGAACCACTAAAAAGTTTGAGTTAACGAAACCAGGCAAAATACTGCTTCAGTATGCTAAACAAATTATTGAACTTTACGATAAATTAAAATTAGATATTTCACAATTTCAAGACCAAATTATTGAGGAAATTATTATATCTGCCTCAACAATTCCTGGATCCCATATATTACCTCGATTTATAGCAGATTTTAGGAATAGAAATACCAATGTAAATTTCAAAATACATATAAATAATTCAAAAAAATCTTTGGAAAATATAAAGAATGGGATGGTAGATTTCGCCGGGATTGGGAGTTTTATGAACTATGATGAGGAGAATTTCGAATTTATTAAGATTGGGGAGGAGGAATTTCAATTTATATGTTCCCCAAATCATGAATTATTAAAGGATGGAAGTAAAACTGTAGATTTCGATGATCTCATCAATTATCCTTTTGTGTGGAGAGAAGAAGGCTCTGGAACAAGAGATATCTTTGTTCAACAATTCCCACTTTATAAAAAGCTTGATATTGAACTTGAAATTAATGATAACGATTCTATTATTTCAACGGTGAGTGATTCTAATTATATTAGCATAATGAGTGAAATAATAGCAAAAAAAGCAGAATCAGCGGGATTAATAAAAACTTTGAAGATAACAGACCATCCTCTTATTGCTAAAAGAGTGTTATATTTTGTTAAGCTAAAAACTAGTAAATTGAGTGAACCTAAGGAAAAATTTTGGAACGAGTTAAAGAAAGAATCACAAAAAAAATAAGGAATTTTAAGAATTTTACTTTATAAGTACACCAGTTTGATCAAAGTTCAGAAAACCACTTATTTTTTCTTTTAAGGGATAAATTCCTTCCTTGAATAGTGTAATTAGAAATATTGCAATAAATACCATTGATCCTAAACCGGGGGCAAAATTACTTATTAGGTCAATAAATGTAGATGATGGATCTAGAGATAATAACATGTAAATCAGTGAACCCGCAGCTATTAATATTGAGACAAATGAAATGATTAATGCGGTCTTTTTACTTAAATTAAAATGAAGTGGACCTATATCAAGTCGGAAGTATTTCGGTTGAACTATTATTGAAAGAATTGTATGGTTAACTGAATTCCCTTCAAAATCAATATATACATGAAGATATCTTCTTTCAAAGTCTTTTTTCTTCTTTTTCTTTTTAATGGATTTCGTAGGCATTATTGAAAATATCATTACTGGTGGATTAACAGCATCTTTATTGACTTGAACCTTCCCAAAAATCGGATGGACTTCAAATCCCTCCCCCTCAATCTTTAAATCCAATATTGGGGGCTCTTCTTTGGTGGTTACAATCTTAATTGTGGTTTCATAAATTGTTTTTCCTTCCTCATCAACAATTTTCAATTCCTTATGAGAGAAATAAACATAGAATAAATAGCTTCTTTGTTCCATCATAACCGAATAATATTGTAATCCCATATTAATTTCATAAACTGTAGGTTGAGGTTCTTCAGGAGTTATTGTTGATGGTGCGGGCTTCGGAGGTGAGGGTTCTCCAGGACCAGTTAATACCTCCACAGCTTCAGCAGGAGTGGGAGCAGGAGCAGGTGGAGGTCTGGGGGTAGAAGCAGGCGCACCAGCTGCTGGGGGCGGTGGAGCCATTGCTCTTTTTTTAGCTTTAAATTTAGTCTTTTCCCTTTCAAATTTGTCTTCTTTCATTTCATCTCTACTAAGCATAACCTTTTCCTCAGCAGCCTCTTCCTCATATTTCATATCATCTTCCATTAATGCAAAACTTCTCAAATCTTCATCCAAAGATTCTTCTTCTTCGAGATCATAAATCTTTTGTGCTTCTACGTCTTTGTCTTCTTTCTTTTCTTTTTTATCTTCCTTTTTACCTTGAACTCTTAATGTCTTTAGTTTGGTATTCCCATGAATTTTACTTCCTGTTATATAATCAATGATAGAAATATCATCACGAGTGAGAGAACTATCACCAAGAGATGCGAAAATATCATCTAATATTATACTTATTCTTGTAGATTTCTTATAAATGCCTACAAACATAAAATCAAGAATTTCCACGGAAAAAACATTCGTTTTTTTATCATAAGAAATTTTGTTTGTTGGAATTTCGATTGTCGACACAGTTTTTATAGATTCCAAATTCTTTTCTACCTCTTAATTGTTTAAGTTCATTTTTTTTTGATTATAAGATTTATATTTTTCAATTTAATTCTTTTCTGTTTTTAAATCTCTAAAATATGATTTAATTGAGAATAATTTACCTTTTAATTTTCTTACTTTTTGTAAATCTTCATCTGTTCCTATAAATTTTTTAATAACTTCATCAACTATCCTAAGAGCTTCATATTCTCTCGGATTGTCATAGCTCTGTTTCTCTAATTCTTTTTCCCATGGTTTAATCTTGGGGATTGATTCTATATTCCTTAAATCCCAATTTATCCTTGATTTATAATCTTCTGTCAACGGTTTTAAATTAGTACTATTCCATCTTTGAATAACCCAGGGAGCATATTCATGTAATTTATCAAAATCATACTCTAAGTCATCCTTCCATTCATACTGGTGTACCCAATTAGCAGTTGCTAGATAGTTCTCATTATTTGATTTTTCAAAAGGAAAAAATTTCCAAGGAGTTTGTTTGATGTTTTCCAGTTTAAATGGATGACCTTCTGCATATTGAAAGAAAAAACCTAAATTTTCAGAGCTATCTTTATTAATTGTGTTTAATTTTAAATAAACTTCAATATGAGAGATATTAAACTTGTTTTCTAATACTTCCTCTTTATATATTTTGTAAACGATATTCTTTACTTTATTCGGGTGGCATAAACCAGAAAAAATGGGGAAATAAGAAAAACAATAAAAATGTGATCTGTCTTCAGAAGATCCTTTAAATATTTCAAACCAGCATTCTAATGGTTTAATATATATGTTAGATTTTAGATAATTTATCATGAGAAGGATTGCGCTAATTGTACCAATAATAACAATTATGACAAATAAAAGTAAACTAAATAAAATTGGCGCTAAAAAGTATGTTAATGCTATATAAATAAGTAAACCTCCTGTTATAAAAAAAAATGCTATTAGCGAAATGAAAGCCTCATGTTCTTTATCCTTTTTTGAATAAAGTATGGAGGGGGCAAATTTCACTATGAGTGCATTCCCAAAATCACTGAGAAATTGATCATAATCAACTTTAATCCATTCAGAATCAGACATGTGTGATAGGAATGATAATTTGTTTATTTAAATTTGATTTTATTTTATAAAAAGATTGTTAATAAGACTCCTTGGGGAGTAAAGATTTGATTCATAAAACTAAAAGATAAAGAATAATTACTAATCTCAAACTAACCCTTTTCAATAAGTCAAGTAAAAAAGCAAGAAGTTAAATTGAGAATCATGGAACCGGATACTAATAACGCATTGGATATCTTATTTCACCCTCGAAACATAGTCATTTATAAGGCAAGCAAAAAGCTAGATTATTTCCTAATGGGTTTAAGAGAGCACGGATTTGAAAAAGACAAATTGTATTTGGTAAATCCCGAAGTTGAAGAAGTTTTCGGATTAAAAACAATAAAGTCATTAGACGAAATTAAAGAAAACGTTATAGATCTATTAATTCTAGCTGTTAGTAGAAATGTTATTATAGAAACTCTAAAGAATTTAATTGAACAGAAAACTATTAAAACAATTCATATTTTTACAGCAGGATTGGGAGAATCTGATGATTTAGGAAAAAAGCTTGAGAATAAACTCATGAATATTCTTCACAGTGATGATCATAACATTCGTGCTATAGGACCTAACTGTATGGGAGTATATTCTCCGAAAGGTCATATAGCTTATGAGCCTTTCCTTCCAATAGAGCCAGGAAATATATCTTTTGTATTTCAATCTGGAGATCTCCATTCTCAAACAATCAGAATTGCCTCGAGACGATATAATCTAAAGTTTTCAAAAGGAGCAAGTGTAGGAAATTGCGTTGATTTACAAATTTCTGAATTTTTGAATTATTTTAATGAAGACGTCGATACTGATATAATCGGTGTATATTTTGAAGGTTTTTCTAAACTCCATCCTAACGAAGGGAAACGATTTTTACGAGCTCTTAAAAAAATGAATAAACCTGTACTATTTATGAACGGCGGGAATACAGAAAGAGCACAAACTGCTGTTTTAACTCATACAGGATCAATTGGATCAAACAAAAAGATCTGGGACGCTATTATTAAACAAACTCCCATCATAGATGTTCCAACTTCAATGGACGATATGATTGACTATCTTTACATGTTTAATAGTTATTTTAAAAAATTCAAGAAGAAAAGTAAGGATCTAAATGAGATTAATTATCCCAAGGGAAAAAATATTCTTTTGATACTATGGTCCGGTGGTTTTGGGATTATTGATACCAATACCCTAACTGAATTAGGATTAGATATACCATATTTTGCAGGAGAACAGTTAGAAAAATTAAGAAAAATATATCCGGTTAAAATAGGAAGTCTAAATAATCCACTAGATATGCCGTGGATCTCTTCTTCTCAAACATATATCGAAGTTACAAAAACAGCTATTTCAGAAAATATTGACGTAGTAATGATCGAAACAGATACATTTGGCGATTTTGATGAAGAAAATCCAAGTAGTTACTATAAAAACTTGTTACTAATAAAGGAATACACTGAATCTTTAGGAAAAATACTAATTTTAGTTTTACCGGAATATCCCGGTAAAATTAGGGAAAAATTTTTCACAAAACTCTCTAAGGATGGTTTTATTGTATACCCATCAGTCCGAAGAGCCGGCAGAGCTTTTCTAGCTCTATATGAATATGGGAAAAAAATCAGCAAATTAGATATAAAGAAATAGAAAATCTTTAGACCTTAAAATTTTTAATTGAGATTAATCATTTAAAGAATTGAAGCAATTCATGGTTGATTTCGAAGATTTTTTGGTCTATTTAAAGTCTCAAGATTATTATATTAATCAGATCTTTCATATTGAGCATATCCCCCCAAAAGTAGCTCAATATGGTGAATTGCAAAATCCACTAAAAAAGCGTCTTCAGAGTTGGTTAGATACCAATAATATTAAGCTCTGGCGTCATCAGACAGATGCAATCAATTTGATCAGACAAGGGAAAAATACAGTAATAGTAACATCTACTGCATCTGGAAAATCTCTCTGTTATAATATGCCTGTATTGCAATCCATCTTAGAAGAACCGAAAACAACTGCAATATATGTATTTCCAACAAAAGCTCTAGCAAGAGATCAATTTTCCATTCTATCAAAAATGCTAGAAGAGACTAATATTAAAAAAAACAGAATTGGGGTATATGATGGTGATGTGGATTCGAGTGAAAAGAGATTTATTTTAACTAATGCGAACATCATCATAACCAACCCATATGGTTTACATTTCTACTTGCCCTGGTTTAGAAAAAATTGGAGAAGAATTTGTCAAAATTTAAAATATATAGTATTAGATGAGATACATGTCTACAGAGGGATTTTTGGCTCAAATTTTGCATTATTAATAAGAAGATTAAAGAGAATGCTTGAATCGTTCAGTGTAAGACCACAATGGATCTTATCAAGCGCTACTATTTTTAATCCAAAACAATTTAGCGAAAAACTAGTTGGTGAGGAGTTTTCGGTAATAGATAGAGATGATGCCCCCTCAGGTACTAAAAATGTTATTCTATGGGATCTACCCTACGATGATGTTTCAAAAAGATATCGTTCCTCCCATCAAGAAACTAAGAATCTTTTCATTAGCCATTTAAAATATAAGCAAGGGATTCAAACCCTTACTTTTACTTTATCTAGGAAAATGGCTGAATTACAAGCTATATGGACAAGAGAAGCACTTCCCATATTAAAGAATAAAATTTTTAGTTATCGCGCTGGGATTAGTAAATCGAAACGGAGGGAAATTGAGCAGAATTTTAAAAATAAGAAAATCTTAGGCATAAGTTCTACTAACGCTCTTGAATTAGGAATTGATATAGGGTCTTTAGATGCCACCATTAGTTCTGGTTTTCCCGGAACCATATCAAGTTTCAAACAGCAAATTGGGCGTTCTGGGAGGGGAACAGATCTATCTATTTCTACTCTTGTTCCAATGTCAGATCCTTTAGATCTTTTTTACATTCATAATCCTGATCAGTTATTTGGCCCTATCCAAGAAGAACTTCTTATCACTTTAAATAATACCTACATCTTAAAGAACCATTTGTGTTGTGCATCTAAAGAGAGCCCTATTCGAGTTGAAGAACATAAACTATTTGGTGTTCAAGATAAAAACTTATTCGTAGATTGTTTAGATAAATTGGTTTCAGAAAAATTATTAATGAAGCGAGGAGATCGCTATTTTTGGAATAGTGAGTTTTTTCCTAACCAAAAATACGGATTAAATGATCTTTCAACCAAAAGTTATAAAGTTATGTTAAAAAAGGAAGTGGGTGAAGAATTATTGACCATAGAAGATGAAAGTTTTGTATTTCGAGATTTACATCCTGGAGCAGTTTATCTCTATGAAACTGAATCTTATGTAGTGGAAGACCTTGACATGGAAGAAAGAATGGTATATCTTACAAGAAAGGATGTAGATTTTTATACTCAATCTCTAAAACATACTGAGATTGCACCGTTGGAGATTCTTTTTCAGACTAAAATTGAGTTAAATGATAGAATAGATTCATATTTTGGAAACGTCAGAGTGGAACATGAATATTATTCTTATAAGGTTGTGGATACATTAACTCAAGAAATTCGCTCAAGACATCCACTTGAAAATATTCCACTTATAAAGTTTGAAACACAGGCAGTGTGGTTTACCATCCCCTTTGAATATCAAAAAGAATTAGAAATTAATGGATATGACCTTGGAGGAACAATCCATGCCATTGAACATGCGATGATTGCGATTTCACCTGTTTTAGCTCAAATTACTCGGTGGGATCTAGGAGGTGTTTCAATAGATTTCGATCCTATAAAACAACAACCAATAATTTACATCTACGATGCTTATAAAGGTGGAATTGGGATATCTGAATCACTTTTTTTTAATTTAAATAGATTATTTCAACTAACTTTTAAATTAATCAAGTCTTGTACTTGTAAAACTGATAATGGGTGTCCAGCATGCATAATGTCGCCAAAATGCGGTAATTCAAATGACCCATTAGATAAACAGGGAGCTATCTACTTGTTGAGGATGATAATTAACAGTAATGAGCTGGAATGAATTAGTTAAAAAAGGAATTAAAACTATACTTTATTTTAACAACATTCTTTGACGATATTTTCTAATAAGTTTAAAATGTTAAATTTTTAAGGAAAAAAAACCATAATATATTTAATATAAGTCAGATACCTTCATACAAAAGTATATCACTATTTCAACCATAAAAACTTATCAAATGGGGTTTCAGGACTGTTAGAAGATATATATACATTTAAAATTGTAATTTTTGGAGATCCTCGAACAGGAAAGACCACTCTTACTCAAAGATTTTTAACGAATTTATTCAAAGAAGATATCACCATGACGCTTGGTGTAGATTTTATGCTGAAAGCTGTGGAAGTAGACAACTTAAAGGTCAAACTCCAGATTTGGGATTTTGCTGGCGAAGAACGATTTAGGTTTTTGTTCCCCTCCTACATTAAAGGAGCAAGTGGTGGCATTTTTATGTACGACATAACTAACTATGGCTCACTTACACATGTTGACGAATGGTTTGAAATAGTGGAAAAAGAACTAAACTATGATATACCCATTATATTTGTCGGCGGGAAAACAGATCTTATACACCTTAAAGAAGTATCGACAAGAAAAGCAATGGAAATTGCCATTTCAAAAGAAGCCGATGGTTTCATAGAGTGTAGTTCAAAGACGGGAGAAAATATTCATAAAATTTTCCACTTATTGACAAAATTAATTCTTAAAAACATAAATCAAGAGTAGAATCTAATATTTAGGTCCCTTAATTTTGTATCACTCGGTATTCCAGTTTTAGGATCCCACTCACGGTATTGATAGAATAACTTTTTAAGCTTATTGAAGTCTGGTGATCTTCCTGCTGAACCTCCTTTAGAGAATGGACGCAATAAAATCTGAGGTAATCTATCATCATTAGGGGTTACACCCATTTTATGATTAAATAACCTTTTAATAGTTAAAATTCTTTCCCCAAAGTTTTTAATCTCTTTAATACCAAAGTTTAAACCAGTAGCAAATGCTATTAATTTAGCAACTTGAGAAGGTAAGGGGTTGCAAAAAGAACACATAATAATTGAACTATAAAGTGCTCTATAATCCATAATAATTGAACAAGCTTTCACCATGTCTTCATCGTCTGAGTAATTATCGAGAGTAACGGTAGGGGCACCGATCTCTTCAAATGGAATTCCCATTAATACATAGTACATATCACAAAGATTATGGGATGGACCCTTGTGAGCCCCACCAATACCATAAGCAATAGCCATCCCAAAATTAGCACGGAGATCATGGTAAGTAACTTCTAATCCATTAACAGTAGCAATTTCTTCTTGAGAGATATTAAATTTGTGAGCAAAGAAATTTGAACCCTCTGCTAACACATCTCCAATCCCTTCTCTAAAAACTATTTTTTTAAGTAATTTCTCGGCAGTTCTTATATTTCCCCATTCTGGTTTTATGCCATCAATTTGTTCTTGAGTAATATTACCTAAATAAAAGTGATGAGTTAAACATCCAATCGTTCCACCAGAACTAATTGTATCTATCCCAAAGTCAAAACATTGTTTATTCATATAAACTATAGATTCCAAGTCATGATTTAAAAGTAAACTTCCATAACTCACAAGAGTTTCATATTCAGGACCCTCAATTTCATCCGTCTTAAATTCCCCGTCTTTAACAACTACTCTTCGACCACATCCAATAACACAAGAATGACAAAATCGATTTTTAACTAGTAATTTCTGTGCCATCGTAACTCCTGATATTTCTGATGCTTTATTCCACATCGTTTCGCTGAAATACTTAATATCTAACTCCCCTGTGATATTATACACATCTAATCCACTCGCAGTACCAAAAAGTCTTAAAATTTTAGTAATAATTGTTGATTTTACATAATCACTTGCTTCCTTAATTGCTTTTTTTAATTGCTGTTCATTAGAAACAACCAATTTATGATTACTACCCTTAACGATAATACCCTTCAATTTTTTTGCTCCTAGAATGGCTCCCATTCCAGTTCTTCCTGCAGCTCTCTCCTCAGAAACAATGTTCGCATATTTTACTAAATTTTCTCCCGCTTGACCTATACAAGCAACCTTAGCTTTATTGTTGCCAAAAGTTTCTTTAAGCTTCTGGGTAGTATAATAAGTTCCTTTTCCCCATAGGAATTCAGCATCTCTAATCCTAGCAACATCATCATTAATTTCTAAGTAGACTGGAGTTTTTGAGGCACCTGATATAATAATACCATCATAACCAGCCTTCTTAATCTCTGCGCCGAACCAACTTCCACAATTTGATTCTCCCCACATACCTGTGTACGGAGATTTGGAACACACGACCCACCTTCCAGTATTGGGAGCAAAAGTTCCATTCAATGGTCCATTCATAATCATTACAATGTTCTCAGGGGATAGTGGATCTATATCTTTATCTAACTTATTATATAGATATCGACAAGCGTACCCCGCTCCACCTAAAAAGTGTCTGGCAATATTATCATCTAATGGTTCTACAGAGATAACTCGGTTTGACAAATTTACATTAAGTAACTGACCTCTAAATGCCTTTAACATTTTATTATTTGCTCTATGATTTTATATACTATTAAGAAAATTTTTTTAATCTTATATGAATTTCTTTTACCATATGGCAACAAATGATTTGAGATGGGAAGATCTTGTTTCCCCAACAATGACGCCAGATGAATATTTAAAAGAATACCATGAAAAAATTGAATCTGAATATAAATCCTATAAACCAAAAGTTGAAATCTTAGAAAAAATTAGTAGCCTTATTAAGGAGAAAAATGGAACTTTAAAAATTGTTGCGTTGGGAGCAGATTGGTGTCCCGATTGTAATATAAATGTCCCTAGAATGATTAAAATAGCGAGACTAATAGAAGGAAAAGATATTGACTTTAAGATCCTCTATGGAATAATGATTGATGGATTTCATAAAAATGGTACTAAAATTTGGCATAAGAAACGTTCCCCTCCTGAAGCTGTTAGCCCAAAATTTAAACTAAAAAAAATACCAACCTTTTACTTCTTCAATGATAAGGGAGTTCTTCTGGGAATTATCGTTGAAAATCCCAAATATAACTCAACGTTAGAGGAGGACATTCTTGAAATCCTTGAAAGTAAGTTGTAATTGTTTATTCTTTCCTTTATTCAATTCTATTTCTGCGATTATTAACATTTAAATGTTTATGACATTATATTAATTCTATGTCGAAACTCAAAGTTAAAAAGGTCATAATTTTTAAACATGGAATTTCCTACTACATCCTTGAAGGTGCATTAAAGGGGTCAAGTACCTTCGAACTTGAATTTAAAATCGATGAAATGAATGATGTGTTAAAATCTCTGTTCGTTATGGATACTAGTGAAAAAGGATATATATCCTCAATTTCATATGACGCTGCTTTAGAAACTTCTCAACTTTTAAAATCTATAATGTTAAACATACCAGACCTAGACTCTTTCTCATCGCTTATTACCCAGATTAAAGGAGCTGATGTGAATATTACAATCGGTGGCACAAAAAAGGTTTTAGGAAAAATTATGGGAATTGAATTTTTTGACAAATTTAATAAGAATGAGAAAATCACTGAAAAACAATTGATCCTTTTGCAAGAAAATGGAGAAATTTCTAAATACTCTTTCCAAGAAATAAAATCAATTGATATAATGAACGAAGAAATTAAGAAAGATTTAAATTTCTTCTTAGAGACTGTTATCGCTGGAAAAAAGAAAGATGCTAAAAACATTGTCATAAATTGTGAATCTGGGGGAGATGATGAAGTCGAAAGAAACATATTCGTTTCATATATCCGTGAAAGTCCTATCTGGAAAACTTCATATCGTTTAATTATGAGTAAAAAGCAAGAATCGGAGCAAAAATGTCTGTTATCTGGTTGGAGCCTTATAGAAAATACAACAAATCAAGATTGGGAGGACATAGAATTATCTTTAGTCGCGGGACTTCCAGTAAGTTTCATTTATTCTTTTTACAGGCCTATATTCATCCAACGACCCGTTATACATCCACCAAAAGTCTTAAGTGCCCGTCCCACAGAAATTGAAGAAGGTTTGGAGATGGATAAATTTGAAGAATACGGTGCAATGGAGGATGCTATGCCCACTCCGGCAATGGCTCCTTCGAAAAAGAGGGCAAGAGCGCCAGCAGGACCACCAGCATCCTCAACACGGTATTCGGCGGTAATGGGAGGTGGGATATCGGATGAATCCTTTTTGGATAAAATATCATCACAGACAAAGATCCAAACAAAAGACCTAGGAGAATTATTTGAATACAATATTTCAAATCCTGTGACAATCAAAAGAAAACAATCGGGATTAGTTCCTATACTCACTGAATCAATACAAGCGAAAAGGGTTCTGCTTTATAATATGAATGATCATGATAAAAATCCTAATGCTTGCTTGGAAATCACCAACAATACTAACTTAACATTGGAAACTGGTCCCTCAACCATAATTTATGATGACAATCTCGCTGGAGAAGCTATTATTCCCTTCCTAAATAAAGGTGACACAAGGCTACTGAATTACGCTGTAGAACAGGCTGTAATTATCAACCATGAACAAGAATCGGAGAGTAAAAGCGTTCATAGGGTAACTTTTGGAAGTGGATATTCTTATGAATATTATTACACAGATTTACTTACATCCTATAAGATTAAAAACAAAACTGATGAAGAAAAGGAGTTATATTTAGATCATCCCAAAACATATGGGTATAAATTTATTGAAAAGCCAGTAGAGCCAGAGGAAACTTCTAATTATTGGCGCTTCAAGATAACCTTAAAACCCAAAGACGCTATTGACTTCAAACTTAAAGAACAAAGAGAAGATTATTCAAGCTATTACTTATGGGACTTTAATAAAGAAGATTTCCTCGAAAGGGTTGGTTTTTACGTTAAACAGAAATTTATCAACCCAGAACTAGAAACCAAATTAAAAGAAATCGCAGAATTAATTCAGACATTGAATGACTTGAGAGCAAAAGAAGAAAAATTAAATGATGAAAGAGATCTAATGACTGATGAACAAGCTAGATTGAGGGAGAATATCTCTGTTTTAGGAGATGATACTCAATCAGTTTCGTTAAAGGAGAGGTATATTAAGAAATTAAGCAGTCAAGAAACCAGGTTTGAGGCGATAAAGAAAGAATTGGGAACATTAGATAAAAAGATGACCGAGTTAAACAAAACTATTGCAGATAAAATGAATTTACTTTCACCTCCCTAATTTTTGATAACTTT
This sequence comes from Promethearchaeota archaeon, assembly GCA_048940805.1. GTDB lineage: Archaea > Asgardarchaeota > Lokiarchaeia > Sigyniarchaeales > SOKP01 > Loki-b32. The sequence goes on from JBHLOF010000069.1 coordinate 19,104, forward strand.
ATTTTTTTTCCTATATTTTTAATTAAAAGAAAAATTGATGATATCCGATAACTTAATGTCTCTAAAAACTTTTGCTATGGGATTTCGAAGCTTAATGTATCGGAGTGGATGGATTTATAATGGTATTACGAGAAGATTATATGATCAAGACACTAAATTCTTAGCTATCGCAAACCTTATAGGAAAAGGTCCAAAAAGAGTTTTAGACTTACCTTGTGGTACGGGTTATTTAATGCGTTTTTTAGATCCTTTAATAGAATACGAAGGAGTGGATTTGAATAACCGATTTTTAAATCGTATAAGAAAAAAAGAATTAAAAAAAAGAAATATAAAACTCAACAAAATTATTTTAAGACAACAAGATATTTTTGATTTCCAAAACTATAATGGGGAAAAGAAAGATGTAACGGTTATTTGCGATATATTGCATCATATTTTTCCTCATCATAAAGAATTAGTTAATATTGCTAAGAAAATTTCTCGAAAAGTTATTATCTGTGAGCCATTCGTTATTAAACCTCAAGAAGTTTCTGCCCGAGCTAGAATCTTTAAATTCATTATATTTATTGGGAAGCGTCTACCTGAACCTTTATACAGAATCATCGATTTTATTTTCCTAGATAATGACGGTATAAATCCCTATTTTAAGAGATTACAGTGGAACTTAGATCAGAATGGTTTAAAAAATTTTTATAAACGCATGGGGTTTAATAATACATATCAAATTTTGGATGAATACATTGCAGTTTGGGATCCAAAAAATTATTAGGAGGAATATATCTTAATTTGACGAATATCACATTGTCTTTATGGGATACAGGAGGTCAAGAACGTTTCGGCTTTTTTAAAACCGATTTCTTTAAGGGAGTTGCTGCCGTTGCCTTAGTATTTGATTTATCTCGTCCCGATACATTCAAATCTGTAAATGAATATTTCGATGATATCCGAGAACGTTCTGGAAATATTCCTATTATTTTAGTGGGAAATAAAAATGATTTACAAAAAGATATTGGTGAAACAATTCCACGAGGAAAAATAATACGTATGGTAAATCGATATAATTTATTTGAATATATTGAAACATCTGCATTACAAAACCTAAATGTAGATAAACTGTTTCATAGATTAGCATTAACTGCTTTAATGGATCTTAAGCCTAGATTAGGAGAAATAATAGATTCCGATCATTTTAGATTCAAAATACTTCTTTTAGGTGCTGCTGCTGTTGGAAAATCTACTTTGATTAATGTATTCGCAGAAAAGCGATTTGAAGAAAACTACAAATTAACGGTGGGATTAGATTTTATGATACAAGACATTGAGATTAAGGAAGAAGATATACCTAATGAAACTTTCACTCTGATGAAAAATGCAACGAAAAAGAAAAGAATTAGAAGGATATGGAAATAAGGGTAAGCATAAAACATATTCCTATGTATTTTTATAAGTGTGTTAATTTTTGAAATTTAAATTTTGAAAAAAAAAATAAGTGATACTCGACTAATTAATTTATATCAATTTGGTGAGAAGATTGAGTATAACCAAACTTGAAGAAGAAAGAGACGAGTTATTGGATCAGATAGAGGCCCTCGAAGAAAAATGTGATACTTTACCTATATGTGAGGAAGATGACGGTTGCGAGAGATGTGAGACTTTCGCAGAAATAGAAAAACTTTCCACTAAGGTAGAAGAAATAGAAGACAAAATTGAAGAATTAATGAGTGCAGATGAGGATTTTTAGACCCAATTTCTAAATAAAACCTTTATTCTTTATTTTCTTTCTTATAATTTTCTTTAAAAAAAACAAGATTATTAAAGGTTTTTGAAATATCTCCTCAAACCTCTAGACATAATTAATTTCTGAACTTCTTTAGTGCCCCCAACGACTTCTAGTATCCGAGAAACAGAAATATAGTCATGCATTAGCGTATTATCACACACTCCCGCCCCCCCCATAAGTGAGGCCGCTTCGAAGCAAACTTCTTTCGCTAGATTTGCACAAATGTATTTATACTGACTCGCTGAAGTAACCATTGATTGAGCTATTGGATCTGGTAGATCTCCACCATATTTTTCAAATTTTTCATCATATATTTCTGCGAATTTCAGTACACCGTGAGTAACTGCTGTTGTCCTAGCATATAAATCTGCTAAAGCAAATCCAACTCCTTGAAAAAGCAGTATTTCTTTATCAAACTGGCGTCTCATGTTAGCATAGATTACTGAATGTGCTAAAGCTCCCCAACATGCACTAATGCATCTCACTGCAATAGCAATTCTCTCAGGAATTAATCCTTCAAACAGGTGTTCTCTTCCTTTTCCAACACTCCCCAATATATATTCTTTGGGCACCCTTAAATTCTTAAGACGTTCTTTACCGATAAAAAGCTTTGGTGTCCATGGTATACCCACTCGTTCACAAGACCACCCTTCCCAAGATGTATTAATTAAGAATTGTGCCATTAAATTCCCTTGATTCTCCTCTGCCGTGGCATAGGATACAGCCCATTTAGCTTTAGGAGCATTAGTATTGAAGATTTTTTCTCCATTTAGTATAAATGAACCATCGTCTTGTTCAGTACAAGTGGTTAATTGATGAACTGCATCAGATCCTCTTTCGGGTTCCGTGATTAGCAAGCATCCCACTGCTTGACCAGTAACAAGTTCTTTTAGAGCTTCTAATCGAACGGGAACATTTTCATGATGAGCATATATTGGATTAAGACAAATAACTGTTGCCCCTGTACTCATCGCAAATTGGGGATCGAAATTATCAAGGGCCAAAATCCTCATAAATTCAATAGCCATTCCATATTCTTCATAATTTAAATCAATACATTCATATGGTGTTTGACGAGTAATATAACCTTCTTTTCCAAAATCTGGAACCCAATCATATATATCTTCGTCTGGTCCATGAGTTATGTCTTTCTTACGTTCATATTCTAAACAGAAATTTTGAGCTTTATTAAGAAAATTAAACTGTTTATCGGTAAGTATAGTTCTTAAATTATCGTTGACAAATTTATATCGGTTTTGGAGACTTAACTTTGTTAATATCTCATCATTAATTACTTGTGTTTTAAACCGCTTTCTTTCACTCATTTTATTCAACAATTTTAATTTTGGTTATATGAATTTTATTAACGATAAAATTTTTTTCAATTTGGAATCAATTTTATAGTCCCTTCGAGATTATCTGAAATTTTTCCTTTTGAAAATAATAAAGGAATGTATTTTCCTTTTATCCAGAGTTTCATCAAATCGTTATAATGTTTATGGAAAGCTAAACCAGATTGACCTCCGGGAATAACTCCAATAGATTTATCCCAATCAGACAAATCATGAATTTGACGATAAGAAGGACCTACAATGTTTTCATAATTATTCATGGGATCAAAAAAACCATTTCGAAGAGTATTACCGTCTCCTCCAATTTTAAATGGACCTATGTTCAAAACTTTCGCATCCTCATTAGCCTGAGAAAAAGGATGAGTTAGAACTACCTTGTGAAGATTTCCCCACTTCCATTTACTAAAATCTGACGAAAATTTCTCTGTTAAGAATTTGATTGTATTTTCTAACGCAATTAATAATTTTTGCCTAAGTTCT
>JBHLOF010000070.1:0-22641 GCA_048940805.1 Promethearchaeota archaeon
GGTGTAATAGTAATATATACTCCAAAATTTTGAACTTTTTCACTCGATCTTTGGTATACAATTAAAATCAAACCAAATGCTAGTGAAACATACCCCACAATAAACAGGAAATCCCAATATATTGCTGCAATTTGTTGTAAGATTCCATTAGTCCCCCAAGCAGAAAAAATAGTGAGAACTCTACTAACATTCCATGCAAATTCATAATCTAAAATTCCGTAGGTTGGAACTAATGATTCAATTGGTAAAAATATGAAAATTTCAACTAGGAGGACAATTAAAAATCCAAATATTATCAATAAATAGAGTATTCTCTTCGATGGAAAATCTTTAAATTTGTTTAATATCATTTTTATGCATCCTTCTCAAGTAGTTGCTTACGGTGTTCATTTTACTAAATTAAAATTAAGGAAGATTGGATTCCTTAAAAGAATTAAGGATTGACTTTTAATTGGAAATCAATAATTTTATTTGTGGTTTTGAATTATATTTAGTAATTTAAATTTTAGTTCTCATTGAGTATCTATGTGTTTAGCTATACCGGGAAAAATACTGAAAATTGAAGGTAATTCTGCTTTAATAGATTTTGATGGTCTTACGCAGAAAGTAATAGTTGCCTTAATACAAAATCCAGAAGTAGGAAAATATGTAATTGTACATGCGGGGTATGCTATTGAAATGATGGAAGAAAAAGATGCTTTAGAAGCAATAGAACAATGGAAAGATCTAGCAGAAGAGCAAGATCTAGATTTATCTGATGTCTTATAACTAATTAACTTATTATAGGTCGAAAACTTCTTCTTTTAACTTCTTTAATTTTGCATAAAGACTTTTGATAGCTTGAACTCCCTCTGAAGCTTGGTTAAAGTCAATAGGAGATTCTCCATTCAGATCAGCTTTTCCAATTTCTGGATCTAAAGGAATGGTATGATAAAGCGGAACATCCCAACCTTTGATTCGTTTATTTATTACTTCTTTTTGCGAATCATCAATGATCTTGTTAGCAATTAAGTAAACATTGACAACTCCTAATTTTTTGGAGAGTTCAATAATTTTTTTACAGAGATCTAAAGATTTCTGTGAAGGCTCTGTAACAACGAGCATTAAATCAATGCCTTTTGCTGTTCCTCGACCTAAATGTTCGATACCTGCTTCAAAATCAACAATAATTACCTCATCCCTTTTCACAAATAAATTATATAACAGAGTTCTTATTAGCGCATTTTCTGGGCATAAACATCCGGTAGCAGGTTCTTCTATTCCCCCTAAAACTAGTAATTGCAAACCATCTGGCCCTGACACCTTGAATCTGTCAGGTATATCAGAAACCTTAGGATTAATATTATAAACTCCAGGACCAGCGTCTTTTACGAGCGTTCTTTCTTCAATCATCGATTTCATTTCTTTAATAGGGACAATTTGGCTTTTAGTATTTTCATCAAGACCGAGAGTATAGCTTAAATTCATAGCGGAATCATTATCAATAGCTAAAACCTTGAATCCATCTTTAGCAAATAATCTTGCTAAGGTACCAGCTATGAGAGTTTTACCAACCCCCCCTTTTCCTGAGACTGCAATCTTCATTCGAATCAAAACTGAATTATCTCTAGATTATATAAAAGCTTCTGAAGTAATAATATCATCTATTCTAATATCTAATGGTTAGATTAATATATAATGGCATTAGTGAACGGAAAATAAAACTCAATTAGGTTCTAGAAATTATTAAAAGGAAAACATTCCATTTTTTAATGAAGTTATTCACTTTGTTGACTGTCGTCAAAACGATACAAGTCAATAAGTAGTGTAATACAATGAAAATAATCTTCGGTATTTATGAGTGAAAATGACTTATTAAGGGATGACTATACATTAGAACAAGCAGAATTACTTCAAATTAAATATCAAAACCAGATTGATAGTCGAAAAGAAAATAAAAAAATAACTGATATAAAATTAATAAATACAATCGTAGGTACAGACATTTCTTATTATAAAGAGGATGAAATTGAATTTGGCGTTGCATGTGCTGTGGGTTGGAATCTAAATTATAAATCAATAGTGGAAACTTCATACGCTGAAGAGACAATTAAATTTCCATATAAACCAGGATTTCTAGGATTTCGTGAATGCAAATTATTAGCCAAGGTAATTTTAAAACTTAAAAACAAACCAGACCTTGTTCTTTGCGATGGTCATGGAAAGATCCATCCGAAAAGATTTGGAGAAGCCGTTCAGCTTGGTTATGCTCTCAATCTTCCAACCGTGGGAGTGGCAAAAAATCCTTTTGTCGGATATTCCAATTGGGACCATATGGACAAAATGAAAGGTAATAAAACTCCTGTTTGGGCAAATAAGAACCTAGAAACGGCAAATTCATTAATTAATGAATTGTTAGGATATGCTGTCTGTTTAAGGAATAATTCTAAGCCAGTATTTATAAGTGAAGGTTATAGAATAGATGTCGACATTGCTGTGAATGTTTGTTTACTAGCTACTATTGATCATCGACAACCAGAAGCATTATATTTAGCAGATCATCTATCCAAAAGAAAAAGCTCAAAAAAATAAAATTTATCAATTTAATTAGGGTAACTCCTCTAAGACTTTCAATGCAAGCTCCCTTACGTCCACATCCGTATCTTTGGTAAGTTTTTTCAGCACGTCTCTAAAAACAGGATTATCAAAACCAAAATTAGTTAATGCCTTGATAACATTAAATCTAATTACCCAATCTTCATCCTGAAGTAATTCAAGGAAAGCTTTATGCACTTTTTCCTCCCTAATTTCACAAAGGATTTTCAATACAGCCCTTTTCACATCGTTATTTTTAGTATCCAAGTCTTTAATTAGAGAGTTTATAATAAAATTCTTATCAGATTCATTTAAAAGATTAAACATCCTATTAAAAAGAGAAATTTGAAATTGTTTTGGGTAATTAAAAACTACAGAATCATACATTTCTTTTTTAGTTGGGCTAACTTCTCTTTGATTTAATTCTAATAGGGTTTCTTGTAATCTTCTATATTCATTTTGATATCGAGTCAATTCTTCTTTTAAATTATTGAATTCATCAGTTGTATAAGTCAAACTTACAGAGGTAGTAGATTTAGATTCTAATTTTTGTTGTAAGTATAAAAGCTGTGCCTGATAATCTTCTAATTCGACCATTAAAGCTTCAATTTTTTGGTTTGCTAGCTCTAATTCTTCTGAATTCATTTCATTCACCTGTTCTTTTAATTGAGCTTTTAAAGATTCGACTTCTACGCGTAATAATCCATTTTCTTCCATTAATTGGAAATTTAATCGTTTAATATTTACAACTTCCTCAAGATCTTCTATAAATTCCTGATCAGCGGCTGGATACTCATAATTTTCGGATTTCGTGGTTTCAGTTTTCAATTCTTCAATTTGATTTTTAAGTTCTTCATTCTCTTCAGTCAATTTTATAATCAATTCTTGTGCTTTACCCAAATCTTCATCGCTTTGGTTGATGGATTCCCCCTCTTTAGATCGTTCAAGTTTGATCATCAATTCATCTATTTGATCATGTAACTGCTCACTAATCTCGTCTTTTTTATTTAGGTCTTGTCTTTGCGACGCAACGAGTTCCTTTAAAGTATCAACTTCACTAGGAATATTCTTCACATCTAAAGGAAGGAATTCAGGATGAACGTTGATCCTCTTTTTCTGCTCATCAATAATCCCGTTTAGTCGATTGATTTCTTCATTTAAAGAATTTATATTAGCTTCTAATTCCGCCTTAGATTTCATTTCTTTTTCAACAGTATTTATTAGATCTTTTAAATCTTTACTCATGACTTTTACATCTTTTGAGAACAATTCGTATTTCAATTAAGCTTCAAATATATTAATATCAATTGTAATATAATATCTTTTAGGTTGCGCACTACTAAAAAAAGAAAAGAAAAAGATTATAGAATTTTTATTCCTTGTATTATATCCCCTTGAACTATAGAATCTACCACTTTTTGATCAGCTATAGAATCTACCACACTACCAAAAATCGTATGTTTATTATTAAGGTGTGGTGTGGGAACGTGAGTAATAAAGAATTGAGATCCATTCGTATTAGGACCCGCGTTTGCCATAGCTAAAAGCCCTGGCTTATCAAATTTCCTTCCAGATTGAAACTCATCTGCGAATGGATAAGATACTTGTTTTCCGTGAAAGGGAAAAGATCTAATGTTCTTATCTTTAGGTCCTCCATATCCTTTACCTAAAGGGTCTCCGCCTTGAATCATGAAATTTGCAATAACTCTATGGAAGATAATCCCATTAAAATACCCTTGCTTTGCTAGGAACAAAAAGCTTGCTACTGTGAGGGGAGCATCATCGTCAAACAATTCAAGATTTATATTGCCCTTGTTTGTTATTATCAGAATTTTAGTCATACGATTAAAAAGGATTCAGTGTTTATTATTTTTTTTAAAGAAAATAAGCCCTCATACAAGTATGTATGAATGTATTGAAAAATTTAAAAGGAACCATGATTATAAAACTTTATAAAACTAGGTAATACAAATTATCATTAGTTCATATGACTCAAGACGACATTTCATTTTTCTTTAATCCCTCAAGTATTGCTGTTATAGGCGCAAGTGCTACAAAAGGTAAAGTTGGTAATACAGTACTAAATAACATCATTAATTCTGGTTATAAGGGGAAGATATTTCCAATTAATCCTAAAGCTGACGTGGTTTGTAACCTTACTTGCTATAATAGTATTATGGATGTTCCAGAAAATATTGATATTGCTATTTTTGTTATTCCCGGTAAACTCGTAAATTCTGTTGCAAAGGAATGTGGTAAAAAAGGTGTAAAAGGTTTAATAGTTATATCGGCAGGATTTAAAGAAATTGGAGGAGAAGGCGTAGAAAGGGAAGAAGAGCTGATTAAAATTGGAAAAAAATACAATATGAGAATTTTAGGTCCTAATTGTTTAGGATTTATAGGATTAAATTATAATGGATCTTTCGCTGCTGAAACACCCAAAGAAGGGGGAATTGCCATGATATCACAATCAGGCGCGATGCTTACCGGTTTCATGGATTATTCCATGACACAATCATTTGGATTCTCATGCAACATTAGCCTTGGAAATAAAGCAGATCTAGGTGCTGTAGATTTTATAAAATATTTAGCTGAAGATGATAACACTAGTGTAATCCTTTGTTATCTTGAAAGTATTACTGAGGGGAAGAAATTTTTAGAAATTTTACCAGAAGCTACAAGAAAAAAACCCATTGTGATATTAAAATCAGGAGTGAGTGAAGCGGGAGCTAGAGCTGCCTCCAGTCATACTGGAGCATTAGCAGGAGCGGATATAGCTTATGATCTAGCATTTGAAAAATGTGGGGTAATAAGAGCAAAAACAATAGAGGACCTATTCGATTATGGTGAAGTTTTTCTTTATCAACCACTTCCTTTAGAGAATTCTTTTGCAATAATAACCAATGCAGGAGGTCCGGGAATTGTAGCTACTGATGCATTTGAATGTGAAAATTTGAAATTTGCAGGTTTTTCTGAGCCAATTCTTCACGCATTACGAGAAAAACTACCCTTAGAGGCATCAATTTTTAATCCAATTGATATCGTAGGAGATGCAACTCCGGATAGATATGAATTCACCATCAAAACCGTATTTGGTTTAAACGGAAAAGTAAACCCAAATGACATCTCGACTCAGGGTGCATTAATAATAGTAACTCCTCAAGCTCAAACAGAACCTACCAAAGTTGCCAAAGTGATTCATGATATTTCTTCCAATCACCTAAAAGAAAAGCCAATAGTTTGTTCTTTTATAGGAGGAAAAAATATTTCTGAAGGTAGGGAATATTTAAAACAAAACCATATTCCATGTTATCATTTCCCAGATCGAGCAGCTCATTCCTTAAAAACCTTAATAAAACGGAGGGAATATTTAAACAGCACTCCGTTGAGTGAACAAGAAATTTCAAAATTTAAAGTAAATAAAAAACGTGTAAAAGAAATATTCTCTAGTGTTAGAGAAGATAATAGAACTGTTTTATTAAGCTACGAAACCAGTGAAGTTTTTGATTGTTATGGGATTAAATCTCCAAAGTCTAGACTTGCGCAAACGCCACGACAAGCCAGAAAACTTTTATTAGAAACTGGAAAATCTGTTATGAAAATCGTGAGTCCGAATATCATACATAAAACTGATGTCGGTGGAATTTTGTTAAATATTGAAACAGAACAAGATGCTTTTGAAGCATACATTCAAATTGTAAATAATGCGAAGAAATTTGGGCCACAAAATGCGAAAATTTACGGAGTAGAAGTACAGGAAATGATTGATTTTAAAGCAGAACCAAAAGTAAACGAGATTATAGTAGGAATGTCAGAGGATCCTCAATTTGGCCCTTTACTCATGTTTGGAACAGGAGGAATTTATGCTAATTTCATGAAGGATGTTTCTTTTAGGTTAGCTTATAAATTCACAAAGGTTGATGCTAAAAAATTGATTGAAAGCACAAAAATTTATAATCTTCTTCACGGAGTCAGAGGAGAATCATCTTCTGATATAGAAGCTATTTTGGATGTTCTCCTCAGATTATCTCAGCTTGTTAATGATTTCCCTGAAATTGTTGAATTAGACATCAATCCTCTCTTAGCATTCGTAAAAGGTTATAGTGCAGTTGATATTAAAATTACAATTAAAAGATAATAAAACGATAAAAGAAAATTAAAATATTATTTAATTGAAAAATAAAATAAGTGAGTAAGATGGTAAAGGCATTTTATTTAAGCTCATTGAGAGAAAGAGCAGGAAAAAGTTTCCTTTCAATTGGGTTTATCGAAAAATTAAAAAAGGAAGGTAAAAAATACGCATATTTCAAACCAATAGGAGTTCCGAAAGCGGCATTTACCAATAAAGCAGATCCTGATGTAGGTTTCATTCTTAACACAGTATATAAGACAGACCAACCTTATGATTTAATCTCCCCAGTTTCGATCCCAGATGCATATTATGTAGATTTGGTTGATGCGAGTAAGAAGGATGATTATCTTCAGAAAATTAAAAACGCTTACGAAAAAATTTCGAAAGATGTTGATTATATTGTAATTGAAGGGAATCCAAGCATTAGAAAATTTGTAAGAACGGGAATTGATGATGTAAGTATAGCTCAAGTTCTCGGAATAAAAGATCTAATATATGTCTCTATCGAATCAACTGATCGATGTATAGATAACTTCTTTTTTACGAAAAATTATTTTGATTTCAGGAAAGTGGGTATATTAGGGATCCTATTCAATAAAATTGATTTTGAGTACATTGCCAGAATAAAGGAGATTACTGCAGACCATATTACACGTTACAACATTCCCGTCCTCGGCATTATCGAAAAAAGTTTGGAGTTATTCTCTCCGCGTGTAAATGAAATCAAGGAACAAATTGGAGGGGAACTTGTAAACGAAGTAGCATCTTCAGGATTAGATAATCTTGTAGAAACCTTTCTTATTGGCGCTATGAATGCCCAGAGTGCATTAAAATATTTAAGGCAAATAAAGAAAGCAGCATTTATTACAGGCGGAGATCGAACAGATCTTGCCATGGCGGCACTTGATCAAGATGTTTCAGTGTTAATATTGACAGGTTTCATCCAACCAGATATGGGTGTTATTACTGCCGCAAATGATAAAGGCATACCAATCCTATTAAGCCCATCTGATACATATACTACGATGAGAAATCTAGAACGTTTAAAACCAGGAATCCAAGAGGATGAGACGGAGAAGGTCCTGAATTTAATTGAAAAGGAAATAGATTGGGACTTGTTATTATAGTGTCTCCTTTTCTTCTAAATTCTTAATATATATCAAATATATATCTTTAGATATATGAAAATTATAAAAAATCTAAAATTATATATTAAAAGCCTTAAACCAATTCTATTAAGTCATCACCCAGATTGTGAAAAATTCAGTGAACATACCTTTAAAATTGGAAAAAGAAAATTTTGTATTGGCTGTTTTATAGGATATCCCGTCGCCATAATTGGAGTTTTCACTCTTTTTTTAATCAAATTGGCAATAAATATAAACTCACAATTTCTTTTTGTCACAGGAACCATTTTAATGAGCTTCTTTATACTTAGCCCTTTAAAATTAACCAAGAAAAAGTGGATAAAAATCTTACAGAAAATATTGTTTAATCTAGGAGGGGCTTTTATATTCTGGTGGATTTTTTCTTTTCCAAATCCTTTCTACCTTAATTTGATTTTATTCTTTTTTATATTTAGCATCCTGTTATTAATTGTAAATGCATATCACGCGTATAGTTTTTATAGAACATGTAAAAAATGTGAATTTTCACTCGATTGGGAAAACTGTCCTGGTTTTCGAATTCTTTTTGAATATTGCAGTACAAATAATCTACCCAACCTATTTAAAATTAATAGATAAAAAAGAAAAAAAATAGCTATAGTTTTAGAGAAATGGTATTACAATTGCGATACCAAATAGACCAATAATAAAAATAACAATCAGTATTGTTACTATTAAAGCTATTAGCCCTGCTAATATCCAAACGACGATTGCCATACCAAATCCAGTCTTATGACGAGAATTTATAATAACCCAGCTTAGAATGCACCCGATACACGGAATCCATCCAATCAAAGCCATAATTAATGCAGTCACAAAAACAGAGCCAAATCCAGTATTCTTCGCATTTTTAACAATCGATAACGCGAGCTTTAGAAATAACGTCTCAATCAAAAGGGATATAATGATAATAAGAATAAGTACTATGATAAGTTCTGATATTGCTAAACCGAACAACCACCATTGATTAATCAATTTTAAGGTTCACTTTTAGATTCATTTAATTTTAATGAATAAATAGTGGTTAAATTTCATCTTATATAAATATAGCTTATATAATCCCTATTAACAAGTAAAATTATTTAATTTTGTAATATAATTACATTCAAGCAAAATATAAGGCATTTTAGAAATAATTACAGAACTACGATAAAATGATTTCTCAGAGAGTTAAATCAATATCTTATGCAATTCGTGAAATTGCTGCTGTTGCGAATAAAGTAGCTAAAACTGGGAAAAAAATATATCATTTGAATATTGGTGATCCCGTAATATATGATTTCAATACACCTCAGTATATTTCTCAAGCTTTAGCAGACGCATCTTTTCAAGGTAAAAACTACTATGTAGATTCTTTAGGCGCACCAGAACTTAGGAAAGAATTAAGTAAATCGATTAGTCAAAGTTACAACCTTAATATTACTCCAGAAGATATTTTAGTTACCTCTGGAGTTACGGAAGCAATATTCTTTCTCATTGCCGCAACTATAGAAAACAAAAAGGAATTATTAATACCCGGTCCAAGTTATCCGTTATACATAAATTATGCAAAATTTTTTGATGGAATTCCCATAGAGTATGAATTGGATGAAAACAATGATTGGGAACCAAATATAGAGGATTTAAGAAATAAAATTACAGATAAAACCCAGGCTATATTGATATGTTCTCCAAATAATCCTACTGGAGTAATGTATAGTGAGAAGATGATAAAACAAATCGTTGATATTGCAGGTGAATTTGACTTATTTATTTTATCTGATGAAATATATGACCAGATAATTTATGAAAAACCTTTTTCGTGCCCTGCAAGCCTAAGTAAAGATGTACCTGTCGTAGGCTTAAATGGCTTTTCCAAATCTCATCTCGCTACTGGTTGGAGATTAGGTTATATGTATTACCATGATCCAGAAAATAAATTGGAAGATTTAAAAGAAGGAATAGCCAAATTGGCTAGGGCAAGATTATCTGCAAGTTCAATTGCTCAATATGCTGCCGTAGAAATTTTAAAGAATCCCGGAACACATACAAAACAAATGGTTTCAAAATTGAGAGAGAGAAGAGATTATTCATACGAGAGATTAAGAAAAATTGAAGGTATTAGTTGTGTTAAAGCTAATGGGGCTTTTTATCTATTCCCCAAATTTGATTTCACAGAGTTAAAGAGGTGGGAGACAGATAAAGATTTTGTCATCGATTTTCTTAAAACTACTGGAGTTTGTACTGTATATGGGTCGGGATTCGGTGAGTATGGGAATAACCACGTAAGATTTACATTTTTACCCAATGTAGAAACTTTGGAAAAAGTTTATAATTTACTTGAAGAATTTATCAAATAATTGTAGATTACAAATAGTATAAAATGGTACTTAAAGACGAAGCAAAAAGTCATCGGAAAGCTATTTATTTTGATTTAATATGTGGAACAATCTGTTCAATCACTGCTTTAACTGGTATAATATTCATTTCTCTTACCCAAAGAATCACCTACATGGCAGGTTTTATAACTGGTTTATCTTTTTGGATTTTATATCTGGCTTTTTCGATATTTTTAATTTTTCTAGGAATATATACTTGGTGGAAGGAAAAACATTTTGACGAACAACCTCTTAGGGAGGATTTAAAGGCACCTATAGTATAATAATAATAAGGTAAAAGAAAATTATGATTAATATTTTTTTTGAAAAATTAGCGAAATTAGTTGTAAACTATTCAATGAAGATAAAAAGAAGAGATCGAGTATTTATCACCGGTCCAACTTTTGCCAAGGAACTCTTCCAAGCGCTATATATTGAAATTATTAAATCGGGAGGTTATCCTCTCCTTTGGCCACAGATAGAAGGATTAGATGAGCTTAAATACAAATATGCTACTGAAGAACAATTGAAATATGTGGATCCGATTCGAAAGTTAATCCTTAGGGAATTTGAGGGTTATATAATAATCGATGCTGATTATAATACTCGTAAACTAAGTTTAGTAGATGTAGAGAAGATCGCTTTAGCTCAAGGATCTCGAGATCAGAGAGAGATGTATGATATTTTAGGAAGTAGATTAGGAAAGGAAGGTTTTAATTACCTTTTAGTGCCATTTCCATGTAATGCACTCGCTCAAGAAGCGAATATGGATTTAATCTCCTATTTTGAATTTATGAGAAATGCTTTATTTTTAGATAAAGATGATCCTGTTAAGGAATGGTCCGATCTTGACCAAAGACAACAACTTATCTGTAACCTTTTGGGATCAGTTGAAAATTTACGAATTATAGGAGAAGATACAGATTTAAAACTATCCACTACAGGTAGAAAATGGGTTAATTGTTCAGGCAAAATTAATTTACCTGATGGAGAAGTATGCACAACTCCATTGGAACGTTCTGCTAATGGATATATCAGATTTACATTTCCAGGAATATACCAAGGGAAAGAAATTGAAAATCTTTACTTAGAATTTAAAGATGGAGTAGTAGTAAATGCAACTGCAGACAAAGGACAGGAATTATTAAAGGAAATCTTAAAAATTGAAAATGCTAATAAACTAGGAGAATTTGCAGTAGGGACAAATTATGGCATAACTCAATTCACAAAACATATGTTATTTGATGAAAAATTAGGAGGAACAATCCATCTTGCTCTTGGTGCTGGGATCCAATTTTCTGGCTCAGATCTTGAAAGCGCTATCCATTGGGACATATTAAAAGATATGAAGATTCCTGGATCTAAAATTTTTGCCGATGATAAAGTGATTTATCAAGATGGTCAATGGTTGATTTAATAAATGAACAATTCTCTAGATTCTTTAAGGAATTTTAGACATATTTGTAAAAAGTTGAAATGGCTTTAGTTACAGGAAGAAAAAGGGCAAAAAAAGAAAGACAACAGCTTTATTTTGATTTAATATGTGGAATTATATCATCCAGTACAGCCATCACTGGCATAATCTATTTTGGTTTAACACAGAAAATCGCTAATTATTTTAATTATATTACTGGTCTATCATTTTGGATCTTCTATCTCTGTTTTTCAATATTTATGATTTTTGTAGGAATATATACTTGGTGGAAGGAAAAACATTTTGACGAACAACCTCTTAGGGAGGATTTAAAGCAACCAATCGTATAATTACTTCTTTTCTTTAGGAAGAAAAGAATTTGATCAGTATTTTTTTTTGAAGGATTGGGTGTATTTTCAAAGAGAAACATTTTGATGATAAAAAAGTAAAAAAGGGCATAAAAGCTCCTATAGTATCGTGAAATCATGAATATTAATAACACATAAATTTTGGTATTACAAGGCAAAGTTTTATATACACTTATGTCTTAAGTACTCTCGAGTACAGAATTATCATTCCCTTAATTTTTGGGGTGATATATAGTATAAAACGTATAGTCACTGTACTATAAAGGATAATAAATCGTTAGCCTTAAAAGTTGTACAAGTGATACACGAGACAGGAAAACACCTGAGTTCAAAAACAAAATTGTTTCTATATTCACCCCTCCCTTAATATCAGCAGAGATATTTATTTTAGAATCTTACCAGTTTCACTGTACCACATGAAAAGATCCAATTCACCAAGATTAAGATCTAATTCTAAAGCAATTTTTTTCAAAATTTCCTCTATTTCTAAGTATCTTTTTCTGGTAAGTGTTTGTGGTTTAGTTACAATATTATAATTTGCTAGAACATCAATAATATGAAAATCTATAATTGCATATCCAGTATATCCAATATTCCTTAAAAAATGACTAGCTTCTTTATAACCTAACCCCTTAATGTTTTTAACAATCCAATCTCGGAGTTCATTCAAATTAGTGTGAGTCTCAAGAATCTTCTTTAATTGCTCCTTGTATGTTCTTGCTTCCACTATATATTTCGCTCTTATATTAGGAAATCGATAACCTAAAGATTTTAATTTTTGGGATAAACTTGTTTCATCTAATTTTTGAAATCCATCTCCTATTTTATCCTGTACCTCTATGCATCTCTCTGCACTGCAATTTGCGGTCATGATACAAAAGCAGAGTTCTTCAAATATAATATCTACGGGTTCATTTTTAAGTTTGCTAAACTCGTTAATTTTTCTTTTTACAATTTGATTAATACTACTCTTCTTAAGTTTATCAATATGATCTAATAACTCTTGCATTTTTTCTTAAAAATTAAGCATAATTTTTAATTTGTACTGTTTAATAAAATAAGATAGATGACACATTTCTCATACTTGGATAATATCTAGGTATTATAATAGAACATAAGAATCCTCGATTATCTACAACATAAGACTCGAGAACTTTTACACACAAATAAATTACAATAGAATTATCGCTTTTATTGTCTAAAGAGCGAATTATAAGAAGAATAATGCCAAAAAGTGCGGAATATTATAACAAAATTATGATAAAAAAATGTATTTTAAAAAAGTGTTTTGTTATTAAATTTTTATACCCATATTAATGATAAGAAAAAAAATGAAAATCTGCGAGAATAAGGAAGATCTGGAGTTAGATTGTTATTTGAAAATTTTAGATTATTTTCAAAAGGAGAAGGTAAATAAGGAAAATACTGAAATTTGGAAAGATCATACCTTTATTAAGCTGATGAAGTTGCTTGAGCAGAAAAAGAATAAAGAGCTAGTAACTAATGCTCTTATTTTAATACTTTCCTTATTTGAGGATATCCCTCCCGATACATATAATAATCGTGGCGTTGATATTAGTAGGATATCTCATGAAGACAGAAAATCTCTTATCGCTGGTTTGGAAGAGGAATTTTTACCAAATTAAATCGGTTTAAACCTTCAAAATTGAATTAGATATAGTTCCCGTCAAAACATTCATTTAAATTTATGAAATTTCATTTTTAATACAATAAGATATATTGTCCTTCATTAGTCGGAATATAATTGAATAGATGAATTTAAATGATTGAATTAAACTCTTCAAAAAAAAAGAGAAGTATCCTCATATTTACGCTTCTGATTTTTATTACTCTCAATGTATTTTTATTGAATTCAAATCTAAATAAAGATTTTAATGTTACAGATCAATTTAAAGAGAGTAAAACAGATAGTTTAATAAAAAGCTTAAATATTCAGGATCTAGCAGGTGATAATACATTTACGGGTATTGGGGATCCTTGGAATGTAACACATTGGGCAACCCGAACAGATACCGATTTAGAAGTAAGTTTTACGAACGGTTCTTATGATATAGTAAGTATTCCTTTAGGCAGTGGTTGGAATGGTTACAAGTTGAATGCTGCAATATCAGATTTATATGATACAAGAAATTGGAATAATGGTTCTTTCAACTACGGGGTTGATAATAATTACCAACAGGACGGGAACGATACTAGTTACATAAGTAATGCCTTTCAAAATTGGACATTTGGGGAATATGATTTGGATGATGACAGTGATATGTCTGGAAATTATCTAGACAGTACTTACGCAGACTCAGGTGGTCATGATTGTTTAGAGCTGAGAATAACGGGAATATCTGACCCACCTCAATCCTATGGTTATGATGGACAAGATCGCTGTTATTGGACTAGCTCTATTCAGATACCTAGAGGTGGTGTAGTTGATAGTACATTAAAGTTTGATGTCAGAGATATGCACTTGATTGATAGCAATGACTTTGAACTAAGAATTTCTCTTAATGATGAAAGAATTTATTCTATCGGAACTTTCACCTTAAGACAACTCTGTGGTGACTCATGGAGAACTTTCTCTATTCCTCAAAGTCTGTGGACTAATTCTTCTAATATATTCATGGATCCAATTAACAATTCTCTTGTGAGTATTAATTTCACATTGATCTTTGCCCAATCTCCAGGATATTATACATATTCTGGTTTTGAGAATATGGAATATCAGCAACTTTTTATTGATAACATCGAATTAATAATGACAGCCGAACCGAAACCATCCCAAATTCAATTGAAATTGAATGATTTAGAAATAGATGACATTGATTGGGGTCAAGGAGAAATAGAACAAGAAAATTCGTGGATCATCAGTCCTGTAGAAGTTAATTTTACCTGTGAAGATATAGGAGAATCGGGTGGATATAGTATAGATTTAAAGACTGATTTAACCTTATTTGTTATGAAACATACACCTGAAACTAATTGGGAGACCAATGTTGGTTCATTAGGCACCAATTTTTTGGTGACTAATGGTAGTACTGTTAATTGGGAATGTTATTCCTATTTTGCTGTTCCAACAGGATTTATTGAAAATGAAATGAGACTTAATTACCCTTCAGATGTTATTATAACCTGGGTCTCAGAACCTCAAGATCCAGGTATAAACAGGTTATCTTTATGTGATAACTCAACCCCAGGACTTCTGAAAATCCCGGTAGATATAATATCTACAACACCCGATGGATTTTGGAAGTTCAAAGCAATATCACCAAATTATTGTGAACAATTAAATATATATAACAATGCAACCGGCTCATGGGAACCCACGTATGAGTTTTCAAGTGGAGACTTTATTAATATCACCTCGAAAGTGAATAATTCATTCTTAGTTACTGGGTATCTTCAACAAACCCAAGCTCAGCTTCAAATAAGATTCCCTAATGGTTCAATATGGGCAAGTCTAAATCAATTTAAATCGCCAAATTCTAATGGAAATATCTATTTTGATAATTTTCAAATACCGTCTTCACCACCTTATTATGAAGTAGGAGAATATGAAATCATTATAACCTGGAATAATTCTTATAATATTTACGGATTTAATGAAACGGGAATTATAACTAATAAATTTCAAGTAATTCATGAATCAGTATTGTTCCCTGATCAAGTTTATTATACAGAGATCTTTGAAGATGAATTAATAAATTTAAAAGTTTCATTTAACGATTTGAAAAATTTTGATGCTATAGAAGGTGCATTAGTATACCTAGATAATTTTCTTGGTGGAAGGGAGTATTTTAGTGAAATAAGTCCGGGTTATTACTTTCTCGAGTTTAATAGTACAAATGGAGTCTCGGGTAATAACACTTTAACTATTTATGCTAATTCCTCCTTATATACAAATAATCAAGTTAATGTAACAATTGAAATTATTCAACAAACAGTCCTTACTGCTCAAGAATATCCAACATTACAAGTTGTATGGAATGAAAATTTTACAATTCATCTTAACTATTCAACTAAATCATCAGGAATTGGAATATCAACTATAGTTACAAATAATTGGATCGGAGACACTTTTATTACCGAAGGAGCTCTCGGGCTTTACAATTTAACATGTAATAGTTCCGCATATGAAGTAAATAAGATTCATTCACTAATTATTACTGCAGATAAAGAAGGTTATGAATTTCAATCAATTATATTAGGAATTTTTATTACTAAAAGAGATTCTGCTTTTTCTGTATATGTAGATTCCTCGGAGATCCCAGAATTATATCAAGTTTCCAAATCTTTTAATGAGGTAATATCAATTTCTTTAAGGTTATATGATACTGCAGGAAGTTATTTCTTACCAAATGAGGTTATAACTCTCATTAGTGAAAATTTTAGTGATAATTTAACATATACGACTAATTTCTGGTATAATATTTCAATACTTTGCTCTCCTTCAAATTTCTCTTTAGGATTAAATTCAGTTGATATTCGTTTTGTTAGGGATAATTATGAGATTAACATCTTTTCATTTCAAATATTAATTAGTCAAATTGGAATAGATGTTGAAACAATTGGTTTTGAAGATACTATTGATGCAGAAATTGGTGAAACAATAACCATTAGACTTCAATTGTTTGACCATACTACTTCTACCATTATTGAGAATGCATCAATAAGTTATTCATGGAAATATGGAGTTGACACAATTAACCAAACAACCCCTGGTTTGTATGAAACTATTATAGATTTACCCGACGGTATAAGAGGTAGTTTCAAAGTTGAGTTGATAATTACTCCAGTAAATTCTACTTATAGAACAACACTTTATTCTTTCTATGTTATTATTGGTGATCCAATTCCAGGTGGAAATGAGTTCCCCAGTTTTCTATTATGGATAATCATCGCTGTCTTGGTCAGTATAGCAAGTGCGTTAGGTATTTTAAGTATAAGAACTTATGTTATTTTGCCTCGAAAGCGAAAAAAGGAGGCTGAGTTATTATCAAAAACGCAAAGATTTAAGGATCTTAGGAATGTTCAAGCTATTGTAGTAGTACATAAGTTAAGTGGAATACCTATTTACGCTAAAACATATTCTATTTTAGAAAAGCAAAAGAGGGAATTATTTTCAGGTTTTATTCAAGCAATAACAACAATTGGAGAAGAATTTAGTGAGACTGAAAAGAAAAAGAAGATTGAAACAGATAAAGATCATTATGGGATTGAAAAGATTATGGAACTTGATTTCAAGTATTTCTATTGCCTTATTGCCGATTTGGAGGAAATAAGGGTGGTTTTTATCCTCAAGGAAAAATCTTCAGAACGACTCAAAAAACAGCTTTCAAACATGATCTTAGCTCTAAATCTTAAATTATCTCAAGAATTAGAAGGTTGGGATGGTTCATTAGATCAATTTGAAGTATTAGTTCCAAGGATAATAGAAGAATATTTCGAATTATACTATAAGGGTTCTTTCATCCTCCCTAAAAAAATCAATATTCTTAAAATAAGAAAAGATAAGTCTTTATCGAAAATGGAAATCCGAGTTTTAAATGTAATTCAGTCAATGTCGAAGGGAATTGAAGATGCAATTAGTTTAAATAGTATAGTTGAGGTTGTAAGTGAAGAAAATAAAGATTTAGTTATAGAAGCACTGGAAGGTTTGATAGAAAGGAGATTGATCCATCCTGCAAATCCATAAATTTATAATAAAAAAATTCAAATCCTAAATTACTTTTTTTTATTTGAATGCTAAATCCTGAAGAAATAAGGTTCAGCTGTACTAGGTGTGGAAATTGTTGCACAGATAAAGATACACTCGTTAATATTACATATTTCGATATCGTACGAATAAAGAGGGGTCTTAAATTAGATTTAAATGAAACCCTCGATGTAGTAGGGTTCTATGTATTCGAAAAGAAACCTACTCATGATGTTTTCGAGAAGATGGTCATAATTCCCATTGAAACTGAGAGAGGTTTAGCATTTCTTGCACTTCTTAAAAGAAGTTCTGGTGAATGTTGTTTTTATGATAGGAACAAAGCAAAATGTTTAATCTATAATATTAGACCTATGTTTTGTAGAACTTTTCCATTCTCATTTATAGTAAATAATCATCGGACTGATAAAATCGACCAAAATATCAAAATAATTTACACTCAGAAAGCTAAAGATTATTGTCCTGGAATAAATTCTGATTCCCCGAAAATAGATTTTGAATACTGGTTTGAAATAGGCCGTCAAACTCTGCAAGAATTAGAAAAAAATTTGGTTTTTACTGAAAATTGGAATAAAAAGGTGAGGAATCGACAACTAACACCTAACGCTAAGAATTATATTAGAATGGTATTGAATACAGAAGAGAAATAATAGTATTTGAATTTTTAAAGATTTAGAAAATTAGAAGATGAATATTGTGATAAAGCTAATAAAGTCCAATATAACATCCTTAACTCAATTTTATATGCCAATTTATCAATTCGCCAGTTAAAATCTTTATCGAGGTTATCTAAAGTAAAAAAATTCGTTGATTCTGTAATATAATTTAGTAATCGACTACATAGTAGAGATTCCTTTTCTTTCATTTTAAGTAAACTTAGAATTAATAACATTTGTGCTGATTTCGTTATTTGATCATCCACAGCACCTCTGGGAGTTAAATTCTTTTTTAGTTCATTGAGATAGAACTCACCTACCTGGGAAAAATCGTCATCAATATCTAAGATCTTCAAAATACCTACGAGATTATAGAGATCCAAGATAGGAATAAATCCTTCTAATTTCAATAAATTTAGTTCGAGTGTTCTGTTTAGCAAATCCTGTTTTTTGACCAAGAGGATTTCAGACCTTGCGATTAACTTAATTGAAAGAAGTGTATGAAAATTTAATCGTAATTTCTGAGGTGTAAATGGATTTAATTCCCCTAATAAGAAATCTTCAATTGAGAGGAGATTTATAATATTTGTTCTATGAATCAAATTAATCTCAGTTAATATCGTCAAACCATAGAAGTTACTTATAGGATCTGGTGAATCACTCTTAGAAGGGCTAAAAATCATATTATTAATATAATTTTTAAGGATTTCTATCACTTCTATTGAAGTGAAGGGAAAATCTATACCCAACATCTTTATAATTGAAATATAGTAAAATAGATTTTCTAGATCTAAAAAATCAGGATTAACTACTCTTGAATTTAACAGGTTAACTGTATTTATTTTGAGTTTATTAATAATTTCGGGATGCACTGGCGACAGTTTTCCAAAACGGTCTAAAAATGTTTCTTCTTTACTTTCAGTAAAGATCTTTGGAGTTATAGTTGCTTTTTTAACTCGTTGTTTTAATTCTTGTTCCTTTTCTTCAGAAGTTAGATTTTCAAATTGTTCAAGCGAGGATTTGGAAACTTCTGACTTCTGGGATTTCAAAGTTTCAAGGGATTTTTTTTTAGCATTTGCTAATTCCTTTAAAATATCCAATTTATCGTTTTTATCATCCTCTGATGTTGAAGTATATTTTTCAGGATTCATAGTAGAAATTTCGATCTTCTTTGGTTTCTTGACGGTCGTTTTTACTTTAATAGATAAATCTGAAATATTTAAATATTCTTCAATCTGGGGAAAACCAAGAAACTCTTTTTCTTTATCTAATCTAATATATTTTCTTTTGATTTGATTTAATTTATCAATAAGTTGGGGAGAAATTAATTTAAACAGCCTTAATGAGTCTAGTTTTTTACCATTTACATCTAGCAGATATTCTATTAGGATTTCAAACAGCATCTTGTTTACATAATTCTTAAGATATATCTCCAAATATGCATTAAAATTGATTAGTTTCATATCTTTCTGAGTTAGCTCGAATAAATACTTATTCTGAATTTCAGTTATTTTGCTTATTGGTATCCCTAGAGTATTTAATCCCGTTTTTATAGCTTTTAAAATAATATTAAGAGTTGATTCAATCGCATCTTCAGTCTCGTTTGATGCTAATTTCTCTAAATTGATATTTTTATATGAAATAAGGTCTTTCAAATATAGATGAGAATTATTGTAGTATTCTACAACATCGTCCTTGATCAGCGACACAATTTTAGTGAGAAACGTTAAGTAATCTTCCATTTCCCTATTTCCTAATTTGCTGTGAGATTTTTATTGAAAATTATAAATCTATGTTAACATATATATGATATAAAAAAATAAAACATTTTCATTTCATGGAGGGTAATACTTTCAACCAGATTGCTAAAGACTATCATTCCAAAAGGAGAAAGCCTTGGAAACCTCTTGAATTTTTTTTAGATTATTTAAAAAAAAAAAAATATGTTTTTAATGGAATCTGTCTCGATCTTGGTTGTGCAAATGGTAGGAATTTCAAGATTTTAGGAGTAAAGCCAAAAAAATTAATAGGAATTGATTTTTCACTCGAATTTCTAAAAATTGCCCAAAATAATCTAAAAAACTCAAACTATTTTTCAAAATCTGAATCAAATTTAATACAAATTTTACTTGCAGATATAAATTACCTTCCTCTAAGAATAAATTCGGTTAACAATATTTTCTCAATCGCAACTATTCATCATATCAGGGAAAAAAATACAAGAAAAAACCTCATTTCACAGCTCAATAGTATCTTAAACCAAAAGGGATATCTCTTAATTACCGTTTGGCGTAAATGGCAAGAAAAATACCGAAGCTATTTTATAGTAGATGGTTTAAAAAGAAGTCTTAGTTATAAACATAGAGAACAACAAAAGCTTACAGGTTTGAGACAATTTGGAGATAAGATTGTTCCGTGGACTGTTTCAGCAGAAAATAAGATATATAAACGGTTTTACCACTTTTTTTCCAAACATGAAATTAAACACTTATTAAAAATTTTAAGCATAAAAGAATTTAAGATAATGGGAGGTCCTAATAATAATGATAATTTTTTTATCCTAGCTCAAAAAAAACTTACTGATGACATTCAATTGAGTTAAAAGCTTTTAATACATTTGGTTGAAATTCATCATATAATTTTTCGATTATCGAAACATGTATATTAATTAATCTCTCAGTAATATCGCAATAAAATATCCCATGTATTGATTTCTCGATGTAGAACCTTTTCCTTATCATTTTCCTGCGTTGTCCGAACCATAAAGTAAATTCGTGACTCATTAACCAATCTCGTTCTTTCTTTGTTACTACTATACCAATCGCATTGTATGTTTCAATACTTTTTTCTACTTCTTTATAATAAAAAAGATTCGTACGGTCTCTTTTTTCCCAGGTTAATTCAAGCGTAGAATTCGGACCCCAAATTTCATCATAGTCATCTTGAGAATGCATAGTTATAAAACCATTATCTTCATCTCCCTTAAAAGTAGCTTCTTTAAACCAAACAGGCATTTTATTTATGTTCAATTTAGACTCTGGTTTTTGATATACGTAAAAGCTATACTCCATGATAAAACCTACTTATTTTGAATTAAGATAAAGTAAAAAAGGGATGTCAATTATTCTATTAATTCTTTACCCTCTTCAATCCATTTTGTTAATCTATCTAAAGAAACTCCCTTGATCAATGATGATAATTCTTCAGGATTCTCTTTGATTAATTCTTCTACTGTCTCAACTCCAAGTTCTGCGAATTTTTTTGCTGTCGTAGCCCCTAATCCCGATAATTCAGTTAAAGCGATACCAGCTTTTTCGACTTTTACTTTTTCTTTCTTAACGGGTTTGACTTTTTCTTTCTTAACAGCTTCTATTTTCTTTTTAACAATTGGTTTCTTAGGAGGTTTTACTCGTTTGATTTTTGCTTTCTCCTCCTTTGGCTTAAATGGCGTTCTTTTCTTTTCTTTTTTAACAAAAGGCTTTTTCTTTTCAATTTTCTTCTCTTGTAGTTTAAGATCTTTAAGTTTTTCTACATTTTCAGGATGAGCTGATTTCCTGAAGTAATCAATTTTCAATTTTAATTCTTTTACTTGAATAACGGTTCTTCCAGCTTCTTCTATTTCTTTTAAAGAAAATCCTTCACCTCTCCTCAAAGAAGATTCTCTGGAAGGACTCTTAACTGTAGCAACGAATTCTACTCGATTCTCCATGATTAACACACGTAATTTTTAATAATTAGGTAATTTTGAAAAAATTAGAAACCATTTATTTTTTTCTATTTATGTTAAAACAAGTTAATTAAAAATCTAGTAATCTTTTATGATATCTAATTCTTCCAATTTTTTTAGCGCGTCAAGGATTTCATCTCTATTTACCCCATAAATCCTTGATATTTTAAGAGGAGAATTCGTTCCAGTGCACTCTAAGGCAATTTTAAACTCAAATTCGTTGATCATCCCCATTGTTAAAATTTTCTCCAAAACATTTTTGGCGACAAGTAATTTCGGAAATACTTCTGCAACTTTTCCTCCCCGAGTTAGATTTTCAATATCTGCATTTAAGGTTTGAAATCGGGCTTTTTCTGTTGTGGCTCTAAAAACTTTAAGATCTGACTGGTGTTTTTTCCAGAATCTTTTAGCAATCTTATGTATTACCTCCCTTATCTTGGTAATTTCATCATCTGCATCTGATATCGAACAAAAAAGAATCCTTGATAATGGATGATAATAAATGAAAATTGTAGAATCCTC
>JBHLOF010000071.1:0-22235 GCA_048940805.1 Promethearchaeota archaeon
CATGAATTTACAACTAATGAGGAAAATTTCAATATTTTTCAAAAACAACATTTCCAAAATTCAGACAAATACTTAGCGCTCGGTACAGTGGAATCGAAGTTTGGGCCAACTAAAGGTAATGATATTAATAAATATGTTGAAAAAATTGATTATCTAGAAGCCTATATCAAGAAGGGGATTACTCAATATGGTAAAGAGAACCTAGTTATAAAACCTGATTGTGGTTTTTTACCATTAAAAGGGACATTTGGGGAAGAAATAGGTTATAATATTGCTATAAGTAAAGTAAGGAATATGGTTAAAGCCTTAAATCAAATTAAATAATAATTTGACTAAAAAACTTTATAAGAAAAAACTTAACTTTCAAGTTCCTTGCGTAATTTATCGATTTCGTCCTGAAGTTTCTCCTTTGTCTTGTATTCTGTATCCTCTTCAAGTGTATCATATTCTGGTATGTATTGAAGATCATCTGAAGGTGTTTCTGGCATACTTCCTCCTTGATCAAGAAGCATCTCTGTCTCAAGTTGATTCAATTCTTCCGTCACGTCAATTGCGAGATCAATTTCAGGATCACCTGCCAAAATATCAGCAGCTTCTTCAATTTCAGCAACATATGCTTCAGAGTCCTCTGCTATTTCCGCTACTATCGCTGGAGAAGCTTTAGTTGCGATATATTCAAGTTCATCTCGGATTCCAGAGAAAATATCTCCTGTTTGTGATATTAATTGTCCTTCTTCAATTGCTTGAATCTGTCTTTCTATTTTACTTCTAATATTACTTGTCCTATCGACTTTCGCTGTATAAGATTTATATTGGATAAGATAATTCTTTGCACGATCCTTTTCACCTCTTTTTAAAGCAATTTTTGCATTTTTCCTGCTTATTTCTGCACGTCGGCTGTAATTTTTATTTATTAAGTTTAATCTATGGATATGACTTTTAGCTTTCGAAACTAGGTCGTCTTTCTCCTTTCCCTTCCGAGGAAATAACTTTTTCTTTATTCCCAAGGTCATCAACTTTTATTTTTTTTTTTTCTATTTTATGAATTATATGAATTTACTAACTTAAAAATTTAATAATTAACTAATACATTATAATAAAAGAATTTAGATAAAAAAACTTTCATAGTCCAAAGTCTAAGAATTTGATGTTATGAAAAAAATAATCCTAAATTTCAAAAATAAGACTGATAATTTTAAGGAATTAGTTCAAGAAGCATTTAATAAGGATATCTTGAACTTTTTGGTTTCTGAAGAAACATATTCTGAACTGGGAAAAATAGAGCGTGTGAATCTTTATGTAGAAGATCAGAATCTTCCCGGTAAATATATTATAATTTCAAATCTCCAGAAACTTCAAGAAATACAAAAGAACAAAATCTCATCAGAAATACATATTGGATATTATAAGGAATTAAAATCCAAAGAAGATGAGAGAGTGGTCATAAACCTTTCTAAAAGTAATAAGGCTGATTTTATTATTGTTTCAGCAAGTGACTGGAAAATAATCCCTTTTGAAAACCTAATAGCTGAAATGCATAATAACGATACTGATTTAATTGCTGCCGTAAATTCGACTCAAGAAGCGGAATTAATGCTTAAAACTTTAGAAATAGGTGTAGATGGTGTTCTTATGTTACCAAAAACGGTCAATGATATTATCGAATTAAAAAATTTAGTGCACATCACCTCTCATATCGAGCTAAAAACAGCAAAAATTATAAATATTGAGAATATCCCTGAAGCTGAAAGGGTGTGTGTAGACACTACATCACTTTTAAATGTAGGTGAAGGAATCTTAGTTGGATCAACTGCAGCAGGTTTCTGTTTAATACATTCTGAAACATTTGAGACTCAATTTGTGGCATCTAGACCTTTTAGGGTCAACGCGGGGGATGTATCTGCTTATGTACTTGTTCCTGATGACGATCCTTCTAAATTATATCGAACTAAGTATCTGAGTGAATTAAAAGGTGGGGATAAAGTCTTAGCAGTCTCTAATAAAGGTGAAGCCCGAGTAGTATCAATAGGAAGAGTTAAAATTGAAACAAGACCAATGTTGAGATTTGAGTTGCAAGTTGAATTAGAGGATAAGAAGATTTTGATAAGTTGTATATGTCAAAACGCTGAAACGATACGTTTGGTAGGAATCAGCGGCAAAGCGAAATCTGTTGTTAATCTGAAGATAGGAGATGAAGTTTTAGTTCACTTGGGCCCGGGAGCTACACACTTTGGAACAACAATAGAAGAAACAATAATAGAAAAATAAAAGTGTGAAAAAGATAACTATTTTAAAAAATCTGGATCCTTATATTCTGGATTCGGATATTTATAAAATCCTTGGCCAGTTTTTCGTCCAAGATGACCCTTATCAATAAAATTAGTTTTAAGATAATCATATATTGCTTTTGCCTGTTTATCTCCAGAGGTTAAAGCATATTTTTCTCGCATCTCCCATCCAACATCAAGACCATTGCTATCCATAATTCCAAAAATCCCAATTCCAACTTTCATATTACTAATCCAGCACTTATCAACTTGTTGAGGAGTAGCAACACCATTTGCAACTAATTCAAGTGCTCTACCCATTAATCCCCCCAATAAGGTATTGATTATATATCCAGGCTGCTCTTTCTCGAGAATTATAGGAATTAATCCGATCCTCCTACTAAATTCAACAGTAATGTCAAGAATTTCTTGTGATGTACCAGGATGTCTCATGATATCTACAGTTTTGGTAATAAACACAGGATTATTACAATGGAAAGCTAAAAACTTTTCAGGGCGTCCTGTACTTTCAGCTAACATCGATGGTAGAAGTGTGGAAGTGTTTGTAGTAAAAATCGTTTTCTCGGGGCACAGCTTATTAAACTTTTCATATAATTCTTTTTTTAAAGAGGGAATTTCTGGTACTGATTCTGAAAGGAAGTCAGCATCTTTTGCTGCATCTGCAGGATCATTTGTCGTATATATTCTCTTGAGCATTTGATCGGCTTCTTCTCTATTTATTACTTCCCGTCTCACAATCCAATCAGTACGTTTTCTGATATCCTCCCATACTATCTCATTTTTCGCAGGATTTCTTATAAAGATACTCACGTCATAACCATTCATAGCTGATTGAATTCCTATTTGCACACCCATCGTTCCCGATCCTAATATAAAAACGCGTTTTATATCGTCAATATTCATTATTTTCATCCAATTTTGGTTTTTATAATTAATACTTCTAATTTGTAATAATATTCTTTATTACATAATTTAAGAATTCACCGATGTAATCAATCAAAGATCATAAAAGTTATCTTCAAATACTATTAAATTAACATAAAAAATTTAAAAACAGATATAAATCGGGCAGATGAGTAAAAAAGTGAGTACTTTTATATGTTTTTGTCTACACATGTACCAACCTCCAACACAAGATAACGGTATTCTAAAAAAAATCGATAAAGAATGTTACAAACCATTATTTAACGTGCTAGATTATCATGATAATGCAAAAATTTGTCTAAATATAAATGGAGTTTTAATTGATTTGCTTCATGAATTTGATTTATCAGACACCCTTGATTTTTTGAAGAACCTTGTTTCTGAAGGAAAAATAGAGATCGTTGGGACTGCGAAATATCATCCAATCCTACCATTAATTCCTGAACTTGAGACACACCGTCAGATCCAGTTAAATGAAGAAACAAACATTAATGAATTTGGCAAATTATGGAAAAGAAATGGGTTTTTT
This sequence comes from Promethearchaeota archaeon, assembly GCA_048940805.1. GTDB lineage: Archaea > Asgardarchaeota > Lokiarchaeia > Sigyniarchaeales > SOKP01 > Loki-b32. The sequence continues at coordinate 3,742 of JBHLOF010000071.1, forward strand.
CCACCAGAAATGGCAATATCCGGAGGTGTAGCAAAATATATACGTGAATTAGGGTATAAATGGGTAATTATGAGTGGGATCGCCTGTCCAATGGAATGGCCTTTTGATCAAATCTATTGTTCTCCTAATGGACTTCAACTCTTCTTTAGGGATGATATAATAAGTAACCAAATCTCGTTTAAGGACATTACTGCAAAGAAATTTGTTAGTGAAGCAAAAAAACTACATAAAAACGAGAAAAAGAGTAATTCTACCTATATCATAATTGCTCAAGATGCTGAGACATTCGGACATCATATTCCACGATATGAGAAAATTTTTTTAGGAAAAGCAATGGAACTAATTAATAATGATTCAGAAACTGAATTATTATTTCTTTCAGACTTGGATCAATATTTTCCAATAAATAAAGAAAAAATTATCCCAAAAGAATCAAGTTGGAGTACAACAACTGAAGATTTGGCTAAGCATATCCCATATCCTCTCTGGAAACATCCTAATAACAATGTTCATAGGTACTATTGGAAAATAATGAAAAGTTTAGTTAATTTGATGAATTTATTAGATGATCTTGGTCATAGTGAGGTTTGGGATATTAAAAATTATTATAGTACTGCACGTTGGTTTTTTGATCAAGGGCTACATTCATGTCCTACATGGTGGGCAAATTATGAAAGAGGAATTTGGAGTCCTAATTTAGTATATAAAGGTGTCGAGTTGTTAATCCAAGCTGCTCTTAATGCTCAAATGGCTTTAGTATATGCAAACAAATCTGATTTGGGGGAGGGATATTTCGACAGTATATCTTATTATCATGGGTTATTGCTGATGGAATTATACACTATTACTAATAATAACATAAATAAATCTCATAAAATATAGAAAATCTATTATTTTAAACCTCCTTTTGAATAATATTTTCAAATTTTTCATTCCAATTATCCAAGCTGCTTACAAACCAAGCCGCAGAGTCATTATTTCCCTTTTCATTTATAAAATTCACTTTTAATAAAGGTTTAAACACTGATCTATGGAGATGAGATTTTGGATTCTCAATCTTTATTATTGCCTTTACGGGAATAGTTAAGTCTCTTTTAGGTTTCCACATACCAAACATCAATACATTTTCAGTAAGTATTAATACCCCATTACCATGAATTTTCCAGATTCCAAGTGACTCTAACCCAAAAAAGTTAGCTGTATTATCATATATCAAAATTTTCTCTTTTTCAAATTTTTCATGGATTTCCTTTATTCTTTTCCTAAATATTTTTCTCAGCATTTTTATTAAACAACTAATTCATTATTAATAAAAATATAATCACAAATTATTTAATTCCTAATTTATATATTAAACCAAGCAAATTATCTTAAACCTATTAATCAAGAAGTCTTTTAATTACGGATATAACATGTCTAAAAACAACGAAAACAGAATTAAATACTGTGTTTATTGTGGAGCTGATGTTGGGAATGAAACCTATTGCCCAAATTGTGGTAAATTAGTAGTGAAACTTAATGGAACAAAAGAACTACAGAAACCACTTATCATCAAGACACCGTCTTTAATTCAGAAAGTTGAAGTTTCTCGCAAGTGTCCTGGATGCGGATCTATTGTCACCTCGACAATTTTAGACCAATGCCCTATATGCAATACTACTTTAGAAAAAATATCTGAGGTAAAAAAAGAATTAACCAAAAAGAAACCAGGTTTAATATTTACCAATAAAAGACTTGTCTCTGAACAAAAATTTATTCTCAACAAAAATCAGTGGAATTTAAGAGAAGGATTAAATGTGTTTGCTACCTGTATGTACATTTACATAATCGTTTTCTTTCTTCTCTATTTTGCTTTAGCCACCCAATGGGGAACTGGAGGATTAGAACCAAACATCCAGCTTTTTTTAATAAGTCAGATTCCTAAAGCATTATTTGGAATTTATCCATTGTATTATATTTATTCTAAAAAACATAACTATATTAAATTGGGTTTTTTAAAAGATTCCAAAAAGATTGTTTTAAGTCTTGTAATTGGATTGGTTGGTGCTATTTGTCTTATTTTGTTTGATTTTCTTTTTAGCGCTTTAATTAATGCTTTCGGGGTAATTGGGCTAGATGTATCAAGCGTGATAGAACCCGCGACTGCACAAAACCAGATAATAAGGGAAGCTGATTTCATTTGGGTTTTCTTTCTAGTTATTTTAATGGTTGTAGGTACCGTATCGACAGAAATAGTATATCGGGGTGTATTACATAACTCGTTAACACAGAAATTCAATAATAGAATATATGTATTGCTTATAGTAGCTTTAGTATATGCCATTGTGATGTTAGTATTAGATCCTAGTCCTATCTATTTCTTTCTAAATTTTATTGGTTTCATAATCATTGGGATTATTTTTGAAATAACAAATGGGAATATTTATAGTACCCTTATAACAAATGTTTTATACAACATTCTTATCGTTATCCTAATTTATTTATAACTTTATTCTTTAATTACTCCCTCAATATAAACTTTTAATAATTAGGAAAATCAATAAACTCTAGAATTACTATATACTTAAAGAATATTTACACGACAAATTATTATTTGATAGGAGTAAAAGGGATTGAGTAAAACTTTTTACCGAAATAAGGGTTCAAAAGACAACATTGTTTTGTCTCTTGCAGGTGCTCATGGTGTGGGTAAAACAACAGTCTTCAATCTCTTTAAGAAAATTGTCAAGGATAATAATAAATTTAAGTTTTTTCCCGAAAGATATGTTAAAAAACCCCCCTTTCCTTTCGGTTCCTCTAATAAACAAATTGGTTTCAGAAGCGAGCTTCATTTTCTACAACAACTTATTCGTAGAAATCAAAATATACTCAATTTTGATGAAAAATATAATGGTAGAATTATAATACTAGATAGAACCCCATTATGTGTACTTGTATATTCAAAAAGCTTAAATCTTCAAGAAAGGGATTACAACTTGATTCTCGATACATACAATTCCATTAAATGGAAAGAGGATTATATAATTTACTTAAAAGCTGATCCAGATACAATATTAAAAAGGATAACACAGAGAGGATCCTTAGATTTAATCAGAAAAGAGTGGAATGAAGATGATAGAAATTATTTATTAAAAATTCTCTCTTACTATAATCAATTTTTATCTGCTAGAGCAAATATATTCAAGATTGAAACCGAAAATTTAACTCCAGAGGAGGTTGTAAATAAAATCAAGTCAATTATATTTGATCTATCAGATTATTCTTTTGAGAAGATTGAACAACCCTCTACAACTCAAAAGAACTTAACGGAGTTCTTTTAACATAATAAAGAAAAAATATATTAAAAGAAACAATCTATTTATACTTAAATCTCACCACAAATATCTTTTTCGATCCTTAAAAGTGATAAAAAATGTCATCAGTAAATCCTAATATCCGAGAAAAAATGAAATACGTATTGAAAGAGGAAGAAGATAATACAGATTTAGAAAATTTAATAGTGCTTGATCGGGTTGGAATGAAAGTAGCAAGCGCGTACTCTTCAGAATTGGACGCAGATGCAACATCGGCGTCAAGTACAGCATTAATTGATTTAGGGTTAAGATTAAATCAAGCAACTCATCATGGAGCCTTGACTGAAATCCTTCTACATAATTCTTCTGGATATAGCATACTGATGGCAATTAACGATGATTATATCGTGTTTGGAGGATTAAGTTCAGTTTATCGAATTGGATATTATTTGGGTTACCTAAGAGAATTAGCAAAAAGGCTTAATAAATTAATTTCAGGGGATAAGGAAACAGAAATGGTCTTATCCTTAGAAAAATCTGAGATAGTAAAAATTGAGAAACATCAGGAGGAGGAGGTTTCAATAAAAAAACCTTCGATTGAACAAGATAAGGCTGCTTTAGATGATCTTTTAGGCTTTCTAGATGATTGGGAAAAAGAAGATGAAGAATTTGAGGAACTTGAAGTAACAGACACAACAAATATTGTTTCGATACCAAAATCCATCGGACTCAGCATTAATAAAGAGGTAAAAGAAGCTGAAATTATTGACACTTCCTCAACTATAGCTAAGAAACTCTCTATTCCCGGTTCTTCCTCAAAAATTGAAGTATACGATGATGAGGTTCCCCCGATCCCGCTTGATGATTATTCTCCTATGGAAATAGAAGATGAGCCCCTTACTAGCAGACCTACCACAGCTATAGAAACAAAGCCACCTAAGGAAACCCTCATAGAAGAGAAGTCCCCACCATTGAGTGAGTTACCCTCTCTTGAAGAATTAGCCCCTCCTGATTTTGATATAGAATCTTCTGCATCCGAATATGATACTGAATTTGTATTAGAAGAAGAATCAGAAGCTTTAGGTTCCGTACTGAAAGAACTTGGGTGGTCAGAAGATGAAGATTAATTACTTGATATAAACCGAGTGGAAAATTTTGTTAATACTTTTTGTCTTTTGATAATATTATTACATGGATTGCTTCAGGTCCTTTTCCCTCTTTTGATTCTTGGATTTCAAATTCTACTTCATCTCCAATATCTAACTTTCGAAAACCTGACATTTCTATATTGGAAAAGTGGACAAATAAATGTTCATATCCTTCAACAATAATGAATCCATATCCCTTCTTAACTTCAAACCATTTAACCAAGCCTTTTACTCTTGTAGACAATTATTTTCTCCCTGAATTTTTAAAATAAAATGTTAAATATTAATAGTAGAGCCTTCAATCTAAGTGAAGATCATCATGAACGTTAATTAGAATAATATACTCTGAATTTAAAATTTTTATAATAATTTTATACTCTAAAATAAAATCAATAAGTAAAGAAAAACTAAATCTATATGGATATGATTTTAACCACAGCTCTAAAAATTATTGAAAAACATTATCTTTGTGTTCATTGTCTTGGTAGAATGTTTTCATTATTAGGATCTCGAACAACCAACCAAGATCGAGGAACTTCCTTACTTCTTTCTTTAACTATGGAAAATCATAAAAATTTATTATCTAATAATGATGATCAAAAAGAGCAAGCGCTTTATAACTTAAAAATATTGGCAGAAAGAGCAAATTATACCCCTGCTCAAGAAGTCCTAAAAATTGAGGGAATAGGATTTTCTCTTATAAATCCAAATCAATTATGTTATTTATGTCAGGAAATTTTCTCGAAAATCCAAAAAATTGGTGAAAAGGGCATTGAAATTCTTAAGAATATTGAATTTGATAACTTTTTAGTTGGGTCATCACCCGATCCTCAGATTATTAATAGGGAAGATGATTTAAAATCAGAATTTGGGATATTAGAAGCAGAGTCTTTTAAAACTCATTTCAATCGGGAAATGGGAAAATTCCTATCACTACATTTTAAAAAGCCTCCAGAATTTGATACCCCGGATGTTTCTTTAATTTATCACCTAACCTATGAGTCTTTTTATGTTGAATTAAAAATTAAATCTCTCTTTATACAAGGGAGATACAATAAATTCGTAAGAGGTATCCCACAAACCCATTGGTCATGCCGTAATTGTAAGGGAAAAGGATGTGAATTATGCAATTTCTCAGGAAAGCAATATTTAACAAGTGTAGAAGAACTAATTAGTCCAGAATTTATTGCAAAATCAAGATCAACTGAATCGAAGTTTCATGGAGCGGGGAGAGAGGATATTGATGTTAAAATGCTAGGTAAAGGAAGACCTTTTATATTACAACTAAAAAATCCTCAAATCCGATCTTTAGATCTTGTAAAACTAGAGAAAAGGGTAAACAAAATTAATAAGAAAAAAGTGAAAATCCAAGATCTTAAATATAGTAGTAAAAGGGAAGTAATCAATATGAAAAGCGAAGCATCAAAGACTTTAAAGGTTTATAGAGCATTAATTGAGACTGAAAAGAGAGTTACTAAAGCTTTTTATGCAGAAAAATTAAGAGAATTAAAACTTACCTTTGAAAATAAAGAAATTAATCAAAGAACGCCCCAAAGGGTTTCCCACCGACGTTCTGATAAGATTAGAAAGAAAAAGATTCATAGAATAAGAGGAAAATTCATAAATTCTACTCAGTTTGAATTTATTATAGAATCACAGGGAGGAACTTACATCAAAGAATTAATAAATGGTGATTATGGTCGCACATCTCCTTCGTTTTCAGACGTTTTTGGATTTTCCTTAATTTGTAAAGAATTAGATGTATTAGAAATTAATTATTAAAAAGCACAGACTTATTATAATCCATTAAAATCAAAAAATAAATAAGTTATAATTCATAAATCCACTCATTAAAAAATACAATGGTGTTCTATTATCACAATTCATAAAGGATATAGAAATAAGACACGGAAACTCTATCGAAAGAATGTTAGACAAAGAGGACTTGGTTCTGTTGAAAAATATCTTATCGATTATAATATTAATGATAAAGTTGACATTATCGGAGATTCATCAGTTCATAAACGTGGACTCCCTCATCGAAGATACTATGGAAAAACCGGTACGATAACTGGACAAAGAGGACGGTGTTACTTAGTTGAAGTTAAACTAGGAAAAACGAAGAAAAATTTGATAATAGGTAGAGAACACTTGAGATTAAATCCTACTTCTATAAAATAACTTTATTATAAAAGGAATTAAAATGTCTGGCCGTAAAAAAGATGAAAGAGCAGTATCTATTCCAGAAGTAAAAGAAATTATGGAATACGTAAAAGAACAAATGGAAGAAATTGATACTGAAGAAGGTATGTCGCATTTTCAAGAAATTACCTATAACTATGTAAATAAATTTGCTAAAATGGATACTAAAACTGCTAAAAAAATTAAAGACTTTCTTATAGAGAAATATGATATTGAAGAACTTTACGCTATAAATATTATCAATATTAATCCAGAATCTGTTCCAGAACTTAGAATTATTTTAGAAAAATCTTTCACTGGTAAGACATTTTCAGATAAACAATTAGAAGTAATTTTAGAAGAATTAGAGGATATCAAATCATCTTAAATTACGAAGAATTTATAAGTCTATATTGTTTTAAATTCTAATGTACTACTCTAAATCACTGAGTAGTGTAGAAAAAATAATAATTTAAGATGGTTCACGGAAAAGCAAATAAAAAAAATTTTGGTAATGATGGAACGAAGAGATCGATACAGAGGTCCACCTCGGAGAAGGGGTTATCGAAATGGTCCCAAAAAGAAAAAACAATTTATAAAGAAATTTCGGGAAGTTGTTATATTAGATCTTTTAACGCATGGTCATCCCGAAGAAGATAAACCAAGTTGGGCTAAAACACCGATCGCACAAGTTCTAACTTTTCCTGATTTTGTACTTTACGAGGTTAAAATGAATAAGAGTTCTGGTATTCAAGTTCAAGAACAAAAGACTTACGAAGAATTTCTAAACGAAGATAAATTAAGAGATGTTTTAAAAAAGATTGACTATGATGAGTTAACAAATACCTCTAAAGCATTAATTCAACCTATTCTTGAAAAAGAAGTTTTTAAGTATGAAGAAGAATTTATCAATTTCTTTAATAATTCTACCTCAATTACTCCTAGAATGCACGCATTAAAATTATTACCTGGAATCGGTCAAAAGCATATGTGGGAAATATTGGAAGCTAGAGAAAGGCAAAAATTTGGCACATTTCAAGATATATCAGATAGAACGAGTATTTCCGCACCTGCAAGATTAATAGCTCAAAGAATTATCAAAGAACTTCAACGAGATGTAAAATACTATCTTTTTAGTAAAACGCAAAAATATGAATAAAACATATGAATTATAGAGATGTTCAACTAATCCTAAAACATTTGAATTTAAAGCCCAAAAAATATCTGGGACAAAATTTCTTAATTGATAATAACATAACAAAAAAGATCATTAAAAGTTCTGAACTTTCAGGAGAAGACATTGTTTTAGAAATAGGACCAGGATTAGGAGCTTTAACTGAAGAGATAGTTAAAAAAGTAAAAAAAATTTACGCTGTTGAAATTGACCAAACACTTTACAAATATCTTTCAGATGTCTTCTCGATTTTTAAAAATATTGAAATCATTAATGGAGATATCTTAGAATTACAACTCCCGAATCATAATAAGGTTATTTCGAATTTACCCTACACAATCACAGGACCTATATTAGAAAAGGTGTTTTTCAAGAAAAATCCTCCCTTAGGAATACTCACAATCGAAAAAAGTTTAGGAAATCGTATTTTCTTATCAGATAACTACAAACAAATTTCAAGAATTAGCGTTACTGTTAATTGTTTTATGAATCCTATCATCAAATATAATATCCCTAGAGAAGGTTTTTATCCCATCCCGAAAATCGATTTGCTTCTAATAAAAATAGCCCCTAAGGAAGATATAAACTTCTTTTTAACTGATTTAAACTCCAAAGATTTCTTTTTAAAATTTGTGGCAGGAATTATGCCTTACAAAGGCAAGAATATAACCAATGCTTTAACACTTTATTTTAAATCCATAAAGAGATTTAATTATTCAAAAGAAAAGATTTCCTTGATTTTAAAGAAAAGCGGTTATGAAAATAAAAAACTCTTTAAATTTAAAAATGAAGAAATCATTGAAATATGTAGGTTATTTTATCCATAATTACACATTGATGTGATATCGTTTAACTTTCCACCTGACCCTCTAATTATTTGTGATTTTGAGAATGTATACCCTCCATCCGACGATTCCTATCTCCTTATTGATTACTTTAAAAATAATATTACCAATAAATTGTTTGATGGTATAAAAATAGATAACATTAAATATATTTTGGACATGGGAACTGGAACAGGAATAATAGCAATTCTTCTTCAGAAGTTTATATCAGAATTCAAAAAGTTTAATCCGAAAATATTTGCTTCTGATATCTTAGATGAAGCTATATTTTGTGCTAAAAAAAATGAGCTATTGAATAATTTTCATAATAAAATCAGCTTTATTCAATCAGACTTATTTAGGTCTTTTCCAGAATACTTGAAATCATCATTTAATATTGTTATCTTTAATCCCCCATATCTTCCTTCATCAATTTTGATCAAAGAGAAACAACAAAAAATTGATCATAGCTGGAATGGGGGGCAGAAAGGATATGAAATTTTAATCAAATTTCTTCAAGAAGTAAAGAGTTATCTCAATTTACAAAAACCACATTATATATATTACATCAACTCAAGTAGAACGAATCTAGATGAGTTATATACAAAAATTAAAGAACTTGGATTTAGAAATGAAATTTTAGAAATAAAACACATTTTCTTTGAAGATCTCTTTCTAAATCGACTCACAACAATCTAATATTAAAATGGCCTTCTATTTCTTCTTTTTTCCAACAATGAAACCCCATAGAATTGTAACATTCGGGTAAGGTTATTCAATAATAATTCAACTTCATGCGGTTTGAATACAGCTCGTTTATGAGCCTCAATCTGAGGTATCGGTAACCCATACTGTTCATTTAATGTTGAAATTGGTAATAAAATTGAAGAAATTAAATCTGCTTTTTCGGAAGCTTTTTGAATTGAATGAGTTTCATCCATGAAAAATTCGATCCTGTATGGTGTGTCAAATTTCGCGGTTTTTAAATAAAATGCATAAAATGTAAGAGGAAAGTAATAAGGAATTTCTTTTTTTATCCCAGTGTCTCTTATTTTATCTATTTCTCTTTTACAGTAAAAAATGCAACTTCTTTCGGTTTTATTCAATAATCTGTTGAACAAATCAATATCAGAGAAGTATTTAATCACTTCTCTATAGTTAATCTTGATAAAATCACTCAAGTTGGAATGGCTTGGCATGGATAATTGTATTGCATCACTAAGAAGGTTGGATAAAGCAGAAGTTCTTGTATCTTTAATTGAACCTATCAGAATTATGCTGTTTTCCTTACAATTTGTATACAATTTTTTATATTCTCGAAGCAAAACATCATATCTATTTGATATCTCCGCGTCTTTTGAGAATAATAGGTTTATTGGAGTAATGACAATCGAGCCATCAATAATAATAAGATCAATATCTGTTAATCTGTTAATTAATTCATTCAATAATTTAATCTCCATACACTTCATATCAATTGATGTTTTAACATCAACCACATTCTCATCTCGACTAAAGAAGTTTCCTTCAACAATATAATTATTAAATCCAGCTAAATCCGGGAAGTGTTTTATACTGGCAACATGATTTTGATGAAAGTAATATTTTACAGCAATCGCTTTTAAAAAAGCAAAATCAACATTCATATATCTTTTTGTAACAGAACTCCCATCAACACTTACAACATTTAATCCTTTTATATTTGAAGCGCGAACAAATTTTTTTATGTGATTTTCTTTTATATAAAATCTCTTATGCTCTTTAAAAGGGTGGAAGTCTAGTCCATCTATATTTCTTAGAATTGTGTTTGCAAAAGATTTCTTTAATTCTTCGATATTAAGATAATCTTCTGCTATAATTTTTAAATCTTTTAATAAAAGCTGCTCTTTTGTAGACCCTCTATTTTCTAATGACCTTTCTTCATTACGATCAAATTCTAATTTTTTACTACTGCGTTCAATCAAACCTTTCCGTATGACCATCAAGAGAGAAAAGAGATAGAGATAATAATAATAATCATGAGATATTTAATTTTTTGATTTGCCAAATTTATTTGTAGGGAACTAAACTATGCAACTTGGAGAAAACTCTTGGATTTTAATAACTCTAATATTTTTGGAAATTCTTCTAGTTTTCGTTCCTGCTTTTATTTCAAGTAAAATAGAGAAAAAAAAAATCGTTGACTCACTTTCTGAAATGGGATTTGAAAAAAATGAAGATGTATTGATAAAAATTATAGCAGGATTAAGTACAGGTGTTTTACTATTCTTTTTAGGAAATTTTTTAATATATGTTTTTAGAAATGTGTTGATAGAAACTTTGTTTGGCTCAGGATTCGTCGAACAAGGGCAACAGGGTGCTATAATTACTACCCCAATTCAACCAAATATAATCCAAATATCAGTAATTATAATTTTACAAATAATCATCGTTGGTCCTTCTGAAGAAGCGTTTTTTAGAGTATTTATTATAAAGAAACTCCAAGTAAAGATAAAAACAAGATATAGTATTATCATATCATCCATCATTTTTGCCCTCTATCATGTTCCCCCCTTTATAGTTCCCTTTTCGACAATTGTTACTTTTTTTGGGTATTATTTTACATTAGGAATCTTGTTAGCTCTTATCTCTTTATGGTTTAATCATTCATTAATTCCAAATTCTATTGCGCATTCTTGCTTCAATATTTTAATCTTGTTAATATAAGTTTTAAATTAAACAAAAATTAATTAATACTAGGTATATTAATATCATAAACCTAATTTTAGGCTAAAAATAATCATTATCCCATAAAACCAAGAAACATTCTAAATTTATCCTATATATAGATAAGAATGACTGATTACGATTATACATTTAAATTAATGATGCTGGGAGATGCATCTGTTGGGAAAACATCTCTTACCCTAAGATTTATCTCGGGATACTTTATGGAAGATCTAAAATTAACGATTGGTGTAGATTTTTATTCGAAGACAACCCATTTTGATGATAAGAAAGTAAAACTGCAAATGTGGGATTTTGGTGGTGAAGAGAGATTTAGATTTCTCCTTTCTCAATACTGTAAAGGAGCTAATGGCGCTTTTTTCCTGTATGATATTACAAACTCAAAGAGTATTGAGCATTTGCCTGACTGGACTCAAATTGTTAGAGAACATGCTGGAGATATTCCAATTATGCTAGTTGGTTCAAAAAAAGATTTAGATGAATTTCGAGCAGTATCAAAAGAAGACGGATTATTAGCTGCTAAAAAATACAACCTCTCAAACTTTATCGAATTATCTTCCAAAACTGGCGAAAACGTTGAAGAAGCCTTTAGTATAATGACTGAAACTCTCTTTGAGAATTGCTAATTTATTGAATAAAAAAATAACATTTCATTAGCTTTTTAACTGTAATAATAAAATGATTTAAATCCAATCACAATAAATTTTAATTTATGAATGCTGAAGAACCACCTAGACCTAAAGGGATAAACACAGGTATCGATGCTCCACATATAATTACTATAGACATTTATGACAATCCGATAAATCTAACTGAAATGCTCAATCAATACGATGGAATTTTAATAGATTTCTTCCGAGGTAATTGGTGAAGTCACTGTAAAAAACATTTAACTATGTTAACTACGAATATATCCAAATTCGAAAAGAGAAATGTAAAATTGATATCAATCGCAAGTGATAGTGTAAGGCTTTTAAGGATATTTAAAGAAGAAAATAACTTTGGTGTAGATATTATCTCCGATCGTGGAGCTAAAATTGCTAAAGATTACGGTGTTTACTGGTTTGCTCCTGGTGCCGGTAAAAAAATCAACATTAAACAAGCAGTTCCAAGCAAATTTCTGATTAATAAAAAAGGAATAATTGTATGGAAATATATTGGAAAGGACAAAACAGACAGACCATCTATAGAAATGATGACAAAAATTATTGATAAATACATAACCAATCCCAAAATAGAATGATTCACACATATAAATTTTAGATGTATGAAGACAACCTTGTAATGGTTTTGGGATTAAATTTTTCTACCTTTTTTTTATTGTGGTCACCAATAACTTTTTATGACTTATTTATTATTAAATTCTCAAAACAAATTTTGGGAATCTGATGTTCAACAGAGCATTTAATAACTTTTTAGTTAAAAAACCTTTAAAAAAGGAACTTTATCCATATTTATATTCAATTGCTTTTAAAGAATTAGGAAAACCGAAAACCGAAATAAAAGAGGATCCGATAATATGTAAAAATTGTGGTGCAGTTTTTACTGACATTGATTTAATCAAAGAAGATACTCAAAAAGGTGCTTATTATATTTGTGAATTTTGTGGGACTCAAAATGCTGTGGGAAAAACTAAACTTGAAGAAAAATTACCAAATGATATTGATTTTTTATTATCCGCCTTAGGAGCCAAAAAGCCTAAGGAAGAGGCAATGGTCACAAAAATTGTGACGACGGAAGGAGATCTATATCTCTCAATTATTGATATATCTGGTAGTATGAGTGGAGCCAAAATAGAAGCTGTGAAAAAATCTTTAATTCAGACTTTAAAAGATTTTAAAATTAATTCACCTTCAACAAAATATATTTTGATAGCATTTGAAAGTACAGTTTACTATTACTTAAGACATGATAAAGAACCGCTCAATTTTAGTGGTGATTTATTGTTCACTGTGAAAGGAATGAAGTCGGAATTTGAAAAATCTATTAAAAAAGAAAAATTCCTTGGTTCTATCGGTGAATTTGCTGATGGGTGGATTAATAAAGTGCAAAATCTTCAATCAATGGATATGACTGCTCTTGGACCCGCCCTATATTTCGGTATTTTATCTTTTGAATTTTTCAATTCAACAGGAAGAATTACTCTTTTAACTGATGGATTAGCTAACCAAGGAATTGGAAATTTATCCGGTACAAGTCCGGGAGCAATTAATTTCTATGAAGATATGGCTGAAAAATGTAATCAAATAAATGTAATAGTTGATGTTGTAGGAGTGTCAGTATCTGGTGATAACAATGAAATGGGTCTCCAAGTCTTAGGGAAATTAACTGATAAAACGGGAGGCACCCTGTATCTAATTTCGAGTGACGAAATGGAAGCGATTTTCTCTGAACTTAGACAAATAAAATATTTGGGGAAAGATGTGAAAGTGAAGGTTATTGTTCCTCCAAGCATTATAATAAAAAATATAACTGGGGCTTACAGCTCCAAAGGTCTAATGAAGGGTTCAGAAATTAACCTTGGAGCAATTACAGAGGATAGAGAATTATTTCTCGAACTTGAATCAACTCAGGATCTTGAGTTAAAAGAAAAAATCCCAGTACAACTTCAAGTAGAGTACTTAGATACCAATGGAAATAAACGAATGAGAGTGATTAACGATAGAGTGGAAGTAACTAATGATGAAGGTGATTTTAAATCTAAATACAACCAGAAATTTAATGTTATGAAGAATATTCAAAGTGCTGGCGGGGGTTATTATTCTGGAAAAACTAAAGAATCAAAAGAACTGCTAATTAGCTTGAAAACCGAGTTACTTAATGAGATGAAATCTTTGCACTCGAGAAATATTGCTTTCGCTAAACGGGATTTTGATGAGAGTTTATCGTATTTAGAGGATGAGTTGGAGGAAATTGAAATAGAAGAAAGAGAAGTCGCTCAAGCTCCAGCTAAAAGCTATTGGGCTGTTAAGGGTCAAAAAAGAGCTAGAATATCATCAAGCGAATTAAAGAAGCGCATGGAAAAGAAGAAAAAATAAAAAAAAATGAAAATTTTCTTTTTTTAATTAGCAACATGAAATTGTTTATACTAATCCTATAGCAATTTTCATGTCAGCTGCGGTTACTTTCTTTCTGCCAGAGTGTTTCGCAATGTCAAGAGCACAACCAGTTAAATTTTTAGCGTATTCTTCTAAATAATCCATTAATTTATCAACTGCTGCTCGACTTACGATCTCAGCTCCAGCTTTTTTCATTAAAGCCCTTAAAGGACTCCATGCAAATGCTGCCATCTTTTTATTCCTCCACTAATTTAAATTGCTTGTTTATACAAAAATTTTGGTTAAAATAAAATTAATGTATATATATCTATGTTGTTAATTCTAATATATAAATGTGTTGGTTGATCCTTGATAACCGAGCAATTTAATCAACTGGATCCAATCGACAAAAAAAATTGAGGTAGAAAAATTTCATTTTTTTTAATACTAAATTCGAATCATATAATTTGATCAATATCTGAAATCAATTGGGGCACTTGTTGAACTAAGATTGATGAATATAATGTAATTCCAATGAAATGCTAAACCAAAATAGCAGCTTTCTCTTAGGAAATAACATTTAGGGTCATATAAATTTCTAATTTCTGATACATTCCCTTAACCGAGTTTTATGAATGCATAAATTTATATTTTTTTTGCTTTGATAAAAAACCTATGATTATTCCTATTCAAGTCTAAATATCCCTTTTCATTAATAGTATCGTTTATTTCTCCCAATTTATGATAATATTTTTTAACAGAAAAATCAGGTAATTCCCAAGGAATGGCTGTAAGATAAAATGCGATAGCTCCAACGTCGAAAATCCTCGTAAACGTAATATCTTCATAATCTTCTTCTATCTTAAAACCAACCTTTTCTAATTCATCCTTCGCATAATCAAGATTCCATTCCACGCTACTCCCTGAGTTACTTTTGCCGGTTAGTATTAATCTTAGTTTATTATCATTCTGATCTCCCACCTGTTGAGTAATAAAAATCCCATTATTTTTTAGAATCCGATATACTTCATTTGCGTTGTAATATTCATGCCGATTGATAACTAAGTCAAATTCATTATTCATGAATGGAAGATCCTTTTCATCTTCTAAGTAAAAGATTTTTACACCTAATGGTTCTAATCTTTTTCTCGCAATTGGTACATTTGGTTCATAAGTTTCGGTAGCGCATGTATGTTGAGGGAGGGGAACAAGGATAGATAAAAATTCACCACCACCAGTACCCATATCAAGTAAAGATGTTGATCTTCTGACAAAGGGTAATATTTTACTTAAATAACTCCATGTTAGAGGAGCATTTTCAATTCTAGTTTCTAAATACGAGAAATCCCATCCTGAAAAGGAATGTTCCGCTTCAGATATAAGAAATCCATATAGATCAATATTCTTCATATTAGCCAGAGGAAATTCTCTTTTAAATGATTTTATGAATAATATTCTAAAGATTCTAACACTCGTATTAATAAAAAAATTAAATAATTATGTAACTAAAAATATTCACTAATAACTATAAAAAATTATAGTTAATGAGGTATCTTCATTATGGATAACCCAAATCCTTTAATTTTAATCGTTTCTGATGTACATCTAGGAGCTTTAAAGAGTAATTTGGTCCAATTTAGTTTATTTTTAGATAATATTGGAAATGGGAAATTTGGAAAAGAACTGCAGGTTCTTATCATACTTGGTGATTTTCTTGATTTATGTACTTCTGTTGAAAACGTTTTATTCATGGACGAAAAAATCACTAGAATCCTTGAACAACTACTAGAATTGAAAAAAAAACTAAAGATTTTATTTGTTCCGGGAAACCATGAAATCCCAATCACTAGTAGCGTATTATCAGGAACCTACGATGAAAAATTTAAGAAAAGAAAAGAAAAGTTTTTGAGAAAATTTAGAAATACCATAGTTGAAGATCTATTTTTATCAAATGAAATCTGCCAATACCTAATTTTGAGCAAAATAAAAAAGGAAAGTTATTTGTTATTATATGAATCGCAAGATCAAATATATAGCAAGCCTATTCATAAAGTTAAAATTAAGAACCTGAAATTAGAGAATAATTACAGTTGTTTGATGGTTCACGGTTATCAATTTGATTCTGATGTATTTAGATTCTTTGTTGGTCCAATTTGGAAATCCTTAATTTCATATCATAATTTTGAAGTTAAAGAAGCCTTTAATTACTTCTGGAATGAAATAATTAAAGAGCATAGAAAAATAAAACCAATTACATTAGAAGATATGAAATCAGATTTAATCAGGTTAAAGAATTTACCTCCTGAGGCTATTGATATACTTTTTTCAGAGCTTAGTAGTCTTGAATTCAACATAGTCAAATTGAACATGAGAATAATGAAAAAATGGGAGAATACGAGGGATTTTAATTATTATATTAATGGTATAAAAGAGTTCTTTGAAGAAGCTGAATGTGATTTAACCATGATCAACCATATTATATATGGACATTCTCATATCAAAGGGATATCCACTGAAATTATATTGAATAATCAAGTAGAAGTTATAAATGATGGTGCTTGGCAACATATAGAACCATCTCACGCGGAAATTCATCAAGGGGGAAAAATATATCTTAAATGAATAGTAAAAATATCAATGATGATAGATTAAACTTATACCCCTAATTATCATATCATCTTACCAGAAGTATATAAATTTAGGTCAAAATTTATAAATCTCATCTTGTATTCATTAATATTAAAATAATTTTATAACTGAATATACTTATTCTAATTATGACGAAACAAATGAATTCATCAACGAAAATTAATGCTAATAATAAACCCATCTATATTTTTAAGGTTGTTTTATTAGGACAGGAAAGAGTTGGAAAGACTTGTATTGCCAAGCGTTTGTGCTTCAATACCTTTGACGTTGAAACAAAAGAAACATTAGGAATCGAGTTTTATACCTATGATCTCCCTATTGTGGTAGATAGAGATTCTACTTTTGTTAGGATTAGTATTTGGGATTTTGGTGGACGAGAGCAATTCAAAAAATTATTCCCCTATTATATTAATGGTGCCAATGGAATATTTATGGTCTTTAATTTAATAGACCTCCAAACATTGCTAAGATTAGATTGGTGGTATAAAAGATTAGGAGAATATAATCATGCAAACACTCCTCGAATTTTTATTGGTGCGAAGAATGATCTTGTTAATACTATAGATGAAAAATCAAGAGTTGATGATTTAGTTATTGATAGATTTATGAAAAGTCATGCAGAAGTGAATTTTTACAGAACTTCTTCAAAAGAGAATTATAATATTGAAAAAATTTTTAAAGAATTAGTAAAAAAGATATTAGATAAGAATAAGTTAGATTTTGACAGTATTGACTAAAGATAATTAGTCAAGTTATTAAATTATTAAATAACACTAATTTTTATAAGGGATAGTAAAGATGGGGGATATTTATCATGAAAAAGATGGAGATCTTTCAATTTTAAACGGAAAAACCATAGCTATGATTGGTTATGGAAATCAAGGACGAGCTCAAGCGCTCAATTTAAGAGATTCAGGTTTAAATGTAATTGTTGGGAATATTAAAGATAAATATTTAAGATTAGCTCTAAATGATGGTTTTTTAGGATATCCAATTGCAGAAGCGGTGAAACAATCTGATATTGCCTTTATTATGCTACCTGATGAAATTATGAATGAAGTTTTTGAAAAAGAAATCCAAGCTTATATTCGATCTGGTTCAGCTTTAGTTTTTGCCAGTGGTTATAATGTGGGATTTAATTTACTCCACCCACCAGAAACCGTAGATGTCATATTAATTGCTCCAAGAATGATTGGTATAGGCGTAAGAGAGAATTTTCTTACAGGTACAGGTTTCTTTAGCTTTATCGCAGTTAATCAGGATGTATCTGGACATGCAAAAAATATTTTATTAGCGCTAGCAAAAGGAATCGGTACACTCAGAAAAGGAGCGATAATGCTCACGTTTAAACAAGAAGCCGAATTGGATTTATTTAACGAACAGGCATTTGGGCCTGCTTTTGGAAGAGTCTTATTGTCCAGTATATACACCTTAATTGATGCAGGTTATCCCCCTGAGGC
>JBHLOF010000072.1:0-7022 GCA_048940805.1 Promethearchaeota archaeon
TGGATCATGTTCTGAAATTCCTACTTTTTGTTTAGGAATATGATATTCTTCATAATCTCGTGCCATTACTTTACCGTTGATATCAAAAATCATTGTCCTTGCCCCGGTTGTGCCAACATCAAATATGCAGATTAGATCACTTATTTTAACACACCTTACCTGTTATTTATATAATTTTTACTAATAATTCGGATAAATCTAATATCTTAATGTATCTTTTTTCCTCTTCAGAAAGCCCGTATTTCAGCCCCAATTCACAAAGCGGACATGCAGAAATAAAGACATTTGCACCTGTTTCTTTTAATTCTGTTACTCTGTTTTGAGCTTCTTTTATTGCTAAGGATCTGTCTGCCCAATGAAGTGTTCCACTCCAACCGCAACAATGAGTGAATTCCTTATTATAGATTGGTTCTAAAAGCTCAACATCTTGAATCTTACTAAGAATCATTCTTATAGAGGAAATATCATTTAGATTTCTTGCCATAAGGCATGGATCGTGGATAGTGAGTTTTTTATATTCAATTGGGATGTCTTTTTTAAGGAGTAATCTTCCCTCATCAATTAATTGTTTAATGTATTCTATGATATGAATAATTCTTACGTTTATTTTAACTCCAATACTTTCATATCGTTTTGTAAGCGCCAGTACACATCCTGGGCAGTCAGAAACCACTAACTTTGCTCCTGTGCTCTCAATCAATTTTTTGTTTTTCTCTGCAAACTCGTTTGCGGTTGTTAAATTCCTGATATTGAACATTGGGCCACTACAACACATCTTCTTCTCTAAGTTCGTCGAGAACTTTACACCGGCCTTTTTTAAGATCTCAATATTCGCTTTAACCACTTCAGGAAATTTCATCATTTCACAACCGATATAGTAATAAACCTCGTCATTTCCTTTTGTTTCGATGTTCTCAATTCCTTTTTCTTTGTAAGTTTTATAGATGTTATAATTTTCAATAGTTTGTGTCTTGTGTAGATTTTGAATAGGAGTTTTAAGGTATTCTGGCATTAATTTTTTTTCGGTTAAATCGTCTCTAACAGATTCCAATAATTCTACCACAGAAAATCCGAAAGGACACCATATCTTACAGTTTTCTTCATTTGAGCATTTGTACATCAAATCAATAAATTCCTTATTTTTGGAATCCGTAGGATCTATTTTTCCCATGGAAAGATAATACCCTATTCTTGCCTTATAAGCTGGACTCATACTCTCAGTATGTGCAGCCAAAAGGCTCCCACAATCAAATCTACACATATTTGGGCATAACATACATTTTATTATGTTATCGATATCGGCATTAAGTTTAGCTTCGGGGAAAAAGTTTTTCTTTCTTTGTCTAAAATTCTTCATTAGTATAGATCTAGTTTCTCTGTCTGCGTTTTGAAGAAGGGGTACCATCCATGAATATTTTTTTAAGGTTTCTTCAATACCCATTTAATTATCACCCTGTTTCCAGGTATTTACATAGATTTTACCTGGATTTAAAATATTATTTGGATCAATTACATTCTTAATTTGTCTTAGAATTTTCATTGCATCACCCCATTCCTCATCCATCCAATGCGATCTATTAATACCAATTCCATGATGATGAGCAATTGACCCTCCTGCATCTAGAACCGCTTTAATGGTGGTATCCCAGCATTGTTGATAAAATTTTAGGTCAGAATCTCCCCGTGGAGGAACGCCGCCAAATGAAAAATAGATTCCAACTCCATTGGGATAAAAATGAGAAACATGAGCAGTAATCATTAAAACTCCTTTAAATTTATTCATTGATTCTAATACCCGGTTATAAATATCAGCAACATTATCCCATAAAGAGGCGACCTCAAGTGTATCAAATACTATTTTATAAGGAGGCATTGAGGAAGTTTCAGTTACTCGAAATCTTGTTTCTAACCAATGATTAACCGGAGAGTCACCACATTCTATTCCATTATTGGCTTCACATTTCTCCTTTGTCATTGATTCTTCTAAATCAACAAGTTTTGAATTTCCCTCACAGATAAAAATTACTACTACTTTACCTTTAGCATTCTCGACATCAGGAAAATGCCGAGCACTCTCGAATTTATCATAGATTCTGATTACAGCGGGAAAAATGTGTTCTCTTAATATTTTTCTTACCGCTTCAAACGAATCCTCAATTGTTGGAAATGCGTATGAAATTAGAGCTCTTTTTTCAGGGAGGGGCCATATTTTCAAAGTAGCTTTAATTACTATTCCTAATGTTCCTTCTCCTCCAATGAATAATTTATCAAATTGAGGTCCCGTTGATGCGCGTGCTATGGTTTTAAATTTAATGATATCACCTTGTGGTAAAATAAGTTCCATCCCCAATAGAATATCTTCGATTTTCCCATACTTTGTACTAAACTGACCCGCAGCCCGATGTGCGATCCAACCACCTAAAGAAGATGTATACAAGGATTGTGGAATATGACCGGTAGTGTACCCTTTTGCATTTAAGTATCGTTCTAAATTCATTCCATTAATACCAGTTTCAGCTGTAACTGTTAAATCTTTATCGTTTATGTTAATAACACTGTTAAATTTTTTCATATCAATGATAATTCCTCCATATAAAGGAATAGCACCACCAACAACACCCGAACCTTCACCATAAGGAATAACTGGGATTTTTTCTCTATTAGCTAATTTGAGTATTTCTGAAATTTGTTCCGCACTTTCGGGCCATGTTATAAAATCAGCAAGTCCAGCAATTTTTCCCTGAATTTCCCAATTGAATCCAATAAGGGTAGAGTCTTTTGAATACGCAAGGAGATCAATCTCACTTGAAGAGACATTGTTCCCACCTACAATTTCTTCAAGTTCAGATTCAATTTTCGATTTATTATTAATTTTGACACGATTTTCCTTATAAACTATTTCAAAATCTTTAAACTTCATCAAAATCAGAAGATTCTTTTATTATCAAAGTAAAATGTACTGATTCAATTTATAATTTTTAGTTCATCAATAAAAGGCATTAAGTTGATATTTCTGTTAATCCTTTAATAGATGGTTACTAAATAATATGTTTTGTATTCAGTATTGCAATATTTCCAGTTATACAAATGGATTAACCATAACAGTACCAAACGACCTGAAATATAAAAATATCGGAAAATAACAGAAATTAAATATAAAAAGTAGAGAATCTTCATATTCATATACAACTTAACAGTAAAGCTACTCAAAAAAACACAGATACTTGATAAAACAAATGACAAATTCGATCTTTGGAACATCTGGCATTAGAAAAGTATTTCGCAGTTATTCAGAATCTGATCTGATGTTTACACCCCAAATGGCTTTAGACGTCGGATTATCTTTGGGAACTTATTTAGAAGGAGAAGGTACTGTAGTAATAGGAAAAGATATTAGAATCTCAGCCTTACCAATCGAATATTCACTTATTTCTGGCATTATTAGTACAGGATGTAATGTGAAAACCCTTGGAATTGTAACCACTCCTACACTTGCTATGTCTTCAAATCGACTGAACGCAGATGCAGCTGTAATGATAACTGCTTCACATAACACACCCGAATATATTGGGTTGAAGTTATGGAATCCTTCTGGTGTTGGGTTTTCTCCTCAACAAGAAGAGGAGATTTCCAGAATTTACGACGAAAAGTCTTTTTTAAATATAAAATACGATCAAATCGGGAAAGTAACACAAATTAATGATATAAATGATATCCACATCTCTGAAATAAGGGAAAAGATACTATTCAATGGTAGTGGATTAAAGTTAATTGTGGATCCCGGGAATGGTACTGCATCAGATATAGTTCCTCAACTTCTAAGCCAGTATGGTTGTCGAATAATGACTATTAATGCTCAAATGGATGGTCGTTTTCCGGGACGGCATTCTGAACCAAATAAAGAAAATTTAAGACAAATTTCCAAATTTCTCAAGATTTCTGAACAGGAGGATATCGGGATTGCCTTGGATGGTGATGCGGATAGAGTCATTTTTTTGAATGAAGATGGCGAAATTGTTGATCCAATACGCCTACTCGCATTAATGGCAAAGAGATACATTATGGAAAACAACGTCCCAGCACGAGATATGAAAGTTGTCACCCCAGTTAATTCATCTAGTTTAATCGAAGATGTATTGAATCCTCTAGGATGTGAAGTCATAAGAACTGAAGTGGGAGATATTAAAGTAGCGCTAGCCCTCCAAGAATATGGTGGTTTTTTAGGGGGAGAAACCTCTGGTACTTATATTTGGCCAATGTTCCATTTGGGTCCAGATTCCATAATAACCATCGCTAATGTATTAAAGATGGTCGCTTCTACAGGTAAAAATCTTACCGAATTATTAAAGGATATTCCCAATTACCCCTATTTCGCAAAAAAATTTAAACTTAAGAAGGATGTACCTTTTACAAATGATAATTACAATGATATCCATTCCAAAATAGAAGAAGTATTTGATAGTCTCGGAAAGGAAATAATAAATATAAATAAACTTGATGGTTGTCGTATAGATTATACAGATGGTTGGATCTTAATAAGACGTTCGGGTACTAGCCCCTATTTACGAATTTCAGGAGAATCTAGTTCTGATTTGGAATCAACGAAGAGGGTGAATAGACTAGCGGAAGAGAAAATGAAAGAATTGAACTTAATTTAGTTAAATTACTTTTTTTAATTATCAAAAATCAGCCATTCTTTTGGAAAAGTCTGAGATTAACGAATATTGGTTTTCTTCAGAAGTTTCATAAAATTTTTACCTACTGCTATATTAAATAAAAATAAGAATTAATTTAAGACGAATAAACAAAATGAGAGTAATTCAATATGTGTGGGATATTTGGAATTGTTACAAATAAAGATGATATAAAAATAGGAAAAGTTGCTCTTGATGCGATTAAACGTTTAGAATATAGAGGTTATGATTCATGTGGAATAGTTACTCAATACAATTCGAAATTGTATATTAAAAAAGATGCAGGAAAAATTGAAGAAATCAACAAAAAATTAAAATTAGATGAATTTCCGCTTGGATCAAAACTTGCACTTGCCCACACTCGTTGGGCTACTCACGGGGCTCCTACAAAAATAAATAGCCATCCTCATTTAGACTGTTCTGATAAAATAGCTGTTATTCATAATGGAATTCTTGAGAACTTCATTGAATTAAAATCAGAATTAGCGTTTAAAGGTCACACTTTTAAATCTGAAACAGACACGGAAATAATTTCTCATTTAATAGAGGAAAATATGAATCAAGGTCTAAAATTTGAAGATGCTGTTGCAAAATCTATGAATAGATGCATAGGTGCATACGGTGTAGCAATATGTCATGCAGATTTTCCCGATATGATCATTGTAGTTCGAAAAGAATCCCCTTTAATTGTCGGAATTGAAGAAGGAAAAACTTCTTATTGTGCATCTGATATTCCAGCCTTTTTGCCTTATACACGTAATTGTTATATCTTAAATGATGATGAAATGGCGATTTTAAAACCAGGCTCTGTTGAATTCTTCAATTTAAAAGACAATAATAAACTGATTGAAAAGGAAGTAAAACATATAGAATGGAGCATTGATGCGGCAGAAAAAGGAGGATATGAGCACTTTATGTTAAAAGAAATTTATGAGGAACCGAGGGCTTTAAGAAGCACTTTAAAAATACCTAATGATAAAATCAAAGCGTTTGCAATGTCACTATCTGACGCGAAGAACATCTATATTACTGCTGCAGGGACTTCATTTCATGCTAGCTTAGCAGGAAAATTCATAATGTCAAAATTTCTAGAGAAATATATTGAAGCGATTGAGTGTTCAGAATTTCAAATTCAATTAGGTGACGCACTTCAGGAAGATTCCGTAATTTTGGCTATAAGTCAATCAGGTGAAACAATTGATTTAGTAGAGGCAATAAAATGGGCAAAAGACAAATTAAAAGAAAAAGTAACGATATTATGTATTACAAATGTAGTAGAATCTTCCCTTACGAGAATATCTGATCATATTATAGTCACTCAAGCCGGTCCTGAAATCGGAGTAGCAGCTACCAAAACCTATTGTACTCAAGTACTTGCTATGGGATTAATTGGATTGGAAATTGCATCAATTAGGAAAAAATTGCCTGAGAATGAAATTTCAAGATATCAACATGCAATAGGTTCCACACCAGATATTATTGATAATTTTTTAGATAACAATATCGAATTAATAAAATCTATTGTAGGTAACTTAAACTCAAGCCATAACTTTTTCTTTTTAGCCCGTGGAATATCTATCGCTACCGCAAAAGAGGGTGGTTTAAAGTTAAAAGAAGTAGCCTGTCGATTTATAGAGGGATATTCGGCTGCACATGCTAAACATGGACCAATTTCTTTGGTAAGAGAGGGTTTCCCTATAATTTTTATTGCACCACCTGATGAAACATACAAAAGACTTGTTGGTAATGTAATGGAATTTAAAGCTAGAGGTGGAGAAATTATTTCAGTAGTTACTGAGGATGATGAGACAATCACTAATTTAAGTGATATAACCATTAGAATTCCTCAACCATCAGATAAATATCATAGTCTTTTCAGTCCCATTACTTTTATTCCTGCATTGCAGTTGTTGTCTTATTACGCAGCGTTAAAACATAATTTAGATCCCGATCAACCCTTAAATCTGGCTAAAACGGTTACAGTTCATTAATCTAATAGAACTTGTTTTTTTCTATTGTTAAACCTTTAATTGGATCAGAATAATATAGTGTGTTTGGTGGTACATCTTCATTCACTAATGTATGGGCTCCTATTACTGAATTTTCCCCTACGATTTTTCCACACATTATACTTGCATTTATACCAGTTTGGACATTTGGACCAATTATTGAACCTAGCTTTCTCCGTTCAGAATCTATTCGAGTTCCTTTTATATTCACCCACACACTCTTATTGTCAAAGCGAAGATTTGATGTCTTCGACCCTGCACCAAGGTTCACACCTTCACAGATAATAGAATCTCCAACATAATTAAAATGTGGAGCGCT
>JBHLOF010000072.1:7122-22225 GCA_048940805.1 Promethearchaeota archaeon
ATGGATTTTTCTGTGTTTTCAATGGCTTTAAATATCAAAGAATCAAAGATATAAATTCCAGCATTGGCTAAATTACCCAAATTTAATTTTGGGTTAGGTTTTTCAGTAATCTTCTCTACAAATCCCTCTGAATTAAGTGATATTATGCCATAATCCTGAGGATTTTGCACCTCATACAAAGTCATTAGCCCATTAACATTAATTTCATCAAATTTCTTTAATATTTCTTTAAAAATTGAAGACTCTACAACTAGGTCTCCATAAAGTAAAAAAAAGGGGTTATTCTGAACAAAATTTCTAGCATAACTAACAGCGTGACCTGTTCCTAACTGTTCCTTTTGGGTTACGTATGTTAATTTAATCTTGAATTTTTTTTCCCCATTACCAAAATAATTCTTGATAATTTCCTCTTTATATCCAACCACCAATAGAATTTCATCAACTCCCGCGTTTTTAAGTCCTAAGATTGTGTGTTCTAAGAGTGGTTTCCCAGCGAGAGGAATCATAGGTTTAGGACGAGAAGAAGTAATGGGTACTAACCTTTCTCCCTTTCCAGCTGCTAATATCACCGCTTTCATATTTGTTATTAGTTGGTGATTATATTAAAAGCTACTTAAGATTTCAGTCTTGAAATCTTGTATTGAAAAAAGATAATTTATCTATTAAATCTAGGAAAGGAAGTAAAAATATCTCATTAGATCAGAAAACCTTTGACTATTGCTAAAAACCCGATATCCAATAAAAATAATGCCACCAATTCAATTAATGTTTCAATTAATGACACATTAAAAGTACCTCCAATTAGATTGAAAATAAGCCCTATAATAATTATGATTACTCCCCCAAAAAACCATTGAACTCTTTTTTTAGTCTCATTTTCGACTTTTCTAGAAATTAGAGCGTACTTAACCACAACATAAGCTGCTAAAATCATCCTTAAAATATTTACGGGATATTGCAATAAAGCTGGAGTTTCAGTATTGATCAATCCCCTGGCATATGCTTCCGCATCTAGACGTGGTGTTAATAGAGGTATAAAATAACCTATGCTCATCACAATAAATAATAAACCTATTATTCCAAGATGAGTAATATCCATTGCTATTTTCTGATATTTCTCTAATACAAATACTGTCATTAGTAAGCATAAGGGTATTAAATTGAAAAAAAGCTGAGCTGCGATCATTATTGGAATAATTGTTAGTTGATCTTGATCAAAATTGCTTAAGGGTAATGCATGATAAAGGGTATAGAGAAAAAATCCCATAGCACCCGTAATAAAGAATAATGCAAACCATCTATTTAGCCAATTTTTTGGATTTAATCGTAATTCAACAAATCCCGCAACTAATGCGATTATGACGGTAATGCTTGCAGTAATAATTTTTATTAAATTTATCGGATCCATCAGTTTCTTACTTTTTATCCATTTAATAACTTATTTATTATTATATTTTTTGTATATTAAAAATATGTCCTTTCCATGCTGCCAATTCTACATAAAGACCAAATTCTACTAAGTTTTTTCCTTCATATTGATAATCCTTTTCATTAAGTAAATCAATGAATTTCCATTTATCATAACCAAAATTTATGTTATCTATTCTGATATGGGCTTTTGAGAGATTTGGACTGAAATTAACTATAATAAGCAAGTATCTTTTATCTATCCACCATAGGTAAGAAATGATATTCTTGAAACTGGAATCACTAAAATCAAGAGGTTCAACTCTACACATTAACCAGCTGGCATCTGAAAATTCCTTTCCAGGTATGACTTTTAGAAGATTCAGATAATACTTTTGGAGATTTTGGTCTATGTCTTCAGATTGTCGTCTCCCTAATTGAACAGGTAATCTTAATTTAAAGCCTTTCATCTGTCCCTCATGTATTAATCGAGCACCTGGAATAGTTAATGCTATTAGTGCAGCTGCACGTGACTTTTCAGCTCCATATGTTACAACTGCTCTTTTTTCATCATGGTTTTCAATAAAACGAACAAGTTTATTCTGATAGCTAAAATCTCCCTTAAGATGCTCCTTTATAAAATCTACATTTTCATGGATTAATCTTTCATATAAACGTTTATCATAACAGAAATCAAAACCCTGATTTTGTAGCTCCCATTCCATATTCCAATAAACTTCTGCAATAAATTTAAAATTTGGAAATTTTTTTTTAACACTTGAAATGATCTCTTCCCAAAATTCCTTATCAGGTGCTGGTCCCGCTTTGTCACCCCACGTTTTAGAAAATATTTTATTACACATTAACATTGCCATATCACACCTTACACCATCACACAATTCGGCAATGTTAAGTAAAGTATTAATCGTCTTTTGTCTTGCGTCAGGTGAAAATGCGTTAATCTGTATTGTGTCAGTCCACCCCGCAGGGAAGTTGGGATCTCGACCATGAGCATAAATCTTTTCTGCTTGACTAAAAAATTGATATGGATGACTCATTAAATCCTCAAGAGTTCCTTCGATAAACAGGTTGGATTCTAAAGTCCAAAGAGAATCAATGGAAACATGATTCGGTACATAATCAAGTATTAACTTAATATTTCGTTTAAATAGTTCTTGTCGTACTTGCTGTAAACCCTCAAGACCCCCCAAATTCTTATCAACATGATAGTAATAAACAGCAAAAGGTGAACCCACAACATCTTTCTCTCGAAACTCATGTAAAGCTTTATGATATTCGTCCTGTAAGTCGGGATGTTCAAGAGCTATTTTCTTACTTGCTGGACTCCTCTCCCATACACCCATTAACCAAATCGCATCAAACAAGCTTATTTCTCTATTAAAAATCTCTTCAGGGATGGTTTGTAGAATAATAGGTGTATTAAAAGTATCTGATAAGTAATTCAACCAGGGCCATGTATTAATTTCATAAATTTTTGGGTGGTTCGGCCATTGTAAAGTTGAATCTAACATTTCTTTCTATCCTTCTTTTTTCGTTTATGAATTAAGATTAGATCCCATTACTAATAGATTTAAGTTTATTTTGAAATAAATAGATTTAAAATATTTTATAATCATATGCATTATAGAAAAATAAATAGATTGTGATTTTAAAATGAGTGAAGAGAAGGAAGCCTTACGGAAGCTAATAATGCTGATATCAGACTTACGCGCAAAGGATGAAGAACGTTACGAAGCTCATGTAAACTTTATGAATGAAACGATCAAGATGATAAGTGCTATTGAGTCACAAATGAATAAGCATTGGAGTACGGTGTTAGAATCTTTAAATGAGCTAAATGAGAACATTAGTGCCAATTTAGATTCTCTCCTAACAGGAATTAATCCAAAGGGCTTACGAGAGACATCAAAATCATTAAAAGAAATAATGGATACGATGAATAAGAGTGTTCAAACAATGAATTTAGAAAAAGTTATGAGTGAATTAAAAGTTTTGAAATCTGGAGGTGTGACATATATACCAACTCAAAGTGTATCCGTTGGACAACAACCCGAACAAATTTCGGCAGGAATCAATCTTCGTCCTTCTGGTATTAAAGCTTCAGGAGGAGTTGCCACCAAAACAAAAGAGGATGAATGGGTGGATCCCCATGAAAAGGCAAAAAAAGAAGAAGAAGATCAACACTTACTCAAACCATCTGATTTCTTTGGCACGTAATTAGGATTTAAAATGAATTCATAAAAGGAGTCAGTTCAGCCTTTACTTCTTCTAGATTTTCCCCTATTTTCTTAAATTTGATAACAACTGTAGGCTTTCTCAGTTCATTTCTTAATTTATTCTTTAAAAGTTCATAACACTGTAAGTAATCTGGATGACAATTAAGCACTTGATTGAAAATAACACCATCGAGATTTCTCTTTTTTACATATTTGGTATAAGAATTAGCTAATCCCTCACAGTTCTTTAAACATAGGATTCCTTTATTTGAAGCATTCATTAGAAATTTAGCATAATCTTCAATTGGATCTGAATCTTTAGATACAGGGATTTCTTCAAGTAATCCTAAAACATCCCAATCCGCATAAACCGCCCTTCCTCCGAATTTATAGATAATTTCATGAATCTCTGGTTCCCAACCATTAAATATTGGTGAAATAAGTACCCGCGGTGAATCCGAAACATCCATTCCTATTCCTTTTTTAATTCTCTCTCTCATCTCTTTTACTAACTGGCTCATATTTTCTAAATATCTCTGAGCATTAGAATTATAATCTTGAAAAGATATTGTTAAGAGGCCCAAAATTTCAGCAAAAGTCGCAGGATTACAGGGGTAAAATTCTGAAGCACTAATTTCATGGAGAATCGTTTTATAATATCTCTTAACTTGATTTCCGATACGAAATTGTTTTTTCAGACTATTATCAGAAACAATATTACCAGTTGTACGTTCTAATTCGCTGATAGCATTATTAAGATTATGTTTAATTCGCTCTACCGCATTTTCCTCATTATCTGAGGGGATATTAACCCAGATCTGATTTGGGATTAAATTTTTTATAGAATTAGAATAAGCGGTACAGTCATCACACCTAATTGTAAAATTTAAATTTGCATCTAAATTCTCATACTGGGATTTATGCATTCCATAAATTGCGTGTACTCCGTAACACGATTTAGTAATGCTATCTTTTATACCCAAATCATACATCTTGTTATACTTTTCATTGATAGTACCAACTACATCATTGAGTATAGTATCCACGATTTTTAAAAAATCCAGTTGTCGTGCAATTCCAAAGAGATTAGAGGTAATTTCCCAACCAAAAAGATTTTTTGCTGTATTAAGTGCAATTAAATATAGGTTTAGTTTGAATTTTTCCATTCTAATAGGGAAGACTGGGACTGAATCTGCAGCGTAAACCAAATCCGGAAATCCCAATGCAACTGAAATTAACTTTTTTTTTTCTTTAGATTTTTTCTTTAATAGATAGTCCCTTCCAGTTAAAAAATTATAGGCAATTTTCAATACTGAAGTAAAGCTTACTACATCGTCAGCATAGACACTCATTTTAATATATACCGCAATGAACTATAAGTTAATACTCATTAAGTATACATTTTAAAAATAGTCTTAAAGATATAATAAAATTTATGAGAATTAACATATATATTGTTAATTACTTCAGCTTTTCTTAAATCTTTTCTAAGGTTCTGGTTTTCTTACGAAAATCTATTTGAGTTTTAGATAATATTAAGTCTAGATAATTTTTGTATCATTTTCAATGAGTTCAATTTGATTCATTTACAGATAATAAAATATATGTTTGAAATGAGGTCAGAAAAAAGTTACAGAAGATACCTAAAGAATATATAAAGAATTTTGAACGAATTCATTCTGATGAGAAAATTTCTTCCCTAAAAAAGCATTAACAAAATATAAATGAAAGAAACTTAATTATAAAAAAACAATATTAATTCATGAAGAACCATATCTACAAAAAAAGAATAAAAAAAAGAAAGCGCCAATGGTTCTTGATATTTTCTGTATTGTTTTTTGCGATCTCTGTTTGTTCTTTATATGTATTTAGATTTGAAAGTTATATAGTTTATGAAAGAGTAATTTTTGAATCATCGAATGCGACTCTTTATGCAAATCTATATCATCCAGTTAAGCATGTAAATTTTCAACAAAAATCTCCATTAATTATATTTGCACATGGATTAGGAAGTCAAAAAGATTTAGATCCAAGAGTGTCAATTGAATTTACAAAAAGAGGGTTTTATGTTGCAAGTATAGATTATAGAGGTGACGGGGAAAGCGGAGGACATCTTTTAGATATAAATCCTAATACATATATGAACAGAAAAAATGTCCCTTCTATAGGTCAAGATTGTTCCAAATTGTTAGATACCTTATCACATATGAAATTTTTTGCAAATATAAATGTATCTCAAATTGGATTGATTGGACATTCATTAGGGGGTATGGTTGCCTTAATGAATGGCGTTTTTGATGATAGATTTAAAGTAACTGTAACTTGGGCAGGTTTAATTAATTTTTCTGCCAGCTTTTTTGGAATTACTGAAGATCATCCATTCATGAAATATATCCCAGCTAAAATTATCAATGAATCGAATCCAAGTAATTTAATGGTTATTCAATCCATTTATGATACAATAGTTCCCTTTGAAGATAATGCTTTAGTAGCAAAAAATCTAACGAATTGTAAATTAACTGAAATTAAAAGTCATCTGTTCGGAGGACCACATTATTTATTTTCAGATGAAGTCATTTCTGAAACAATAAATTGGTTTGAACTAAAATTCTTTAATTCTGTTACGATCAATGGTCCTATTAGATTATCCTATTTTATGAATTATGTTTTGATTGGATTAAGTTTTATTGGATTATTTTTAACAATATTATCAATTATGAAGTATTCATTCAAGTATTTTTCAATCAAAGATTATTCTAAGGTGGTAAGAAACGTAACTAAACCTGATCCAATAAATAGACATCAATATATAAAAAATTATTTTATTGTTATTTTATGCTTTATAGGGTTCTTAACTCTTTGGATATTGATGATGAAACTTATAAGAATAATGAGTTTACTGATTACTCCTATTATTTTCCTTTTAATCTACTTTTTCTATATATTAATAAAATATATAATAACAGCTGAAGTGAAAGGTGAAAAAATCAGTACTTATATAGAATTGAGATTGAAAGACGAGATTAAATCTCAGTTTCAAAAAAATGTTATTTTATATTCATTATTGTGTACTAGTTTATTTTTATTATTCTATACAGTTTTTTCTCTTGGATACCCATTTGCGTTTTTCATCCCAATAAACGTATTAGCTTATATTTTAACCTTTGAAATTTATCCTTTTTATCTATCTATGGAAATTTTTTACAGAAAAATTATATATCCTAACTTAAGTTTTATAAAATCTGCAACAAATAAAACAATAATCACATCATTAATGGAAATGGTTAATATCTTTATTTTATTCTATTTTTCTGGACCATTATTTCTTATTAGTGCAATGCTCGTGACTTATTTGATATTTCTAGCTGTTATGGTGATAAACTCAATAATTTATGAACGAACTAATAAATTTAGTTCTGTTATGATAAGTTCTTTTATAATAATTCAAATTTTTTTTGGTTCAGTCGTTTCAACAATCTTGGGATTCGGTTCAATTGTTAAACTACTATATATTTAATCAGATTTAATCAAATTTTTGAAATTTTTATCAAGCATTATTAAAAGTAATTGAATAACTCTGCAAACTTCTAACAGGATTTGGGGGTCTACTTTATCAGGAGTATCTTCAACACTATGAGCATAATTAGCAGCAGCTTTAGTAGTAATATCAAGAGAATCAAATTTTCTTAAATGGAAAGGAACCGAATCTGTATGAGCTCCAAGCGAAACGTGAAATCCTTTATAATTAATCTCTTCAGATTTTGCTATTTTTATAAAATAATTGTCTAAAATTGGTGAAATTTTTTTTCTTGGGAAAATACCATAAGATTTAATGTATTCTATATGATTGGAATTATTATCTAATACAGAAATCATGTCAAGATTAATTTGAAATGTCAAATCTTTAGAAAATTTGTCTTCATAAACATCTAAAAATTCACGAGAACCCATTGTTCCCATTTCTTCAGCTGAAAATTGACAAAACCATAAATTGAAGTTATCTAATGAATTTTTTTTAAAAAAATTACTTAATTCGAATACAATTGACATGCCAGTAGCATTATCCAAAGATCCTTTGGATTTATTCCCTATTCTTAGAAATAATAAAAGAGAATTCGAAATCAAAGTAAAAATTGTTGCTATTAGAATAATTACTTCTGTTAATATGAGTAACATTCTAATATGAACGCTTAGAAAATGATAATCTATTAAAAAAAAAGTATAAAATAAAAATAAGACAATTTCACTATATAACCATATTTTAGCAAATATTATCCTCCAAATTGTTTTAAATGTTTGTGATTTTGAATCTAAATGAGCTGAAACAATTATATCTCCGACTTTTTTAGAGTATTTATTATTAGCAGGTATCTTTACAAAAATATTTGTGGCATTAAAGAAATTGCCAAAATATTTCTCCCAAAACCCCTTTAATTCTGGGTGTTTTAATACTTTCCTCATTGAGAAAAAAATCAATAATAAAATTAAAATAACTGTAAATGTAAGGAAGGTATATAATAATTTTACAAGTAGAATAATTGTTATAAAAACTAAATTCATGAAAATAATAATTTTAACCATAAACTTTGAATAAAACGTTGAAAAATCAAAATTTTGAGATTTTATTTCATCTTCTTCAAATCCAATCTCTTTAAAAGTTTTGATTGTTAATTCAACAGCTCTTTCCTCTTCTTTTGTGCCAGCTAGTCTGGGAAAGCTAAATATATTTACATAGTTAAACAATCGCTCTTTATTTATGGATGAGACTTCTTTAGATTTTTCTGTTGTCAAGGTTGGTTAAACTGTTTTATCTCAAAAAATTGGTTAATATATTATAAATCTAAATTTTTTGAAATTCAAATATTTTGAGAAAACATTTAATCTCAACTAATATTCCTCATTTTTAATTTTTGATGGGATTTCCTTAACTTGGTCAGCAAGTTCCTTTCCTAGAGCTTCTCCTCTTTTAAGTTGATCAGGAGTAGGATGTCCTTTAAATGT
The DNA here is from genome assembly GCA_048940805.1 of Promethearchaeota archaeon. GTDB lineage: Archaea > Asgardarchaeota > Lokiarchaeia > Sigyniarchaeales > SOKP01 > Loki-b32. Next base: position 15,768 of record JBHLOF010000072.1, read on the forward strand.
GAGGGATTCAAGAATATCCCAGTGCATATTCTCAGCTAAGTGATCAAAGTCTTTTTGAGCTCCCCCACTCCAACCATAAGAACCAAAAAATAGTACTTTTTTATACCAAATATGTTTCTTTTGTAAAAGATCCATAAAATATTTCATTGGAGGAAACATACTATATTCATAGGTTGGCGTTCCAATAACTAATCCTGAGGATTTATATGCATCAGAAAGGATAAATGAGGGGTCTTCATTAGGAACCCTATGGACATGAACCGGAACACCTTCATTGGATATTCCTTTTAAAATTGCATTCAACATAACTTCAGTATTTCCATACATACTTCCCCACACTATGCATATTTCAGGTTCGGCAAAATCCTTATTATAATTAGCATAACGAAGATATTTATTTATAATTACTTTTGGATTACTTCGCCAAATTAATCCATGAGATGGAGCAATTATATCTATATCAAATGAAGATAGCGATTCAACTGCTTTAATAACATTTTGAGAAAACATAGCAATTATATTAGCATAATATCTTAAGGTCTCACTTTCCCAATAAGGCTTGCTTACATCAGGAGTTTCATCATCAAAAATACTTCCCTGATGAACACCAAAAGCACCAAAAGCATCCCCAGAAAATAAAATCTTTGAATCAGATTCAAAAGATGTCATAGTTTCTGGCCAATGAACATGTGGAATTTCTGTAAATTCTAATTTTTTACCGTTACCAAGTTCTATTGAATCTCCAGATTTTACTATTATAATATTTTCATTTATACCATAGAAGGCGTCTAATAAAGCAGCACCCTTTTCTGTAGTTACAAATTGAGATTTTGGAGCAATTGATCGAAGAATATATGTAAATCCGGTATGATCTGGTTCAAGATGATTAAGAATAATATAATCAATATCTTTTGTCGATATTGAAAGAGATTTTAGATTATTCAAAAAAGTCATAGCTGCACCACCCCATTCTCTAACAAGTTCTATAACAGCAATTTTCTCTGCTTTTATAACATATGAGTTAAGAGCTACACCATTTGGTATTGACCATATCCCTTCAAATAAATCTTCAGTGTGCACATTTGCACCGATCCAATATATATCTTTTTTTAATTTTGTTGGTTGCATATCTCTCATCTATTTGTTATTAAGTAATTTTACTTTTCCATAAAGGTTGCTTTATTAATTTATAAGATTCCAAGGCGTATTCGCTCATCATGCGATTAGTATTAAAATATGCGCCTAATTTTATAGCATACTTCATTCTATCTTGCCATTCTCTCTTATTTTGATAGAACAAAGGCACTATCTCTTTTTCTAATTTATTATATAAGTCTTCAGCATCAAAATTATCATCAAATTCTTGTGCTTTTAGATCAGATGGTTCAGGACCTATCGCCCATCCTGCTTTTCTATCAGACATATAATAACCTTCTATCCACCACCCATCTAACGTAGAAAAATTAAGAACCCCATTAACAGCAGCTTTCATTCCACTCGTTCCACTTGCTTCTAAATATCTTCTAGGGTTATTTAGCCATAAATCAACTCCACTTACTAATAATTTTGCTAATGAAATCTCATAATTTTCTAAAAATACAAGACCTATACCATATGAATTCCATAAATAATTACTAAATTCATAAATTTTTTTAATATAATTTTTAGATTGTATATCAGCAGGATGAGCTTTTCCAGCAAAAATAAGCTGTGCTTTATTTTTTATAATCTTAGCTAAACGTTCAAGATTGTTGAAAATTAAGAGAGGTCTTTTATATTCTGCCATCCTACGGCAAAATCCTATTGTTAATAAACGTTTATCAAACAAAATCCATGAATGGGAATTTTCATATTCGATAAGACGATTTTTTGCTTTATTATGAACTCTCCATAACTCATAACTGTCTAAATCTAATGCTCCTTCAAAAAGATCTAAGTTATGATGCCAATCTCTTGTTAATTCCTCATTCAAGAAGTTTCTCATATATGGAGATAACCAATATCCTACATGAATTCCATTCGTTATAGAATTAATTTTATAATTTGGAAACATCTTATTTGAGACTTCAGAATGCTTTTTTGAAACTGCATTAATATAACCACTTGAATTTAATGCTAAGATAGTCATATTTAGTGCATTTTTTCCCCCAAATTCATGAATTTGATCTGGTAGACGATTTCGGAAAACATCATATGCCAAGGCATAATCAAATTCCTCAAGTCCTGCCTTAACAGGTGTGTGAGTTGTAAATACGCAGTGTTTTTTTACTTCCTCTAAGTTTTTATATTTTTTCAATAGTTCAAAGATTAAAAAAGATGCATGTCCTTCATTAAGATGGCAAGTTTTGATATGATCATATCCTAGTTTTTCCAACATTCTATACCCACAAATACCAAGAACCATTTCTTGAGCTATTCTTTGAAATGGTTTTGCATCATATAACATATGAGTTAAGTTTCTTTGCCATGGTTCGTTTTCATCAAGATCAGTATCTAATAGTATTACTGGTATTTTATGTCCATTTCTACCGATAATATCGTATTTCCATGCTTCAACTTGAATTAATTTATCCTGTAATTCAAGAGTCACTTGTTCGTCAAGTTTTTCAAAATCATCGCTAAAATCCCATTCCATCTCTTTTTCAATTTGTTCGCCATTTGAACCAATTTGCTGATAGAAATAACCTGCATCATAAGTTAAAGTGATCGCAACCAAGGGTAAATTCATATCGGCTGCAGATCGGAGAGAGTCTCCCGCTAATATTCCTAAACCTCCAGAATAAATCGGTAAACTACTTTCTAAAGCTATTTCCATGGAAAAATAAGCTATTTCCTGATTTTTTACAGCATCTTGCATTCTTTTAAAACTCTTTTGATTGTCTTTTAATTGCTGAAGAGTAATATTATTCTTACTGTAATAAGAATATCCCCTAAAAAAAATAAATATAAATTCGGATTATGTGAAATGCTCCAAAATAAAATTATTATAAATTTTACAAGAAAAAGCAATAAAATACTCAAAATGAATATTCTGCTATAATCATAAAATTTATCGATCTTTGACCTAAAATTTATATATCGCCTAATAATTCGTTTTTACTCTAAAATAAGAGCATTATTAATTTATAAAATTTTATCCATATCTTTAAAAAGATGATGGAAAAATATTGTTATTACTAAAAGAAAAACAATAAATGATTTTTTTTATTGAATTTTAATTAAAAATACCTAGAATATATCTAAAATAGTACATCGTGAGACATTAGTAGGATTAATTTCAGCAGTAAGAAAACTAACTAATCCAATAAACAATATTAAATAATTTCGAAAAACAGTATTTTTTATATTCTAGGACTTTAATTTGATCTCCTGTTAATCTAAATATTTATCAGTTAGGATTTATCGTCCAAAATGTTATTAAAGACATCTTCAATGACTTCTTCACTAATTTCTTCAACCTCATCATAAAATTCAGCTTCTTCCTCTTTTTTAATAGTTTCATCATTTTCAGAAAAAGTCTCATTACTTTCTAATAATCCTGTTTCACCGCGAGATACAATTATATAGATAATAAATCCGATAAAACTAGTTAATAAAATTAGAAGAAACACCCCCTTTCCTTTTAAATTTCCTTTTTCCATGTCTTTTTTAACCCAATATGCTAAAATTAATCCACAACCAAACCAAATAACAAGAGAGATTGTGGCTATAATAATTCCTGTTATAACTGGGGCACTTTTCTGCGCTGTAAATAATGGGAAATCTTTTGTATATTTCTGAATAATCTTTCTACTCGATAAAATTAAAATTAATTTCGATATCATCATTTTATATTCTAAATTTTGAATTTTAATGATTAATCAAATAATTGTATATATATGCTCAACTCTAATAAAAAAAAGGAAATTAAACTTTTTTGCTATCAAGAAAAATTATTTTAGACTTCATATCTCAATTTTAAAAAAGGCGGAATTCATACAACATTTTTATTAAGAGAAATATAAAGATTTTGAAATTATCTTTTTTTTTCTCTTCTATTTAGGAACTTTAGTATCCCAACTTTTAAGAAGTTATTACCAATAAATACCAAAAAAGCAAACAACCAAATGAAGCCCGTTAAAGCCCAACCTATTGGTGGCATAAATATCCCTAAAGCAGCAAAAATAGTAGCTATTACTTGAGTAGATTCTGAGGTGAAAAAGAGAATTTTTGATGGAAAGGGGCGCTTCCAAAAGTTATCTTCATCTGTTCTAGTTAGATATATAGTCATATGTCCTGCTACTGCTAATTTTAAAAATATGAATGTCTGAAGTGTTCCAATACTTAGTTGAAATATAAATTTTCCAATTAAAAATAAAGAAAAACTAAATATAACTCCTGAAATGCCTAACACTGATGATAAAATAAGAATTCTCTGCATTTTCCATCTAACAGGGTTTTCAGCAATTCTAGTATTATCAAAAGCAATGGTCATTATTGGCAAATCATTTAAAAGAGCTAAGATAACTATCATAACTGCTGTTATGGGATATAATGCAAATATTGTTATAGAAAGTACTAAAAATAAAAGGATTCTAACAGTTTCTGCGATTCGATATACAGCATAATTTTTCATTCTAGCAAAAATCTTTCTACTTTCTTCTGTAGCTTTGATTATTACTGAAATTCCGGGATCTGTTAAGACTATATCAGCAGCAGATTTTGCTGCATCGGTAGCATTTGAAACGGCAAAACCAATATCTGCTTTCTTTAAGGCAGGAGCATCATTTACACCATCTCCAGTCATGCCAACAACATGATCTTTATTTTGTAGAAGTTCTACAATATGATATTTATGTTCTGGATACACTTCTGCAAATCCCTCCGCATTCTCAACTAAACTTACGGTTTCAGCATCATCCTTTTCCACAATTTTAGAGGATTCTACTATATTAGTTCCAATTCCTAGATTACTTCCGATTTGCTTTGCAATTTCAATGTGATCGCCAGTTACCATTTTTACATCTATACCTAAAGACTTTGCTGTTTTTATTGTATCTAAAGAGTCTTCTCTTGGTGGATCATGCAAAGCAACGATTCCAACATATTCCCATAAATCGTGATTAGTAGTTTTCGCTACAGATAGAGCTCTAAATCCGGACGATGCAAATTGCTTTCCTTGATTATTCACCTGCTTTTGAAATTCTTGATCTGCTTCTACTAAAGATAAAATAACTTGAATAGCGCCTTTAGATACACTAAATTTTTTATTATTTTCATCCCTTATATTAGCTTCTGTTCTTTTTTTAACAGGATCAAAAGGTTTGAATGATAACACTTGATAATTTGAAAATGAAGAATTTACTTCTGATATTTCTTTCAACTTGATGAAAAATGCATCATCAATTGGATCTTTGCTTTCTTCTTTTGATGCTAGACTTCCGTAAAGAATTACATCATTTTGAGAATAATTCCCAAATGCTATGACTTCTGCAATAGATATTTGATTTTTAGTAAGTGTTCCTGTCTTATCACTACATAAGACATCCATACTAGCTGCTTCCTCAATTGAAAGTAACCGACTCACAATTGCTTTATTTTTAGCTAATTGCATTGCACCTACTGCCATTGAAACGATCATAACGGCAGGTAACGCAACAGGAATCGCTGCTACAACTAAAACTAAAGCAAATTGGAGTATATAAAAAAACTGTTCAGCTCTTAAAAATCCTATTATAAAAACTATAGATACGAGTATGATTGCTATAATTATAAGATAATTCCCAATCTTAATAATAGCTTTTTGAAAATGGCTCTTTGTTCTTGCTTCTTCAACTAACTGTGTAGTTTTTCCAAAAAATGTATTTAGTCCTGTTCCTATAACAACACCATCCATTTCACCTTGATTAATTATTGCCCCTTCATATGCCATATCTGTAACTTTTTTATCTACAGGTAATGACTCGCCTGTTAATACAGATTCATCTAATGTGAGATATTCTCCTTTTATTAGTTTTATATCTGCTGGAATAATGTCCCCAAGTTTAATATGCACAATATCACCAGGTACTAAAGTAGATGCTTCACTTTCAATCCATTCTCCATTTCGAAGAACTTCAGCCTTCAAAGCTAGCTTTTCTTTTAATAGTTCAATTGCATTATCAGCTTTGTTTTCTTCCCAAAAACGTACAACACTATTAATTAAAAGCATTGCAAGTATTATTATAAAATCATCCCATTCTGCTATAATTATAGAAAGAACAATTGCAATTTCAATCATCCAAGGAATAGGTCCCCAGAAATTTTTTAAAAATTTCACTATAGGTCGTACTTTTTTTTCTGGAATCTCGTTCCGACCATATTTTGCTATTCTTTCTTCAACTTCTTTATCATTTAGACCATTTTTATTTGTTGAAAGCTTCAAAAATACTTCTTCTATACTCAATTCTTTTGCTTTTTCAGAACTTAAAATAATTTCA
>JBHLOF010000172.1:0-5134 GCA_048940805.1 Promethearchaeota archaeon
TCTTGACAATGTTATTAAATATAAATTAACTCTCCCATCCGAGAAGAAAAAATTGCTTAATATAATTGTGTTAACTACAATTTCTAAAGATTCAATGTCATTACTTCCAAAAGAAATGATTGAGCATTACCAATCCCTCGGTTTAACATTCTCTTTTCTCCCATTAAGAGCTGTAGGCAGGGCAAAATCATTTAGTCATCTATGTCCTAATCTTGAAAGTGATAAACGTGAAGAACTTGGGGCCTATTATCTTTTTTATCAAAAGAAAGAAAGGAAGGAAAGAGTAAAGTGGAAAAATCTTGTTCTTATTGGTAACGACTACTATTTACCTAATCCTTGGTATAAAATTGTGAGTCTTGGACATTTACCATCAAGAATTATTGATATGTATAAGATGAATTAATGACACATATGGGAAGTTTGAATCAACCTATTTCATGTTCTAAGTTATCTTCACGTTGTTCTGGTGACAAGTCTCTGTTGAATATATTAATTGATGGCTTACGCATAATATTCACCCTGAGTTTTTAAAATTATCTAGGTAGAGAAGGACTTTTTTGACCTTATTGCGGTGAAAATTTAGAAAACAATCGCCTCAATATCAGTTCTCCCCGAATTCATCAATAATGATGTAGATTTCATCAATTAGTTCATTAATATTTACTGACTTTTGCTCTTCAGAGATCATGTTTCTTATAACTACTTTATTTTCTTCCACTTCCTCAGGTCCAATAATGATAACAATAATAACCCCTAGTTCACTAGCTCTTTTGAGTTGGCTTTTTAGATTTTTAAATCGATAATCGATGATACATGGGAAATCTTCCTCTCTTATAGTACGAGCAAGCTCAATCGAATAAGTAGAGACATCTTCATTAATTGAAGCAATATAAATAGTATCGGTGTAATCTTTTTTTCGAGCCTCTTCAGGTATTAAATTATAAGTTTTTAGAAAAAGAGAAAGCATAAGCACACCCATTCCAAAACCAATTCCAGATACCTTATCATCTGAAAAGATTGATAAAAGGTCATCGTAACGCCCCCCTCCAAAAATAGAGCGATTATTTTCCTTTCCTGTATCAAAAACTTCAAAAACAATGCCGGTATAATAATCGAGACCTCTTACGATACTTGGAGAAAATGTACAGTAATTTGATAAACCTGTTTCTACCAGCATCTTTTGAAAGGTTGTCAATTCAATATATCCCTCCGATTTATAAAATTCTTCTGGAATTGTTTCAAATTTTTTTAGTAAATCCTCAACATTATTGGAATCCTTTAACTTGAATATCCCTTGTATAATTAACTCATTTTGAAAGGTATCGATAACAAACTTTTCGAACTCACTTTCTTCCATTTTATCTGATTTATCCAATACTTTATAAACTAACGGAATTTTTTCCTGAGGGATATTCAGCAAAGATTTGCAGAGTATATCAATAAATCGACGACTATTGTAGAAAATCTGAAACTGTTCTGCAGTAGCCCCAAATTCAGTAAATATGTCAACAATTATATTAAAAATCTCAAGTTCTCCGTATAAACTATCTTCACCCAAAATATCAAAATTAAATTGTTTGAACATTCTACGTCTTCCCCTCTGAGGGCGTTCATATCTAAAACATGTCGGATTTGAGAACCATCTAATTGGTTTTTTTAATTCTTGATTTTTTCTGGAGATCATTCGAGCTAAAGAAGGTGTGAGTTCCGGAATTAAAATAAGTCTTTCTCCCTCTTTTTTCTCTATTATAAAAGACTGTTGATTTACAAGCTCTTCAGAGGATTTAGCAGCAAAAATTTCAACTGGTTCTATTTGAGGGCTTTCAAATTCGTCATAGCTGTATAATTCAGCAATATATTTTATATTGTCAATTATCCAGTTCATCTCGCGTAAATCTGAAGGGTAAAAATCTTTCATACCCCTTAACGGTTCTTTAGAAAATTTGTTCGACATTAAATCACATGCTAGTATGAATTGATTAATAACTTAAAGGCACTTTAACAAATATTTTTTTCTATTCAACAATAAGATTTTTCTTATTTATTGTATGTAATTAAATAATATTTTTAGTCTAAGTAAAAAAATAAAAATAATTGATTTAACTATATTTTAGGGGAGAATTTATTGTCAGAAGAGCAAATTTTAAAGGATATGCTTAATTCTATTGTAAATTTAGATGAGGAAAAAGCAATTGATTTAGCAAATAAAGCAATAAAAGAAAATATGAACTTAGTAGAGGTTGTAGAGAAAGGTTATGCTGCAGGTATTCGAAAAGTGGGACAATTATGGGAAGAAGGAGAATTTTTCCTTCCAGAATTGATGAGAGGAGCACAAATAATGCAAGATTGTTTAGATTTAATAATTCCTCATCTTAAAAAGGATTCAGACGAAATATCAAAAGGAGTAGTAGTTATAGCTACAATAGAAGGGGATATTCATTCGATTGGTAAAACCATTGTGGGTACAATGTTAAGAGCTTATGGATATAAAGTTTATGATTTAGGTACTGATGTTCCGGCGGAGAAAATTGTTGATATCGCAATTGAAAAGAGTGCAAACGTTATCGGGGTATCAGCATTATTAACAACAACTATGTTTGGTCAAAAGAAAATTATTGAAATCCTAAAAGAGAGGAATATACTCGATAGATTTAAAGTTATCTTAGGGGGGGCTCCTGTCACGAATTCATGGGTATCTGAGTGTAAAGCTGATGGTTTTGCCGAAAATGCGATTGAGGCCGTAAAATTAGTTAAATCACTGCTAAATGAATAATTAAATTAGAGGTAAGATTATTTTGTCTTTTCAAAATTGGTTAGAAGATAAATCCAAAGTTGTGCTTTTTGATGGAGCGTTCGGTACAGAACTTATAAAAAGAGGATTAAAACCAGGAAGGATTCCTGATATTTTAAATATTGAGAATCCTAGTAAAATAAGTGAAATTCACAAATCTTATTATGATGCTGGTTCCGATATGTGTCAAACAAATACATTTGGGTCTACTCCATTAAATTTAAGAAGACATAACCTTGAAGATAAAGTCCAAGAGATTATCGAGAAAGCAATAGAGAATATCAAGAAGATTTGTCCTCCTGGACGCTTAATCGTTGGTGATATTGGTCCAACTGGAGAATTTCGTCCACCAGTTGGGGAAGCATCTAGTGAGGAATGGCACGCAAGTTTCAAAACGCAAGCAAGACTATTAGAAAGAGGAGTTGACCTCTACCATGTCGAGACAATTTCAGATCTTGAAGAAATACTGACAGCAATCCGAGCGATAAAGGAAATTTCAAATAAACCAATAATTGCTTCAATTACATATAAAAAAACAAAAAGAGGATTTTTCACAATCATGGGGGACTCTTTAGAAAAATGCATTAATGCATTAGAAAGTGAAAAAGTTAATGTAATTGGGACAAATTGTACTCTTGGATCTGGCGACATGCTAGAGTTAGTTAAACAAGCCGTTAATATGACTGAATTCCCCATCTCTGCCAAACCTAATGCAGGACAACCTAGGATTGAAGGTTTACAAACTTTTTATGATCAACCCGTAGAAGAATTTGCTAAGGATATCCAAGAAATGATAAGCATAGGAGTTAAGGTAGTTGGTGGTTGCTGTGGTACATCACCAAAAACTATAAGTGAAATTCGAAAAATAATAGACAATATGTAGAATAAAAAGAAGGATTTGAATTATTTTGTCAATATTAAGACCGAGTATAAGTATTTTGGATGAAGAGCATAAAGAACAAATTTTAATAGAAGCAAAACATATCTTGGAAACGCAAGGTATTTTCATTGAAAACCAAGACGCTGTTGAACTATTTGAGAAAAATGGTTTAAATCATAAAGGGATGCGATATTTGATTCCCCCAGATTTGATTGAAAAAGCTCTAGCTTCAGTTCCTAATGAAATCACTTTATTTGATCGAGAGGGTGAAGAATGCATGATTTTAAAGGATGATATCGTTCATTTTGATCCCGGTTCTGCAGCAATTTTTATTCTCGATGAGAATACAGGAAAAATAAGAGAAGGAATATCAGAAGACTTTATTCGATTTACAAAAATTGTCGACCAACTTAAATATATTGAAGCTCAAAGTACTGCTCTAATATATCAAGATGTACCTAAGGAAGCTCAAGATTGGCATCGATTGTATTTAGCATTATCTAATTGTTTTAAACCCGTAGTAACTGGAATCTTTCGAAAAGAAAGTTTTTCGATTATGAAAGAATTATTATTAGCTTGCAGAAATTCTGAAGAGGATTTGGCCAAAAAACCCCTAGCGATATTTGATGCTTGTCCTAGTCCTCCCTTAAAATGGTCTGATCTTACAACACAATCATTGATCGATGCTGCAAAAAGCATGATACCATCTGAATTTGTGTCTATGCCATTAGCTGGAGCAAGTGCACCAATAACTTTAATTGGATCCATAACTCAACACTGTGCCGAGTGTCTTGCAGGAGTGGTCATTGTTCAACTAACAAAAAAAGGTGCTCCTTTAATATGGGGTGGTTCTCCTGCTGTGTTTGATATGAAACATGGAACTACTCCCATGGGAGCAATCGAAACAATGATGATAAATCTTGGGGATGTAGAAATGGGGAAACACTTAAATTTACCAACTCATGCTTATATGAGCCTCTCTGATTCTAAAGTTCCTGACAGTCAAGCTGGTTTTGAAGCGGGAATGGGTGCATTACTTGCAGGGTTAGCGGGCATTAATATGGTCTCAGGTCCTGGAATGCTTGATTTTGAGTCTACTCAGAGTATTGAAAAATTAATAATTGACAATGAAATTGTAGGAATGGTAAAACGATTATTACGAGGTATTGAGGATTATGGATCTCCATATGCTTCAGAAATATTGCAAGACTATGAAAAAAAAGAAGAATTATTATCCCATCCATCTACTCTCAAATATTTTAGAAAAGAATTATTTCTACCTAGTCCAATAATTAATAGAATGACAAGAGAAGCATGGAAAGATGATGGTTCTAAATCTGCAAGAAAGAGAGCAAAAGAAATAGCAACTAAACTATCGAAACAACCATCTATTAAACCAATAGATCAAAACTTAGTAGGGGAATTAGATAAAATCTCTCGGAAGGCATCAAATATTATATAAT
>JBHLOF010000173.1:0-5099 GCA_048940805.1 Promethearchaeota archaeon
TTTGAGAAATACTCTAATTCGAAATGATCTTTCTCTTCCAGCTGTTTGATCTCTTCCTTTTCAATTGAATCTTGAGGTTCACTTTCAACTTCAGTGGTTTCATTCTGAATAAATTCTTCTTTAGTTGCGTTTTTAGTTGAAATATTAGATGTGTCTTTTATCTCATTGTTATTTTCTTCAGCCATATGACCTCCCTTGAAATTATGATATGCAAATATATTATTAAAAATTTGATCGTAAATTTATTTTTTATGATATTGAGATCTTTATAAATAAAATTTTTAAAAATTTCTTAATTAATAATTAATTAGCAATATAAGATTTACAAATTTATAATCATTAAATTATTAAATAAGAGAAAACCTTTGAAAGTTAGTTATACTCATAATTCCAATAAAGAGAGATGTTTGTAATATGAGTGAAGAAGAACCGAAAAAGAAAACTCGTAAGGAAAAAATCATAGGGATAGATTTAGGAACATCAAATAGTGCTTGTGCCGTCTTGAGCGGTACTGGTCAACCAGAAATAATTCCTGCCGCAGAAGGACGCACCTTAGGAGGAAAAGCATTTCCCTCATATGTTGCATTTGATGAAAATGGTCGTAAAATTGTAGGAGAACCTGCTCGTAGACAAGCAGTTTCAAATCCTGATGGAACAGTTACCGCTATTAAGCGGAAGATGGGTACGTCATACAAAGCAAGCTTGCAGGTGGGAGATAAAACTCAAGAATTTTCTCCTGAAGAGATTAGTGCAATGATACTTAAAAAAATTAAGAATGACGCAGCAGCATACCTAGGTGAAGATGTTAAGAAGGCAGTAATCACCGTACCAGCCTATTTCAATGATGCTCAAAGAACCGCTACCAAAAATGCAGGGGAGATTGCTGGGCTTGAAGTCGTCCGTATGATTAATGAACCAACCGCTGCATGTTTAGCTTATGGTCTTGATAAGGATACAAAAAATAAATTAATGAAGATCTGCGTTCTCGACCTTGGTGGCGGTACTTTCGATATAACACTTATGGAATATGGTGAAGGCGTTGTTGAGGTAATGTCAACTGCAGGAGACACTCAACTCGGTGGTACCGATATGGATAACGCGATAATTGACTGGGTAACCGAGGAGTTTAAGAAGAAAGAGGGAATTGATTTAAAAGGTGATAGTAAAGCTTGGATTCGAATTAAGGATGCGGCTGAAAAAGCAAAAATAGAATTGTCTACAACACTCTCGACTACCATAAATTTACCGTATCTTTCACAGAAAGAAGGAAATCCTGTACATTTAACCATGGAGCTTACAAGAGCGAAATTGGAGCAACTTATTGAGCCAACATTAAGAAGACTTGATCCTATTATGCGCAGAGCAGTATCTGATGCAAAAGTCTCGGTTAATGAAGTAGATAAGATTATCTTAGTTGGAGGTCCAACTCGAATGCCTTCTGTTCAAGATCGATTTAAGAAATATTTCGGAAGAGAACCAGAACATTCAGTTGATCCTATGGAATGTGTAGCAATCGGAGCCGCTATCCAGGGAGGTATTATTGCTGGTGATGTAGAAGATCTACTCTTATTAGATGTTACTCCACTTTCTCTAGGTGTTGAGACTTTAGGGAATATTTTTACCAAATTAATAGAGAGAAATACAACTATACCAACCGAAAAAAGCCAAGTATTCAGTACAGCAGCAGATAATCAACCAGCAGTTACTATTAATGTACTCCAAGGCGAAAGAGCAATGGCTAAAGATAATATTTCACTGGGGATGTTTCATTTAACTGGAATTCCTCCTGCGCCTAGAGGTATTCCTCAAATTGAAGTTAAATTTTCAATTGATGCAGATGGTATCGTTCATGTTACTGCTAAAGATTTAGGAACAGGTAAAGAAACAGGTATTACTGTCACTGGTGCTCAAGGTTTAACTCCTGAAGAAATTGACGAAAAAGTCCGAACTGCCTCCCAATTTGAAGAAGAGGATAAAATTGTAAGAGAGTTAGTTGAGGCAAAGAATACAGCAGATTCTATGATATATCAGACTCGAAAACTTATGGAAGATAATAAAGATAAAATTCAAGAGAATGAAAAGAGTGAAATTGAAGCTGCAATTACATCTCTAGAGGAAGATATTAAATCTGACGACGTTAATCGTATCAAAATGGGAATAGAAAATCTTCAAAAATCTATGTATAGCTTTTCTCAAAGAATTTACCAAACCCAAGCTCAGGACCAAGTTTATCAACAAGCTGCTGAACAGGCTCAACGTGCTGCAGGTGGAATGGGTGGTGTACCTCCTGGTGGAATGGGTGGAGCACCCTCAGGTGATATGGGCGGAACTGGTGCGGGTGGTGCAACATACAAATCTGACAAAGATAAGGAAGAAGAAAAGAAGAAGAAAGTCGTGGATGTAGATTGGGACGAGGATTGAATCCCAAATTTAATTATCATAAATTCTATTAAAGATATCAGAACAAAAATTATTTTTTTAAACTTTTTGTGAATTAACTTCAAACAAGAATTCAGTATAGTTAATATTCTTTACCAACAATACTACACAAACTTCACTAAACGACCATCAGAAACACGGGGGCATGGAATGTTTAGAATATGGAAAGATGATTCTGATCTATAAGCCTCATTTCTGTTCGACGACATTATTCGAAGAACTTAGGATATATTCAATTTGTTCCTGTTTTCTTGAGTATCCTCATAAATCTGCCATTTTGTTACAAGATCATTTTCAATAGTCGCAGTCCATATAGCATGATCTTCTTTTTTGGAATCCTTTGACCATAACGCATAACCAATTAAAATTACCATATTTTCTTGAGATTCAACCCTAGTAAAAATATTTCTATAAGTAGGCCACTCAATAAAAAATCTTTTCCATCCATTAATCATATCCCCAGAAATAACTCCCTTACGATCAATAAAGATGTGATCTTCTGTCATTAAAGAAGATAATCTTTTAATGTCTTGATTTGTGATATATTCATTAAATTGAAGGGCTATTAATTTTGGATCTCTTGAATTCATTATAAAATATCTATAAAAACAATTATTTGAATTTAGTAAATGTTCTGTTCTATTTAAAAAATATACAGGAATTATTTCTTAATCTTACAAACCTATCAGGGAAATTAGAAATTGTAGCTTCTACATGGTAACAATTAGATATCATCTTTGGGCATATTAAAAGCTCAAAAGATATAAATTGATATCTATCTTATTGTAATACTATTGAAAACCAGCATTATCAATAATTCTTTTACTGAAAAAAACTAATCCCAAATATAAAAAAAACATTAGAAAACTTGATTAATGTGTTAGAAAAACTAAAAATGAAAGACGAAGATCTGATACCTACAGATGAATTTATTAAAAGAAATACAGAATTTCTTAAGAAATTTGGACCTGAGCTCTTAGAAATTCAAAAATTAGCAAGTGAAAATAAAATTTCATGGGGAACAGTTATCGAAGAAAGTGTTGAAAAATTTGCTGATAATATTGCTATAAAATTTGAGGATAAAACACTTACCTACAGAGAGTTTAATGAATGGGTTAACCGTTACGCTCATTATTTTATCTCATTAGGTCTGAAAAGGGGAGATGTGGTAGAATTGGTTATGGCCAATCGACCAGAGTATTTAATAATCGTAACTGCAATAGGTAAGATTGGAGCAATAACCTCATTAATTAATATTGATCTACGTGAATCAAGTTTGGTACATTGTTTAAAACTGACTCTTGGTAAATTCATAATTGTTGGCGAAAACTGCTTCGATATTTTTAACGATGTTAAATCGGAACTCAGTCTTTCGCAAGATCAAAAATTGTTTTTCTTACCTGAACAAAGTTTGATAACTACTCCACCAGATTTCATTGATCTGTCTATTAAAGTTAAAAAGTGTCCTGTAGATAACCCTTCAACAACGAGCGATGTAGAATCGTCTGATCCAATTACCTACATATTTACTTCAGGCACTACGGGTTTTCCGAAAGCTACGCTATTTGCCCATGCAACTATGGTTGGTACTTATTACCTGGGAAGTAAAATACTAGATTATACACCTGAAGATACTATGTATATTCCACTTCCTCTCTTTCATTCAAATACTTTAGCTGTAGGGTGTGCGGGAGTTTTTGGTGGGGGCGCTGCTTTAGCAATTGGTCGAAAGTTCAGTGTTAGTAGGTTTTGGGATGAAATTCGCAAATATAATGCCACTGCATTTAATTATATCGGTGAGATGTGTAGATATTTGATGAATCAACCTCCTAAACCTGATGATGCAAACAATCCCGTTAAAAAAGTAGTTGGTTTAGGCCTTCGCCCCGAAATATGGATGGATTTTAAAAAGCGATTTGACATTCCCAAAATTGTAGAATATTACTCGGCAACAGAAGCTGTCGGATCTTTCCTCAACTACCTAAATTTTGATCGTACGGTTGGATGTACGATGAGTTCATATGCCATTGTTAAGTACGATCATGAAGAAGATAAACCCATTAGAAATAAAAACGGTTTTATGGAACGAGTTAGCCTTGGTGATTCAGGTTTATTATTATTTGAGCTTGAAGGAAGGGTAGTTTTTAGGGGGTATACAGACAAAAAAGCAACTGAAGCGAAAATTCTGCATAATGTTTTTAAAGAAGGAGACAGTTGGTTCAACACAGGGGACCTGATGAGAGATATTGGTAATAACCATGCCCAATTTGTCGATCGTCTGGGGGATACTTTTCGTTGGAAAGCTCATAATATATCAACCACCGAAGTTGAAACAATAATTAATGGTTTTGACCAGGTTTTAATTTCAACGGTTTATGGTGTTCAGATACCCGGTACCGAGGGACGAGCTGGAATGACGGCAATAGTACCAAAAACCTCCATCGAGGAATTTAAGTTAAAAGATCTAACGGAGTTATTAACTAGAAATTTACCTCCCTATGGAGTGCCAATTTTCCTCAGATTCAAGTCAGGTTTGAAAACAACGTCGACATTTAAGCTTAAAAAGGTGAAACTTAGAAACGAGGGAATTAATTTTGATGAAATTGAAGATCAAATGTATGTCAGACTCCCAAACGAATCAGAATTTACACCATTGACTC
>JBHLOF010000073.1:0-21978 GCA_048940805.1 Promethearchaeota archaeon
TCTCCTCCAAATTACTACACCAATTATGGCTATTAAACCAATACCTCCCATTAAGATTATTAGAATCCAATAATTAAATTCTACGCTCCATATATCTACTGCTAAGACTAATAGGGATGGATCGAAGGATTTTAATGTTTTAATAGCAAAATAGGATCCAAATACAGATGAAGAAAGTTGATCATCTCCTTCAGTAAGATCAGCAAATCCACCATCTTTGAAGTATTGTCGAGATAGTACCCATTTGGTAATTTGATTAGGATTAAGAAGAGATTCATTAATTAGTGATATAGATGTTACACAGTAAAATGTACTACTCAGTAAGGGGAAATTTGAGGTTATATCTGGCAGAAAACCTCCGACTCTATCGGTATCAGATGGATTATTAACATAAAACGAGTTTAAATATGATAAAGTTAGTTCTTTATTTGTTAAATCGTCTACTGATGTTAGTGTATCTAAGAGGGAAACAGCATAGTATGTGGTTACTATTGTAGAACTAGTATTTCCGTAGCCACCATCAGAATTATTATTTGACAATATCCAGTCCCTATGAAGTGTTAAATTCTGTAAAGTTTTCATAGGAGCTAATAGAGTATGAATTTGAACACAAAAATATGTTGAACTCAAAGTTGGTACCATTGTGGTATTTACAAATGAAAATCCTCCTCCTACTTGTTCACTATCATTTAAGTATTGGAAAATTCTCTCTTTTAAATTCTCCTCGATTGAATAATCATCATCAATAATAAATAAAGATTTGAGCACAAAATATAAGTCGTACAGGTTTACGGAATCACTACTGAACATATTATCTACTACATCTTCTAAATTGGTTTGAAGAGTAGATATATCGTGAGCAGATTTTCCATAACTTCTTAAAATTTCTAAAGAATAAGCCGTTGCCTCATAAGAGACATCATTTAACTCACCTTGACCATTCTCAAAACCTGTTCCTTGTATCTCGTTACTGTAAATAAAATCAGTTAAGTACAGGCTTCTTGTTTTTCCCAAAACACTCGGAATAAAGTTTAATGTCAAAAGGAATACTAACGATAGAATAAGAGTTTTACGATAATTACTTTTCAATGATTCAACCGATGATAGATTAATTAAATTCTAATTTTCTAAATATACCTTAAAATTAAAAACTACCGATATTTAGAGACTAGTGTCAAAATAATAACATTATAAATTAGATAATTAATTGAATTATTTTGATTATCAGAGAATTGCACTAATATCTCTATAAAGAAGATCTCTGTTAGATTGAAATTGCTCATATGTAATGAAAAGGTTCTGAAATGAAGGTAAGCTTCCTAAAATTGCTGCTCCGTTAAAGATAGCAAATTGAAAATTGTCAGGAACAAAAAATTTTATTATTTCGTTAGAAGATTCAGCATATTCAGAAAATCCTTGCGAAGGAATTTCCTCTTTTGACTTTTCTGTTTTATCTAGAATTTCAATTGATCTTCCACAATAAGGGCAATAGAGGGAGGTTGTATCTTGTATTTCCTTTTCACAGTAAGGACATTTTGCAAGTTTTTGCCTAGGTTCATTACCTGAAGACAGATCAATTTTTATTTCTGGTAGAGATAATCTTCCACCACAAGAAGGACAATATTCAATACCTGTTGATAAATCTATAATAGCCCCACAATGACTACAGGTGTCACGCTGTTTCTTAGAGAGCTCAGCAGCCTGAAGTGCAATCAATTCCGTTTTCACAGTAGAGAGAGTTGGTCTTGGTTTAGGAATTTTTCCTAACTGCTGAATAAGTAAATTTAACTCTGATTGAAATCGTTGCTCAAAACCGCTATAAGATAAGTTTCC
Source organism: Promethearchaeota archaeon (assembly GCA_048940805.1). Classification (GTDB taxonomy): domain Archaea; phylum Asgardarchaeota; class Lokiarchaeia; order Sigyniarchaeales; family SOKP01; genus Loki-b32. Next base: position 1,834 of record JBHLOF010000073.1, read on the forward strand.
ACCAGAAAAGACAATATGGGACAATAAGTCATACCAGTGTTGGTTATCTAAAATCCTAAAACAAGCAAGTACTGCTTCAGGGAGATTCATTTCATTACTTACCCCTAACATACTTGGATTAAAAAGAACTTCTGGGGCTTCATAAAGAACGTGATTAGCAATATTTATTGTTGACCCATCAGGCATGGGAACAGCAAATTTTTCTCCAGATTTTGGGGGAATATTTGGATCCAAAACAAAATAACAATTTTTTTCTTTTATTTCCTGGATTATTTCATCTGCAGCACTAGATGTAATGTTGACACCCTCCCTCATTAAAAGGTTTTTTAAATTATGGTTTACATCTATCCCAGCTAATGAGACTTTCTGAACCGCATGCTCTTGCATCACTCCGTTAATAATTGGAGCAATCCATGTTAAGCCATCACCAGATTCTATAACTAATCCTGTAGTTAATCCAACACTGAATAAAGATAGTAATGGAGTAGGTATCATTATTAAACTTTTAACGCCATGAGTCTCAAATAACAATCTCGCGATATATTCTTTAGTTTCTCTATGCATAAATGGCGATTCACAATAGAAAACAGGATATTCAGCAAGAGAATCTATTCTCAGTAGTGAATAGAAAATATAATTTAGGATCTCAAAGTAAGAATCCCAGTCCATAATGGCACCCCTTTGAATAGGATGTGTAATTTTTAAAACCCCGCGCATTCGAGAAACATCATTACCTACATACATACTTCGAGCACTGACATCAACCATAACAGATTTATATTTTTCAGTCCCTGTTATACATGGGAACACAAATCTTGGCCCTGGTTCTCCTGCAAATCCTATTTTAACATAAGCAGAGCCTATATCAACTATAATTGGTGTACCAGGTAGAGGTAATGCCATTTTAACTCATTTCTGTACTTTTTATATTTTCTTATTAATTTTACAAAGTTTATGATTTTTTTATTTTTATAGTTTTATTATAAAACTCATGAATTAATTAATTTTTCATTTAAATTTTCATAAATTCATACAATTTTTTCAAAATTTGGGTTTGAACAATAAATCCAATTAATTGCCTATTATCATCTACAACAGGTAAGCGTTGGATCTTATTTTTAAACATAATTCGTAAAATATTTTTTATTATCTCATCACTTTTAACAACAAAAGGTTCAGAAGTCATTAAATCTTTAACCGTGGTATTGGGTGATTCTAAACTCATAGCAAATCTAGCCAAACGAATATCTCTTTGAGTTATAATACCAATAAGCTGTTTCGATTTCTGATCTTTTACTACAGGAAGTCCACCTATTTTTTTTCTAAGCATTAACAACTCTGTTTTGCTTATCTTTTCATCTGGCGTTATAAAAAAAGGATCTTTTACCATTATTTCTGAAGCCTTTATCTCTCCTAATTGTTGTAAACGGTCCTCCCCCATTTTCGATCCCTTCATTAACGAATTAAAAAGGATGTTTAACAGAATATTTTCTATTAATTTTTTACAATATTAATGAAACTAGTCATTTTTGTAATTAAAATTTAATTATTAGTTCGGATTTACAGTTTTTTCAAGATTTTGTTCAATCTTGTTAAATTGTTTAGAGTATTCATTATATTTTCTTAATAGATATTTACCCCATTCATTTAACTTAACCCAACCCCCACCCCCAGAACCACCTTTACCTGTTATTACGACAGGCATACCAGTTCGTTTTTCTATTCTTTTCAAAATATTCCAAGCATATTTGTAAGAATAATTACAGTCTTGGGCAGCTTGAGTAAGTGATCCATCCTTATTTTTTTCGAGATTCTCCAGTAGTTTTGCCCACCCCGCGCCAAGAATGCTTTTGTTGTTAAACTTTAACCAAAATTTTATTCCAAAACTGAGTTTAGATTTTAAGTCCTCAATTTTGGGCTCGTTGACCATAAATAATATTTGTTTTTAGAATATTAATAATTATATCTTTTAGAAAAAAAAATAACTTCAAAATAATTTAGGATCTTAACTGAGGATTTAATGATGTTTTTTTCTAAAGAGGATTCAGAGAAATTAGGAACTGAAGTAATTAAGGATCTATACTTTTTTTCTGAGAATCAAATGCTAGATTGTAATCAGTATATTGTTAGAAATAGTGAAAATGGGGAACTCTACTTATTTGATGCGGGAAATGGAATTTCTCTTAGTGGCTTATTTAAAGGGATGGAAAAATTAAACCTAAATTATGAAAAAATTGCTAAGATTTACCTAACCCACGAACATATTGACCATATAGTTGGTTTATTCAAACTTTTGGAAATTATGAAGGATAATCCTCCAGAGGTTTATGCGTATGGCATGACGGCTAAAATCTTAGAGGATGGTGATGAAAAGAAAATTCTTCCAATCGCCCTGGGTATCACCTCTCGTCGATTAGGAGTTGAGATCATTCCATTAAGAGTTAATGTTTTAGAAGAAAATGATGAAATTAAGCTATCATCAGAATTTACCTTTCAAATCCATTATACCCCGGGACATTCAATGGGGTCAATATGTTATTATGAACCAAGTAAAAAAATTTTAATTCCTGGAGATTTGGTTTTTAAAGGAGGTAGTTTTGGACGGTTTGATTTCCCTGGTGGCTCATTAAAGACACTTATAAAATCAATAAAATATATAAAAAATTTGGATGTAAAAACATTATTACCAGGACATATGGGAATCTCAATTGAAAATGGGAATAAAAACATTGAGCTTTCTTATAGAATGGTTAAATCAATGGGATCATTTTATTGATTGAAATGAAAATAAGTCCATGGCAGTTCTTCAAAAAGATTTAAATGTGCATTATTAACATATGTATAGTGGGTAGTTTTTCTTTTCAAGTTAAAATTTAGTATAGAATTTTTCCAAAACTCTTTATAAACTAATTCAAAATGATACTAATATTTAAATAACACATCTTTCTATTATTTCTTATAATCTGCTTTATATTATAAAAAAATAGGCTTTAGTGAAAATTAATCATGTCTGAACAAAAAAAACAACCCAAATACCCAAACGAAATTTTTATTAGAAGTTACCCAAAAATTATCTTTTTCTGGCCTCTCTTGATTACTAGCTTTATTCTGTGGTTAATTGAAGCATTTACTAATAATGCAGACATTTCTGGAACATTAGGAATTGTTTGGTTTATCGTCTTTTTTACTAATATATTTATAACCGCATTTGACTTCTCTTCCACAAAATTCTTTGTCTTAATTTTAGCAGTAGTAATTGTTCTTCTACTTGTAGTTTTCTTGGTACCAGGTTTATTTGCTAATTTGAGTGGGTTAAGTATCGATCTAACTTTGACGTGGCAATTCTATTTTGTAATGACACTCATTCTACTTTTCATTTTAGGAATAGTAGTGCTAAGCACAAGATTTGAATACTATAAAATCGAAAGAAATGAAATTATTCATAAAAGTGGTATTTTTAGCTCAGCTGAAAGATTCCCCGTAAAAAGTTTAAGATTTAAGAAAGAAATTCCTGATGTTTTTGAATTCTTCTTGCTAAGAGCCGGTTCCATAACTATAGACCCAGGACACGCAGACGAAGTTAAAATTTTACCCACCGTCTTAAATATTAATAAAGTAGAAAAAAATCTTGACTGGTTACTTAGTCACGTATCTGTTGAACCAGATGAATTAGATCAGTAGGTATAACAATATAATTTCCTAATTATCTTATTTTTTTTAATATTAATATAAAATTCTCAGATGTTCATTTTGCTTAACTTTAAGAGTTAAATCATACTCTTAAACTCACTTATGTCTCACCAACCAATAATACTGTTTGATTTTGATGGTATTATTATCACTCAAAAATCTTTGGAATACACTGCCTTAAAATTTTTAAAATCTAAATTTTTTAGATGGCGAAATGTAGAGGATTTACGTCTAATAGATATAGCAAGGATTTTTGAAGAAGCAGATTCTAAAAATAGGATAAAAGCACTATATAGAATAATCAAAATTTATAAAGATTATATTCCAAGCTTATGGAAGAGAGTGCTATTTTTTATTAAATTCAACCGAACTTATCCCAAGTATGAAAAGTATGAATCTTTGAAACCTAATCTGGAGGATGTGTTAGCAAAACTTAAAAAGAATAATTTTATTTTAGGAATAGTCTCAAATACTAGCGGAAGAAGGATGAGCCAGTTCAGAGATAAATTTAATTTAGATAGATTTTTTTCGGTGTTTATATCTCGAGACGACACATCTTATAGGAAACCTGACCCGTATCCTATCTATGCTGCCTTAAAAATAATTAAAACGAGATTTAAAATTTCGATAGAAAAAGAAAATGTTTACTATGTGGGTGATCTTCCTCATGATATTCAATGCGCAAAGAATGCAAAGGTAAATAGTATTGCTTTACTTTCTGGACATGGTACTATACGAAGTTTAAATGATGCTAGCCCGACATTTTTGATTCAAGATATTAAAGATATTGTAGAAATTGAACCATTCAAAAAATTCTTATTAGATTGATTATTATTTTGCAGTATTGTTCCCATGTTTTAAATTAAAATGTTTAACCTTAAAGAATTTCAAAACAGTGTAGTTTTAGAGCCTCTTGTTGAAAAACTCAACAAATTTATAAATAAAAATAAAACCCAAAAAATCATCCAATTAATTTATGAATTAGATAAGTTGCTAGATCAGCAAGAATATAGGGTTCCAGTAACCTATATACTTAGTATATTAGCAGAAAATAATATTGATTTAATTCCTAATGATATTGTCAAAAGAGTTGAACCATTCCTTAGATCAGATAATGTGAAGCTGAAAATCAATTCAATAATAATTATTGGTTTTTATTTGATATCAAACCCAAAATTGAGGAATAATTATTTTCGATTAATAGGAGAATTATTACTAGATAATTCTAAAGATATTAGAGATAATGTTTACTTTTTTTTGATGAAACTTGTTAAATTAGATAAGAATATAGTAAATTCAATCAAAGACATTATATTTAAAAGCCTTAGTGAAGAAAAAAATAACGAAAATATTTTATCTTTAACCCAATTAATCTTCGACTATATCGAAAATTTAAGTTTTAATGAATTGATTCTCTTCCGAGGAATTCTAAAATCTTTGATTTCTAATTTTCATGATAATAGAAATTCTGAAATATTCCTAAATTTATTAGGGATTATTAGAAAGTTTTTCCCCGGTTTAAAAGACCAACAATTAGAAGCTAAAGGGAAAAAAGACTTATTGGATTTATTGGATCATCAATTTATTATGAAAAAATCAAACTATACAGAGATTTCCAAAAAGCTCGATATGTCTTTAAAAGATTACATAAAAGAAATTAATAAATCAACTGAACAAGAAATTAAGACTACTTTTTATATAAAAACCAAAAAAAATGTAATATTTATTTATGAACTTGAATTTAAAAAACTTTTAGATTTTTTTGAGAGAGGAAAGAAAATATCACATGAGAATATTTTACAAAATTTCTCCGAAATTATACAGGATGAATCGGAATTAAGAGATTTTGTAAAAACGTTAATAAAACTAAAGATAATTAAGGGTTATTATTCTGATATCGGGTATTTTTACCCTACTAGTCATATCAGATCAAGTTTAATAAATGATCTTAGTCAAAAAGGAATAATAAAACTAGATAAATTCAATTATATTCCTCCTCCTTTTTTAAGTGATATAATTAAAGATATCAGAAATTTCCAAAAGGATGATCTACTACTAAATAAAAATAAGACATCCTACTATTCGTTAAAACAGATCCAACAACAAATAAATCAAGAAGCAGCAAAAAATAGCGTCATTGACTTAAAATCCTATCGGGAAAGGTTGATTGAATCAGATTTTATTAAGCTTATCAAAAACTTACCTAAAGATTACTTGTCAAATTATCATAAAGGAACTCAATGGTTAACAAATATAGGCACTCAGAAGATCTCAAATGAAATTCAGAGTTCAAAAATTTTTGGATTCTTTGATATTACTAAAAACTCAAAAAAACTGAATATAGGTCAGATTTTTTTATATGATGTCTTTTTGGATATCATTGATGATAGAAGTGGGATTTGGGATAAAAAAAAGGATGTTTTTTATTATTCTAAATATATCACAGAGAAAATTGAAAAATTAAGTACAATTTCAGATGAGGTCGAAAAGAAAAGACAAGTAGATCTATTGGCTAAACAACTTAATATTGATAGAAACCATATAGAGACAAAATTAGATGAAAATCTCAAATCAATTGCGAAGGAGATAATTACAAAAGAACAAATAGATATTCATCAATACCTAGAAAAAACTGGTATGGAAATTGATTCTTTCATGGAATTTATCGATGAACTGGGAGTTAGATACTTTAGAAAAGCTAATTTACTCGTTCTAAAAGAAGAAAAAATTGAAGAGATTAAGAATGATATAAAGTATATGTTGTTGGATAAATCAAAATCTGATGAATACATTAATTTAGGAACTTTTGACATTAAGTCGAACTTAATTAAAGAAATAATTGAAGATTTGCTTAAAAATGCAAAATTGAAAGGAATATTTTATGAAAATGAGGGAGAAATTTTCTTTTATACTGAAAAGGGAATTCGTAATTTAATGTTAGAAAATTATTTTCTTTTTTCATTTAAAGATTTGTTCTATGGAAAAGAATTGAATCCAAATGAGTTAAGTTTGATAAGAAATATTTTTGATGACCTTATTACCAGAAAAAAATTAAGGGGAAATTTCGACGAGGAATCATTAACATTCTCTAGTGATGAAGTTTTATTTGCTAAAGATTATAATACAGTTCTCTATGAATTTGAGAAAAAAGTTAATAGCTATCTAATTGTTTTTGAATCAGAATACAAAAAAATCAAGAAAATTTTAACTAAAAAAGATGAATCCATATTCCCCCAAGAAATAAAGTTAATTCAAGAAATAATTGACAAAACAAACGAAAGATATGTCTGGTGGAGAAATGGATTAGATGCTTACATCAGGAGAGCTAATGAAAAATTTTTAAAGGATCAAGGTATTAGCCTAAAAAAATATAAACGTATGTTTACTGCTGATCAAAAAGAAGAAATAAAATTTTTTGAAGAAGATCCCGAAGTAATTGATCATCTAAATAACTTTGAAGCTTGGGTAAAGATTTTTAATAAATTAGAAGTTAAATATCTAAGTGTAATTTTTTACCACAAGAGAATTACTACTAACCCAAATGATATAGATTCGAATAAAAAGTTTAAAGAATTGCTCGATGAATTACTTTTAGTTTAGACTCCTCGTTTCTCTTTCTCGATTTTAAAAAGGAATTTATCTTTTTCTATTTTTTGATCTGTTAAGATTTTATAGGTCTTTGGATTTGTTATCCCATTTAATGCTAGAATACCTTCTTCTTCAAGAACTTTTAAAGCTCTCCAAATGAAGTTAATCTTTGAACGGTTTGATGATTTGATATTAAAGCATCTTCTAATCTTTTTGGTAGTTACGATATTTACATTGCTCTCAATCAGTCTATTAATCGCTTCAACTGTATCGCTTAAATTTTTCATGAAAAAATCCATTGCTAAAAGAGTTCCCCCTCAATTGAAATTATTTAGTTATTCTCTCCTTACTAAATTATAAATTTAAAAGTAAAAATCTTTTTTTAGGCTTCTTTTATGTTAAGCTTTTTTTATTTTTAAACTTTGTTTATTCAGAAAAAGAATTACCCGTAGACCTAATGCTATAATGTAATTAAACATTGGACTAGAAAAAATAAAGAATATTTTAATGTCGGAATACTCTCTTACCACAAAATATCAAAGCACAGCCTAGATCATCAGCTCTTTCGATGATTAAATTATCCCTAATTGAACCACCCGGGGTAATGATAGCATTTGCACCAGCATCAACAGCTGCTTCTAATGCATCAGGAAATGGAAAAAAAGAATCCGTTCCCATAACAGAATTCTTCAGTTCCTCTTTATGATTAAACTCAACAGCTTTTTGGATCGCTAACTTAACTACATGAACTCGACTTTGTTGACCGGCTCCGATCCCTATTGAATAAAATCCATCATCATAATATTGTGCGAAACATGCAGAATTTGATTTTGCCCATTTTGAAACTTTATAAGCAAATATCAAGGCTTCCTTTTCTAGATTATTTACTTTCTTTTTACTTACAACATTCCATTCTTTTATGACTGGTTTACTATCATATTCTTGAACTAAAACTCCACCCAAGGTTGAACGTAACTCCAAATTCTTATAGATCTCATCTCTATTATCGAGAAAATTACCTATTTCCAATATCCTCATATTCTGTTTTTGTTTTAATATTTTTAAAGCTTCATTTTCAAAGGAAGGTGCCAATATAACATCTATGAAGATATTCTCTTTATTTATGATAAAATCTGCTACGTCAGTAGTTAACCTATTGTTAAAGCCCCATATTCCTCCAAAAGCAGACATTGGATCGCACTTAAATGCCATTTGGACGGATTTGAATTGACTTTTTTTATCTTTTGCAATACCGTTTGGAGATGTATGCTTTAAAATTGCTGTTACTTGATGATCCCCATTGAAATCTAACAACATCTGTATACAAGAATCAATATCAAGATAATTATTAAATGATATTTCTTTTCCTCCTAGTTGACTAAAGCTATGAAGTCCATGTTTAGCTGATAGATCTCGATAATATGCTGCTGATTGATCCCAATTCTCCCCATATCTGCAATTTTGTACTTTTTCATATACTTTTATTATTTTGTCTCCCAATTTTATATCGGGATTATAATATTTCTGTAAGTAATTAGCAATTGCAGCATTATAATCAGCCATAATAGTAAAAACATCTTGAGCCAATTTTACTCTAGTTTGATCTGTAATACCCCCTTCATTTTCTCTTAATTCTTGTAAAATTTGATCATAACATTTAGTATGGGGAACCACGATTACATCAGGAAAGTTCTTAGCAGCCGCTCTAATCATAGTAGGCCCTCCGATATCAATCATCTCTAACGCTTCTTCTAAACTAATATCAGGTTTAGAAATCGCTTCTTTGAATTGATACAGATTACATACGACCATATCAATGGGAGGAATATTGAATTTTCTTGCATCCTCATTATCCTTCTCCAAATTTCTACGATAGAGAATACCGCCTTCGATTTTTGGATGTAGTGTCTTCACTCTCCCATCAAACATTTCAGGTGATTCTGTGTATTCAGATATTTTGGTAAATTCTATCCCATTTTTCTCTAATAAATTTCCTGTTCCACCAGTTGAGAGTATTTTTATACCAAACTCATTTACTAAGGTTTTTACAAAATCTAAAATTCCCTCTTTATCAAAAACACTTACTATTGCTCTTTCAATTTTCTTTATAAAAAGTCACCATATATTTTCATTTGTAAATAAATATATGAATTCAACAAAGTAAAGTTTACTCTTGTTAAAAACTAATTAATAGAAGTTTAATAAATGAGTCTATATATTATATATATCGTTAGAATTTACCGATCAAATCGTGTGGAGCAGTTTCACGTTGACCAACAACAGATACAATACCAAGAGGTACTTTTTTCATTTCTCCAATGGATTTAGCTCCTGCATAAATCATCCCATTTGCTAAACCTTCTTTTAAAGTCGCTAATACACCTAACACGTCTCCCACATAAGGCACATAATTAGAAACACCCTCTGTTAGCATTTTTGAGCCTTCTACGTATCTATCTGAGATATACCCAGAGGTTCTTGCTTCTTTGGAACCCATGCCTCTATAAACCTTCACTTTTCTACCAGCAATTGTATCTATGAACCCCGGAGATTCTTCTGTTCCCGCAAAAAGATGTCCAGACATCATCAAATCAGCTCCTGCGGCAAATGCTTTTGGTAAATCACCCGGATTTTTAAATCCTCCATCTGCGATAAGGCTAAGTTTTGGATTATAATCTTGTATTGCATCTGCTACTTGGGCTGTTGCAAATAATGTGGGTGCACCAACACCAGTCTGTTGGGATGTTGTACAAATAGAACCGGAACCCATTCCAACTTTCAATCCAATGAATCTATTTCCTCCAAAATCTGCTTTTGTAATCAGATATTCTGCTGCTTGGTAAGTCCCAATATTACCTAAAACGAAGTCCGATTCTAGAAATTTCATTAATTTTGCTGTACCCGCAATATCATCTATCTTGTAAAAATCAGCAACGTCTATAAAGAAAATATCCACGTATTTATCAATTTCTTTTAATAATTCTTGAGATTGGGTTGATTCTGGAAATCTAGGAGATAATGCAAGTGCACATAATAGATGTCCCTCTTCATCCTTTGATGCTAAAGGAAATTCTGGGGCCAGATCTTTTTTCGTGATTAAGCCTTTTAGCATACCTTTATCATCAATTATAGGAAGTTTTTCCTTACGAGATTCATAAAGTATTTTTAAAGCATCCTCTCGTGATGCCCCAGGTTTAATGGAGATGACATCCTTTGTCATGTAATCTTTAACAGTTCCATTTTTTATGTCGTGTTCAAAGAAGGGAATGTCTCGTTTTGTGAAAATTCCACAAACTTTCTTTTCCTCGTTAGTGACAACAATGCCGCTTATATTGTAATTTTCCATCATAAATTTGGCTTTAGAAACACTAGCATTTGGTCCAATTGTAGCTACATGTTCATCATCGATTACAAATGATCGTGCTCGTTTGACAATCCTACACATTTCTAATTGTCTTTCAAAAGAACAGTTTCGATGTAAAACCCCAAGACCTCCGTGCAAGGCGATTTTAATTGCCATTTCCTCTTCAGTGACGGTATCCATGGCGGATGACATTATTGGGAGACTTAAACGGTACTTACCTAAATTTGAAGATATATCTACATCACTAGGCGAAAAATTAGTAAAACCAGGTAAGATTAACACATCATCGAACGTGGCTATTAATTCATTAGTATGAACTTTACTACGAAAATAATCTGACAACAATACTCACCATATTAGATAAATTTCTAAATTAAATTGTAAAAAATATTGAATTTTAATAATAAAGATAATTTAGTTTATAAAACTTTGTGTCTAATATAACCCTATATTTTAGCGTTTGAGAAGATTTTGGTTAAAATAATAAAAAAAAGTTTAGAGATTAAAAATTCAATATTTCAGTTTTAAACGGGGATATCACGCTTATTAAATATTATTATCGAACATATGGCTACAATAATAGTATAACTTGAAAGAAACAAAATTTTTAAAGGTATTGCTTCCCAACTACCATTTACTAAGAGATTTGACACATCAGCGTAGTAAAAAATGCTGATATATTTAATGCCTTCCATGTTATCACCAAAACTCTGCCAGAATTGACCAATTGCATAGAAAAAGATAATTATACCGAAGCTTAAAACAAGAGATTTCTTCGTATCCATGAATGTGGAGAAGAAAAATCCAGTAGTGACAATGCTCAAATTCAGTAGGAGCATAATGAGAAATGCTGTGAAAAATGCAGGCCAGTTGACATCATTAGCATTGACATTTGGCATTATAAAGACTCCTAAAACAACGGATGCCATCACCCCAGCAATGATGATTGTGGCTCCCGCAATATGATTCAAATATTTTCCCAGAGTAAATTCCCAACGCTTAATTGGTTTAGACAAGATAAGATCAATAGTTTTATTATCAATTTCTCTGGGAATGTCTTGGGAAGCTTTTAACACAAAATAGATTCCAAAAAAGAACAAAGACATTGAAAAAAGATAAATATTCATCAAACCTCCAATCGTGCTTAATGAGTAGAATTCACCAATCATCTGTCTTATTGCTTCAGGGTAGGAATCTAGTAATGCTTCGAAATCGGCAAAAAAAACTGGATCAAAAATTGACACAAACCATAAGTAAAATAGTCCCAATAAGGCAGTGTAAATGATGGTACCTTTTTTACTTGTTGTAAGTTCTTTAAGCGTAACTTTAATTGCTTTCATGCCGTTTCACCTCCTTCTTTAATACTGTCTTGGTAATATTGCATGAAAATGTTCTCCAATGTAGAATGAGTAATCGAGACATCTCTTATAGGACCCCCATCCCAAGCTTTCTCACTTATTTCACGTAGAACTATTCGAGTTCGTTCTGGGGGAACCAGAAATTGAAGCTCAATGTTGTAAGATTGTTTTATGATAGCTTCTGGAACCTCAGAAGTCAAAAAGTTTGAAAAGTCTTCTAAATCACTTGGTTTTTCAAAGATTAACTCGATATTTTTTAAATTCTTGGCTTTTAAATCTCTCACATCAGATATTTCCGCAAGTTTACCTTTTTTGATTATTGCCACTCTATCGCAAAATTTTTCTACTTCAGGAAGGACATGGGAACATATAAAGACAGTACAGTTTGATTCTTTCTGGCGCTCAGATACAATTCGATAAAATTCACTTTGATTTAATGGATCGAGTCCTGAGGTAGGCTCATCCAAGATTAATATGTCAAATTTACCCATTAAAGCGACTAAAACTCCTGTTTTCTGCTTATTACCTTTGCTTAGGACACCCATTTTCCGATCCATTTCGATTTTAAGACGTTCAGCCACCTCATCTATAAATTCCCAATCAATTTCGACACTATAGAGCTTCGCAAAATACCTAATTAATTGAGAAGCACTCATTTTTTTATAGATTCCGAGTTCCCCTGGTAAATATCCAATTCGATTTCGAATTCCTACATCCTTTTTAGGATTGAGTTTCTGTCCAAGAATAGTTATATCACCTTCATCTGCGTTGAGGAATCCTAATATCGTTCTTATTGTGGTAGTTTTTCCCGCCCCATTTGGTCCGAGGAAGCCGAACCGAGATCCCTCTGGAACCTCAAATGAAATTCCATCAACAGCTTTAACCTTTCCTTTGTTATAGTATTTTTTTAGATTCTCTACTTCAATTGCATTCATATTTAATTCTCATTTTTCATATTTTTTAAAATATATAAAAACACAAATACTGTTAGGAAAACTACCTATATAAAGATTCTTCATAGAATTTGAAATCTACGAAAAATTTTTAATATTAAATTCATATAGTATTATATAAGAATGTCAGAAATGAATAAAGTTGAAGATTATAAATTTGAGGGAATTATTCAAAAAATTGAGAAAAAACTCATTAAATTTATGGTTGGTTTAGTAGAAACGAGTAGTCCTTTATCTCCAAAGCTAACTGAAATTTTAGGGTATCTACTACTTCACGGTCAGTTAACACAAGCTCAATTAGTAGAATTAACAGGTTTCTCAATTGGTACTATTTCTTCTAACTTAAATCAAATGATTAGTCTAAATATTGTTCGAAAAGAGTTAATCCCTAAGGCGAGAACGTATAAATATATTTTTCTAGGAGGAGAGGGGAGTATAGAATCACAAGCAGGTTTCATGAAACTAGATATTATAACAAAATCATTAAATTTTTTTATGCAAAAACTGGAGGAATTAGAAAAATTGAAGGGAGAAAGAGGATATGATTTATTGCAAGAAAGAGTAGAAGCTCTCCTAAATTATTTTAAATGGCATAAAATCATATTAGAAGAAAAATATACAAAATTAGGAGTGATATAATAATTTGGAAGGAGGAGTGATATTTAGTCCAGAAATAATCAAATTTGAAGAAGAAATAATTAACTTTTTGTCTGAGTCCCCGCTTCTTTTCACAAAAGATCCATTTGTGAATAAAATACGAGCATATTTCTTTACACGTAAATATTTAACACAAAAAGAGATACAACAATTAACCCATTTATCTACAGGAAAGATATCACAAGTTTTAAAAATTCTAAGGAAATGGAGAATAATTGAAATTACTTCTGTATCAAGTACAGGAGAATATAAATATAGTATGGAGTCAATTGAAAAGGCTTGTAAGAATTATTTTCATGGTATTATAGAAGAAATGACTCAAAATGTAAAACCCCTCGAAGAGATTGTAGAATTTTTAGAGAATGAAGGTGAAAAGATCAAAAATTTAAGGGGATATGATAGAGTAAGTTATTTAGTACCTCTATTTATCCAAGCTATACAGATAAATATTGAGATTATGGAAGAATTTAAAGATTCTGATTTGGGGGAAAAAGAGGTTTAATTAAATAAGTCTAATTAAAAAACAGAGACTACAGCATGGAGTATTTATCTACATCTCTCCTTATTTACTTTAATATCCTAATAGGAGAAATGGAGAAATTCATAAAATCTTAAGAAGAATTTAGTTCAGAATAATGATAGTCCTATTAAAAATAAAAAGTTGTGAGTAAATAATAGGATAAGAAGATTAGATTTATTTATTTAAAAAAAGTATTAAATGACTAATTCTTCCTATTTTTATCAAAATTAGTTATGTGAACATTTAATTGGATAAATTTAGGGGATGATGATTTGCCAAGGGAATTACATGGTAAACGTTTGATAGGTTATACTATGGGGAATTTCGGAATGTCTTTGGCAAATATTTTTGGTAGTGTTTTTCTATTTCAATATTACGTGTATACCATAAATTTAGATTCTATTTTAGTCTCAATCGGGATTTCTTCAAACGTAATTGTATCAGCATTTTGCTCGATAATATTTGGTGTGATAGTAGACAATAAAAAACCTAGTAGATTTGGTAAAAGACGCCCTTTTCTGCTAATTGGATTACCATTTTGGGTTTTAACAAATATTCTAATTTGGCTTCCCCCTTGGAAATGCCCTCAAACTAATTCAATGTTTCTACCTACAGCTCTGTATTTTTGGGCCATGACCATAGTTAGATCAATATTCGGGACGCTTATCCTAAATGTTTACACTTCAATGCTTCCAGAACAATCACAGACTCTTAAGAATAGAGAGTTGGTAGCCTCTATAAGGGTTATATTTATGATAATTGGGTCGGTAATCTCATTGTTCCTGCCATTGTTAGTTCAAAGCCTGTTAGATGAACCTCAAAATGTTAAATGGTGGGATCCTTCAGGAGAAGTTGTTTTGCTTTTCATTCCTATAATTGGATTCATTTTTGCCATATTTGGTTTAATCTCCATTCTTTTAGTATTTTTTTCTGTTGATGAAAGCTTCCATGAAGTGGATCCAAATTATGAGAAAGTTAAATTTTCCATAGCAAATACCTTTAAACATATGGCATTACCGGCTCAAGATAAAAAGTTCAGGCTTCTTATTATGACTGATTTCATAATGAGTTTTGGGTTTTTTATGGGATATCTAATTTTTCCATTTCAAACTTACATCCTAAATTTTAGGCAGTCCCAGTTTTTCATTTATGTATTAATTTCAGTTTTTGGAAAACTCGGATGGTATGTCATCTGGAAGCAAGTAATTAAAAGAAAAACTGATACACAAGGTCTTCTCAATTCTTATATTATCTCCATTTTGATTGGTGGAATGGCTACATTTTTAAACTTATTTTATTTTATTTCAATCTCATTTGAGATTAAAGTTTTCCTTTATGTGATTATTTTCAGCTCCATTCTGGGCACTGATTATGCTTTACCCTTATTTACAATACCGATTAGTGCATCTATAATTCATAAAGCCGCATCCAAAATTGATCCTGAGAATATTGAAAAATCAATCTCTAATATTTCTGGTATTTACTATGGATTATCAGGATTTATGGTTTCGATCGGTTCTGCAGTAGCTTCATTGATCGCCGGTTTTGTTCTTTCTGGTCCGAATCAATCAAATCCTACAATTATTTTAATTCTATTTGCTATGAGAGGTTTGTTTTTTATTTTTCCCCTAATATTTCTTAGAAAGCTTAAGCTCAACGATTAAAATATTAAGAAAGCTTAAAGAATGATTTTGTAAGTAAATATTTTTTTACTTAACTCAATATTTTTGTAAAAATAACATGTTTTTGCTAAAACAAAACCTTAAAAACAAATTTTATCATTTTTTTATAAATTGAATAAAAAAAACAAAAAAAAACACAAAAAAAAGAATTTATTCTCTAATTTCATATAGAAGGTATTAAACATGAGTGTATCTAACGTTGGTTGTGCTATTGTAATGTTCCTAGCAGCTATTATATTCACTATAGCTTATAGAAAAAGAAGAGAACTTCTTCCTTGGTATGTAGCCATAATTTTGAATGCAATAGGATACATTGATGTTGCTTTAGAAGTTGATACTAGTGGAGCTGTAACAATACCTCCTTTAGCAATGATACTTTTTATGTTTGGGATGATTTTATTAATTTATGCTGTTGTTATAGAGTATTATCATACTTTTATTAAAGAAAAACCTAAAAAAATGATTCTAAAGTATAGTGCTTCTACTGCTATGATCCCTATAACATTTTCTTTTGATGTTATAATGCTGATTATATTGATTGTTTGCGTAAGTATGTTATTAAGACTCTTTCTTCGGAAAAAATCATTATTACATGCCTTTTTTGTGTTAGCTTTAACAAATGGATTGTTAAATATTATAATTTCATTGATTACAGAAATCTTGCCTACTGATGTTAGTAACCAAATTAATGATTTCCTTAATGTAATTATGGTAACAACTTATCTTATTATGGGTATAGTGGCTATTGTGGAAAAAAGAATTATAGATACAAACAAAATTCTTACAGCTGTTCTAGACTCTGCTTCATCTGCTAGTATAAATACAGCAAATATAGCTACTGAATTAGCAGCAAGTGCTAGTGAAGTGAATGCAGCATCAGAAGAAATAGCAGCATCTACTCAAGAATTAGCAAGTAGTTCTCAAGATATAATGATTTCGACTCGGGAAATTGGTAATGTCTTAAGCCTAATTACAAATATTTCTGATCAAACAAATTTATTGGCACTCAATGCCAGTATAGAAGCTGGAAGAGCAGGGGAATACGGAAGGGGATTCGCTGTAGTCGCAGATGAAGTAAGAAAGTTGGCAGAAGAATCAAGAAGAGCGGTAAAAGATACTAATGAAAAAATTAATCGAATTATAAGTAAAATTAATGAGACATTTAGTAATATGGAAGGTATTAGCTCATCTGCAGAACAACAATCAGCTTCAATGGAAGAAGTTTCAGCTACTTCAAATAAGCTAGGCAATTTAGCCGAACAATTAAAAAATGAATTAAATAACTACAAAGAAGGAACATGTAAAAATTGAAAGGTATATAAGACTTTTTTCTAAAAATTACATCCAATCGAGATTTCTTCTCGGTATTTTTTGGATTTTTTACAGTTCCCCTATTTATCTTCAAAAGATTAAGCTAGATTTTAAAAAATAGGATAGTTAATATTAAAATTTTAAAAAACAATAGATTGTATTACGTTAGATTTCCTTCAGCTAACATTCCACAACATAGCACACTGACCAACATCACCTTTGTCAACGCCCTCAAACCGTAAATTTTTGAAACCAAACTTGTTTTTAACCTTACTTAGCACCCCCATTATGACTTGGGGAAACATACAAGATGGGTTTCCATTATCGTGAAATCTGTAATAGGTGTTGGCATAACACATTTTACAGCTATCCTGATAAGCTTTCAATTTCAATACTTTACCGTTTTCAGCTTTAATAACATCCACCTTGGCGTGATCAGTTATCGCCCATTCTCGCTCCAAGAAAACTTGAAGATTACTTAAGAAATCATCAATCGTTTCAATTCCATCATCATCGAATTCTCTACCGATAGTTCGTCCGATTTTAGTAAGAATTTCTCCTTTTTTATCAGGCGGTAGAGCTTTTTGCAGAGCGTACCAAATTTTAAAAAAAGTACTATAAGGAACAGTTTCAAATTGTGTTGGTAATTTTTTTACCTCGTCGGTTGTTAATGATCCCAATTTTTCTCACCTGATTAGAAGTTTTCTATAACTTTACCGGCGGGTAGAATCTTGTACAATGTTTTGTCTTCCTCTGCGACTTTTTCGACACAAAAAGTTTGTAGCAAGAAACCCATGTGATATTTAAAAACATCTTCACTATCCACTGTACCATTTTCTTTCAATTTATTAATCAGAGCACGTTCTAAGATTTCCTCTTGTTCATTTACCAACTTTAGAATTTCTCTTCTGATTGGATGATTCACCGCTTTAATATGTTGGCCGTGTCCTATTTTTTTTTGTTCAGTCATTTTTGTTCACACAGCTATACAAATCAACCTATATGTCGTATTTATATAAACAAAAATTAAAAGAGAAATAAAATGTTCAGATTTTAGAATATAAAAAGTCGTAGAGAAGAGATTTAAAAATATCTGAAAAATGTAAGAAAAGTTTTTAAAAATTAATTACATTCGAGAGAGGTTCTTTCTTGGCATTTTTTTAATGATATACGCATCCAAAGTAGATATATACATCTCTCGATCTTCTTTTATATTGGTTGATCTATATCAATATTCAGTCCATTAGGTTGTGAATTAGAAAAAATATTTGATTAATAAAAAAAACTTAATTTTCTAATGAATTATCGAAATATTGAAATATAAAATTTTGAATATAATTTAAGCATGTTTTTTACTTGAGAACCTACTTTATTCTGTTCACTCAGAAATTCGCTTTAAGCAATCATTTTTTTTGACCCTAAATTTTTCAATATTAGCTACTTCATCATCCATATCTAATTGTACAAATAATTGAGATATATTTTCACATTTTTCATATAATTGAGCGGCTTTTTTGAACTCGTTATTACTTAACAATAATTCTGTATATTGCTCTAAATACGCTCTATGATCTTCCAGATCCTTTATTTTGGGTCCATTTAATTGGAAGTATTCAATTAATTCTGATTTATACATGCTGACTCCATCAGTATCTCTTAATTTTTTTGAAATCTCAATTACATCATGATAATTCTCGTAAATTTTAACGGCATCACCTGCAATTTTTGTGTTTTCTAAGAGTTCCAACCTTTTATCCCGTTCTTCAAGTAAGTTATTAATTCCTGTAATCAAATCTGATAACAATTTCGTCTCTTCGTCTCTACCAAGTTGTAATAGTAAATCTCTAGCAAGCATAAATTGTTTTTGTGCTTCTAAATATGCTCCTTCGGAGAATAACTCTTCACCAAGGTTTTTGTACTCATTGATTTTTTTATCCATTTTTTGTTTATCTGGTAACTCTTCGGGTTCTAATTCTTCTTGTTGCGTCGTTTTAATTTCAGTATCTTGAAATACTTGAGAGTTTGAAATTTGTTCTATGTGGGAGATTATAACTTTAAATGGTACTTTTTTTCGCTGAGGAAGCATTTCTTTTTTTGTTCGCTTTCTTACAATTGTAGCTGTGGCAATCAACCCAGCTACACTTGCTCCTATAATTCCAAGAATAAGATAAATTAAAAAATTGGAATTGGGACTAGCAGGAGTAATTACATTAAAAGTACCCATCGTATAGGTGCTTTGATGCCCTAGTCCATCAATTTGTGCTAAGAAATAATAATATCTCCCTGCAGCAAGATGTTCTGAAAATTCAAAATAGCTACTTTCAGGACCTATATTTGTTATATTATATTCAAATAAAAATCCAGGCGTTGTAAGGGGATCAGTTTCATTATCGATAATTAAAATGAAATATGAAATACCTGAGGGATCATAACCTTCGTTCCAGTCGAAAACAAGGATACCACTTACATCCCCACTTGGGCTGTTGGTTATTACTGGTGGCGAAGGGGAGATCGTGTCTTGAACAGTAAGATTAGCTACGAAAAGATTCCAATTACCACTCAAATCTTCCATATGAATTCTATATTGATAGGTTATCCAATTACTTGGAGTCCATGAATCATATTGCCATGTATTACCATAAATATTTATCATTGAATGATTTGTTCCTTCGATTTCTATGAGAGTTTGGTTAATCCCTGCGATATCATACACATCAATCCTAATGATCTGAGTATCTCCTAACTCTAAGGGATCAGCATTTTCAAACATATTAGCATAGCTAGGGATGACTGTATCTTGAAATATTATTGAACTATTAACAAAATTCACATTATCATTAATATCGATTATAAAAATTATATAGGTATAATTTCCAATAGACAATGGTATCCATGAATTATACTGCCAAGTATTACCACCTATATTTGTCATAGTATTGTTAGAATTTTCACACTCGATTAAAACATCCTTTATTCCAGCTAAATCCGAACAATTTATAGAAATAGTCGGAGAGCCACCTAA
>JBHLOF010000174.1:0-5046 GCA_048940805.1 Promethearchaeota archaeon
TGGATTTAGTCATATTCTTTTTTTATTTAATTTTCGTGAAATCATCGTTTCACGAATAAATTTAGATTCAATTTCCTTTCTTATTTATTTTGGCGTTTAATGAAATTAAAAACTATGGGGATTATTACAGCAATTTGCATTATAATTGTAAGGATATAAAATGAGCTTATAACATCAATTGTATTAAACCTTACCCATGGAAATGGAAAGCTCACTCCTTCGTTGATCCCAGCATATCTTTGAATTCTGTGCACCGTATGTAAAAAATGTACTGTAATAATTGAAGTCAAAACTCCAATTGACAAAATTAATTCAAATATTAACATTTTTAGAGGGATTTTTATTTTTTTTGATTTTTCAAATGTTTTCTCTAAAGATTCAATTTTTTTAAATATCATTTTTTGACCTAAATTGCTTAGATCTTGAGGGGTTAAAGGAGGAGAAACATTTTTTGGTGTTGAGATTGATCCTGGATAAAATATAATATTTTTTGTTAGAAACAATTCCTGATCAACCTCGATTCCTAGTGTCAGACTAGTGATGCAATAAAAACTATCATGGATCCCCTCTTTTGCAGTTAAAGATGTTTCTATGTAGAATAAATTAAATTCTCGTACAATTTTACTAACTTCATAAGGTGATACTTTTAATTTTTGGGATTTTGGTCGATTTCCAACAAGCAAAATTGGGGTATCCAAAGTGGAACTATTTTCTATGTTTTCTATCCATTTAGGTATTTTATTAAAAGACTCTCGGTTGGTCAAATCAAAAAATAACATAATCCCATTAGTTCCTTTCAAATAACGAGAATGCAGACTAATATATCCCTCGCGTTCTTTAAGATCCCAAATCCATATGATACATTCCTGCTGACCGTGTAGTGTATCGATCATTAAGTTGCCTTTATAAAATGCTACTCCTAATCCTGTATCTGATTCTTTTAAAAATTGATTAGATGTAAAAGCACTAATAAACTTTTCTTTACCTATTCCTTCATCTCCAAGTATTGATATTCGAAACAGTAGAGGATTTTTTGATTCTAAATTCACATTAATTACACTCTCAATAATAACAATTTTATTTTATATTTAATGACGCCTGATATAGCTAATAACAATTAAGACAATAAACCCAATTTGCGCTCCAACGGCCGTCCATATCATAATATCAACTAATATAATCCTAATTACATTTAAGATGTTTCCTTTATAATAAAAATCTTGAATAAGAAATAAGATTAGCGCTAAAAGTGATAAACCAACTTCTATAATAAGTATTTTACGCGGTATTTCAATTTGCATAGATTTTTTAATCTTTTCTTCTAATTCTTCTATTTTTTCAAAAATTGCCTTATGTCCTAAATTACTAAGGTCTTTTGAAGAAAGACTCTGGGTAGAAGAAATAAATTCATCTATATTTGATGAAGGGTAATAAACAATATCTTTTGTTAAGAAAAGTTCATTATTAATCTCGATTCCCTGTGATAAGCTTGTTATGCTGTAAAAACAGTCAAAAACGCCTTCTTTTGTTGTTAATGTGGTTTCAATATAAAATAAATTATAAGTTCGTATAAAGTTATTAATTTCAGTAGGTGAAATATCAAACTCTTTAGATTTTTCTTTATTTCCAATCAAGAGTACAGAAGCTTTTATTTGAGTTTTTTCTTTAATTTTTTCAATCCAATTTTGTAAGTTTTCAAAAGACTTTCGATTTGTAAGATCAAAAATCAATAAAATCCCTTGCGATTCACTCAAATAGGAGGCATATGAAGTATCAAACTTTTTTTTTATTTTCAGTTCCCATAAATTAATGATACATTCCTGCTGACCCTTTTCAGTTTCGATAGTTAAACTACCCTTAAAAGAAGTGACTCCTAATTCTGAATCTCTTCCTTCAAGAAATTGTTTTTTAGCAAAAAGGTTTATAAATTTATCTTTACCTGTTCCATCATCACCGATAACAGAGATTTTGAATGAAAGGGGATTCTTAGTTTCGCTGGCCATATTTTATTATACTCCAATTAATTCCAAGGGCTTTATTATTGTTTTTCACCTACAAGTAATCTTTACTTACAGCATTATTTATCTTTTATGTAAATTCTATCAGAAAAATAGAAAAAAGCTCAAGTCTAGCGTATAAGCAAGTTGTTGTACAAAGGCTTTTAAAGAAATCCTTCTTCATTTTATTTAGATCCAATCTTTACACAGTGAAAAATGTTTTCTGATCAAAAGCCCGAGAAGCTATTATATGCCAAAAAACTCCTGGATAATGGTGACATAAAAGAAGCACTTAAAATAATTGTAAATTATGAGAAAGAAAGTAGACTTACTCCTAAGGAAAAGGTATGGTTGCTTCTTTTACGAGGTTGGATATACCAAATCAAAGGTCAAATTAAAGAAGCGGAAGAAGCGGGAGAACAAGCATATCAATTGAGCGAAGAAATAGAAATGATTCCTGAATCGGTTGAATCACTTCTTATTAAGACTAATTTCTTAAGGCAACCCGATGAAGGTCTTGAATTAATTTCAAAAGCCGAAAAAACACTTTCCTCACTCCCAAATGAAAAAAAAAAGATACTCCATAAATTAAATATAGATATTTTGTCAAAAAAAGCATTGTGTTATTTTGTCAAGGGAAAATTAAACATGGCTTTAGAATTGGCATTGAAAAGTTTAAAATTAGCTGAAAAAATCAAATACAGAATAAATATTGCATACGATTTACAGATAATTAGTCTTATGTATGCCTGGACAGCTAAACACGAAAAAGCTCTAGAATACGCCATGAGAAGTCTGGAATATATGGAGAAAATGGACCTGAAGCAAGGTATAGCATCAAGTTTTTGCCAAATTGCCCATGCTTATAATTCAAAGGGAGATCTTAATAAAGTGGTAGAATTCTGTGAAAAAAGTTTAGCTATTAATGAAATTACTAATCAAACGAAAGTAAATGCTTTGATGTTAATTGGTACTACTTATGTAAGTAAAGGAGAATTGGATTTAGCTTTAGATAATTTAAACAAAGCGGTTCAGCTTGCAGAGGAAATTTCAAGTTATGAATCATTAGCAGGTTGTTTAAATGCGATTGGTGGTTTATACTTAACTAAAGCTAATTATAATAAAGCTTTGGATTATTTTAATCGTAGTTTAATATTATCAAGACAAACGGGGACTCTATTTCATAGTCTTATTTCTACTTTTTACCTATTCTGGTTGAATTTTGAATTTTTAAAGGATTTTAAACAAGCAGTTCAAAACCTAGAAAATTTGAGGGAACTTACTGATCAGACTCATGGGGAGACTACGTTTTACTTACTAGCAAAGGCTTTAATGCTAAAAAAGAAGAAACGCTCTCGGGATAGAGTTGAAGCAGAAAATTTGTTAAAGAAAATCGCTCAAGGTGCTGTAGAAGGTGTTTCATTTCCACAAATATATGTCCAATCACTACTTACTCTATGTGATTTTCTATTAGAAGAACTAGAAATTAGTAATGATCCAGAAGTTCTGGATGAGATCAACTCTGTTATCAAACAATTATTAGAACTTGCCAAGAGGCAGCATTCTTATTCAATAATAGCTGGGATAAACCTCTTTCAAGGAAGGTTAGCTTTGATCAATCTTAACTTAGAAGATGCAAGAAAATTCTTAACCTCAGCTCAAATAATTGCGGACGAACACGGTATTATACTCCTCGCTCAAAAAATATCTCAAGAACATGATAACCTACTTGATCAAATTGAAATGTGGGAGTCGTTCAAGAAAACTAGAATTTCCATCTCAAAGCGTATGAAATTGGCCGCAGTTGATAGCGTAATGGAAAGAATGTTAGGAAAGAGAGCAATAGAAGCCCCTGAACTAGTTAATGAGGAACCAGTATTGCTTTTAATTATCACTGAAGGTGGAATTCCTGCACTTTCAAATCCTTTTATAGAAGAATGGTCTTATGAGGAAGGTTTTATTAGCAACTTTTTAACGGCATTTAACACTTTCAGTGAGGAAGTTTTTGCAAAGGGTCTCGATCGGGCAAAATTTGGAGAATATACAATAATTACAAAAACTATGGGTTATTTCTCTGTATGCTATTTATTCAAGGGACAATCTTACTTAGCAAAGCAAAAATTAACGAGGTTTGTAGAACGGGTGGAAAATAATGCTTCTCTATGGGAAATATTTAAAAACTTCCATAAAACACACCAAACAATATTATTGAGTGAAAATCCTCCCTTAGATAGTCTTATAACAGAAATTTTCATAAAAAATGATCATGAAATCTCAATCCCAATTTGATTTGATGTGCTTTTTTAGGTCATCTTATTCACTTCAGAAAACTTTAACTTTCGGGTATTTTTAATTTATAAAATTTTTGAAATTGGCTTCGCCAGTACTAACGAGCCTTAAAATCCTTTTTTAGCTGCTTAGCATAAACTTCAGATCCAATATCCTGTGATGCTAAAATATCATGGGATTGATTCAGGGATTTCTCATACATTAACCGACTTAATTTCGATGCGTGAGTTTTTGAAATCCTATATAATTTTGATCTCTTATTCAAAAAAAGAAAAGGCTTATTTTCTTATTTGTTAAAATCCTATAAATTCATATTCTTAGGATTTTGTCCGTAGCGAGAGCTTGGCATCTTTCCAAGAACAATTCTTATATTTCTTTCCACTCCTACAATTATAAAATAATAATAGTAGTATCCAATTCAATCTATTTAAGACAATTTTTTAAAATAGTTGAGGAAAATTGAATGAGAGTAGAGTAAAAGAGATTAATCTAATATCGCTAGGCTTCTAAAGGGGTTGAATTATCCTAAACAGAGTTTTGAATCATATATTTGATATGAATTTTTAAAGAATATTCATCGATTCACGATCTTGATTGAAATTGTCGTAAAGACGGCTTAAAAATATGAAAAAAATTAATAAAAGCATTGGGAGGGTTAAAATTGGATCTTTGTTTTTAACAATTCTGCTGGAATAACTTCATGTTTAGATATCAACACACGAGCCTCATCCACTTTTTCCCATACATTCCATAATAAGAC
>JBHLOF010000074.1:0-21241 GCA_048940805.1 Promethearchaeota archaeon
ATTTTCTTTCTGATCAGAGCAAACTTCTACAATTTCTCCTTTGGGAGTAGAATACGTGAACCCTAAACCTTGTGGACCCAAACCTCCAAGAAGCACCATAGAAATACTGTAAAATTTGTAATTATCTCTGTCTAAAATTTTATCTTTATTGTTTATAATATTAACTGGTGACACAAAATGTTTTTTAATTTCATGAAATTCATGTTCCTCGTCATCACCAAAATAAAATGTTCGATATACAACATTAAATTCAAGTAATTTCTTGCTTCCATTATAATTTTTTTCGAAATTATCAATAAATTGCTTGATTGTTCCTAGATTTCTTACATTTAATCCATACATGGAATACCAGTCTGTAAAGTTTTTTAAATAATCCAAGCTATATCGTCGTCCCCTAAATTCTAATCGATAATCAGGATTATTAATATATTCTCTTATTCTCTCTCTATTTGATAATAACAGGTCATAGGGCATGATTTTGCATGAATAATAAATTAAAGAATCGGATACATGACCGAATAAATCCTTTAAATTCCCAATCAGAGCTTTATCATTCACTCTAATTTGGTTTACGATTTCTTTTTCATCTGGAGATAAGTCTCTCTCAAATAAGTTATATTTGTTGAAGAATCGAATAAATACAAAAATTCTGCCGATTAAGCCCTTTCGCATTCCATCTATATGTAATCTGGCAATAATTTTAAATCTAAAAGGTATCTTTTTAACCTCGATAAAATATCCCATCTTATCAGAAAAATTAAATAATTCACTAAATTCATTGAAAATTAATACTTCATCCCCTGTTCCTCTGTATAGAGATAATGATGAGAGTAATTTGGAAAGTGCTAGATAATAGCATTTTTCTTTGTCATCGGTAATTTTCTCAAAATCATCAGAATCAGAAAAATCTAAGAATTCCATTTCCTTGAAGGAGAGGTAAAAGTCTGCAAATCTGGAGATTTCTCCTGATTCAATTGTTTTAATGAGTCCGTCGAGATGTTCTGATAGCATTGTAAAACAATATTAGAATAGCAATGTTTATATTAAAAGTTATTTCTAATTCAGTATTAGACTTAAATTCTTGTCGCTTACTGTTATATTTAATCAAAATTAAATACTACCCAATTCTTATAAGTTTTTAAGTGGTGTTGATCTTCTTTTTATTTAAAACTCACCTAAAATAAAAATGTGATAAAAATGAGTGAAATTCAAGAAACAGATAAAGTAATGCGAGTAATAGCGATAATTGGTGGTATTGTTGCTATTGTTGAATCTTCCTTAGAATTAATAGGTTCTGGATTAATGGGATGGGGTTTTGGTTGGATAAGCGGAGTTCTTGGAATAATTTTTGCAGTAATAATTATAATCTTAGGGATTAGACCGATTCATTATACTCCCGTTTTTCTAGGAATCTTGGGAATACTCTTAATTATATTTGCTATTTTAATTGGGGGAATCATAGTATTAGTTGCAACATTTCTCGGTGCTGTAAGTTAGTTAATGAGGAAGTACTATGGATTTAGCCATCAATTCTACTTGGAAACTGAATAATGGATCTGAAATTCCAATTTTGGGATTGGGGACTTGGGATCTTAGGGGTAGAAAAGTATATCAAGCAGTCTTGTGGGCCTTCGATATAGGATATCGGCTAATTGATACTGCTACACTCTATGGAAATGAAAGAGAAATTGGAGAAGCTATGAGAGATTCAGCTTTATCCCGAGAAGATATTTTTCTTACTACCAAGGTCTGGAATACAGATCAAGGATTTAAAAATACTCTAAACGCAATTGAAAAAAGTTTAAAACGATTACAAACGGATTATGTAGATTTATATCTCATTCATTGGCCAGTAAGCCGGATTAGAAATGAAACTTGGAGAACTCTTGAAAAAATATATGAAGAAGGAAAGGCTCATGCAATTGGAGTAAGTAATTACACTATTTCACATCTAGAAGAGTTGATGAGATTCTCAGAAACAATACCCGCGGTTAATCAAATAGAGTTTTCTCCCTTTTTATATCAAAAAGAGTTGATGAATTACTGCAAAACAAAGAATATAGCACTAGAAGCTTATACTCCATTAACCAGAGGTAGAAAATTTAACAATCGAAGTTTAAAATCAATCTCTCAAAAATATGATAAAACTGTTGCTCAAATTTTAATACGATGGGGATTACAACATGAAATAATTGAAATCCCCAGATCAGGTAATCAACAACATCTTCATGAAAATGCCACGATTTTTGATTTTACTTTAGACGAGGGAGATATGACTCGGCTTGATGAATTAAATGAAGATTTTCGCTTGGTTGATGATCCTCACTCGATTGAATAAAATCAATTTTTATTATTTTTAATTCTGATTTAAAACAGAATTTTAGTCTTTAAGCTAAACCTAATGCTAAGAGAAATGCGCCATTAATTTCTGATCCTTCACTAACTCTGGAGGTATCAATTATTACTTTCTCGATTCCCATATATATCGCGCCATAAGCTTTTCCTCCGCCTAAGTGAACGAGGGTTCGATAAATTAAATTCCCAGATATCCCCTCAGGGGCAAGGATAAGGTTAGATTTGTTCATAATTGCATTTTCTATCAATATTTCATCATGATTTATTGATAATCTTGGATATTTTTCTTTAAACAATTCTACAATTTTCTCACTATTTTTAATGGATTCTTCAATTATATCACCTCTACCAATATCACCAAGCCTACCACCACTTAATATACTTATATTGGGCTTAATATTTAACCTTTCAAAATTTGATAATGCAAGTTCAATGAATTCTATTTTATCTCTTAAGCTATTGCATTCGTCAATACCTACAGGTCCAAAAAAAAATTGATGCCCCTTTAGGGTCTCTAATAAAGCTAACCTATAAGTTTTTTGGATATTAAGTAATCGTCTAAGATAGTTTAAGAATTTGTTTGAACTAAGTGACCCACGTATAATAGCATTAATGGTGTTATTATGAAGTGATTTGATTATATCCTTTTCTACTTCCTCACCTTCGATAAAATTAATATTGTTTAAAAGGTTCTGATGAAATGATTTTTTTTCTAGCTCTTGTATCGCTTGTTTAGTACCAAAAATAGAAACCTTTGAGGGATGTCTGCTCAAGAAATCAATGCATGCTCTTAGGATTTTTTGATTATGAAATTTTGATGAACCTAAACCTATTCCTATGTTTGCAATTTTTCCTTTTGATCTTAATTCAAATGTATTGATTAAATTCATAAAAACATACCATAAAGCAAGTAAGTCATGACAATTGCTAGTACGTCATAAAAACCATGTGTTATTATAACAGCAATTAAATTTTCATTTCGCCAATAATAAAGCCAGCCTATCATTAGCGAGATGGCAAAATATGGAGTAAAGGATAACAGAAATGATATTATAAAGAGATAAGGTGATTCTAGAGCAATGAGAAAGAGCCCCGTTAGGTGAATCAATGAAAAAACTAATGCGGTAATTATTAACCCCCATCGATTACCTAATCTTCTTACCAATCCTTTCTGCATGAAACCTCTAAACAGGACCTCTTCAGATGTTCCAACTACTAAAATCACAACAATGGAAAATAAAATTAAACTAGGGATATCTGTGGGTACAATTTCACCTGTTAGGCCAGTAGTATCATGAATTATTGTAATCCCAAAAAGTGTTTCAATTATTATTTCTATAGCAATTGAACTAAAAGCAACGATGAACACACCAATTACAGCAAAGCCCAATCCTATTAGTACTTCTTTAAATATTCTTTTTCTGTCATAATTTCTTGTAGTAAATCCTAGAAAAACCAATCGATTTTTGAGACTGGGATTCTTGAGGTACTTGCGTACATAAAATACCGGGAAAATGAAAAAGACTAACTCAAAAATAGAAATTATAGAAGTAAGATATGAATTCGTTGCGAACTCCATCACTGCTGACAAATCACTCGATATAATCATGAAAAAAGCAAGAAAACCTCCAACTATAACATTCATAGTGAGAAGTGCTGCTAGTGGTAACCCGATTGATGTCATTATGCTCCAAAGTTTAATATCTTTAGTATCCACTAAATTATCATCTGCGATTAATTCAGGGCCATAATCTATAGCAGGAGAAATATGTCTAGAATACTGTGATGGGGTTTTGTAGGGACTTGTTATACCTGTTGGTTTTAGAGACTTATGTTCTTTTATATATTGAATATCAGTACCACAAACAGTGCAGAATTTAAGTCTTTGAATATTTGGGAGTTGGTTCCCACATATAGGACAAAATTTCCATTCTATAGTGTATGTATCTTGATCAATATCTAAGTTAAAGGGATCCTTTTCATTCATACTTAAAATTAAAGAGTCAATCTAATTATAATAGTTTATATTTCATATTAAAGCTAAGCATGGATAAAATAATCCGTATTCTTTATACATAATTTCTAATGAATTTTAAAATAGGGCTAGCATGTAGGTCATTTTGATAAGATGATCTGTAGATTATTGGATTATATACATATTTTTTACGTTCTATTACTTCCAATTTCAGCTTTATCGAAGGCATCCAAAAAGTTTTATTAAAATGTTGGTATTCAATCATAACCATTGAAAGAAACGTTCCTTTAATTTTCGGATTAATCCTTGTTTTGATCTTTCTTGTTTCATTTGCCTTTAATTTTTTTATACTAGTGAAGCTTAGTTTATTCTGAAATGATTCTGGCATGAAGAAGTAAATCATTACATTCTTGATATCGATTGAATTTGGATTCTCAATAACAAGAGTTAAAATCTCAGGATTATTTACCTTCAAAGTTTGGTTTGGTATCTCGATATCAATAAATAAAGGATATGGTAATATTTCTTCATTTAAAGTAAAGCTTAGATCAATTAACTTCTGTAGATTTGGTTTAATTTCTGATATAAATTTGTTTCGTTGTTCTTTTAAGGAAAGATCGTTCTTACTTCTCAAATCTTCGAAATCTTTTAGCAACTTAACAATATACTTTAAAATATATTTATCAAATTCTGAATGTTTTCCAGATATAAGAGAAATTAATTCCTTATAATATTCCGATTCTAAATTTCGAAGTAATGGGATTCTAAATAAATTCTCAGTAAAGTTCTTTAAAACATCATCCATCTTTAATAAATCATCATGGCGAATTTGGAATTTTTCAATGAGAGACCCGTTATATATGTTTTTCTGCATTAGATTAGATATTGTCTCCAGAGTCTCAACAGTTTCAGAATTATAAGAATCTAAAGCCTTATTTATCATTTTACCTAACATATCATCAAATTTTTCAGCACTCTTATTTTTATAATTTATGAATTCTGCCCTAATAGGTTCCAAGTACTTGATGATACGCCCCGAATGCAGTTTAAGAAGACTATTTTGGTATTTTTGATATTTATGTGTAATATTATTAATCCAATTTCTTATACGATTTACATTATCAAGGTTTTCCTCCGAAGACAATAAATTCTCTTCAGAAAAAGGTCCAGTTAATAAAAATGGGTCATCTAAACGAATATTTTCTAATAAAATGCATGTATCTCTTTCTAATTGATAAATAAGTTCAATTTGTATAGAGAGGTTGTAAATTTTAATACTCTTTGGCTCAAGTGTATCTATCTTTCGAAGCAAACTTTCGAGTTTTTCCGAAAAGAGTTTTGGATTTCTGTTCAATATATTTCTTAATAAAGCTGTAAATTCAACAAGAATAGAATAGATTTCACCTTTACTGGGAGTAAGTAGCTCTTTCTTATTTAATTCTGTAATATTATAATAATCCACAATATTCTGTAAGTTTTTCTCTGCATACTGGTAAAATTTATAACACTTTTCTGTGTTGTTTGAGATTTTAGCTAAATAAGTATAGTAAAAGGCCAATAAAGATTTATTTATTATATATGCCTCATCTCTATATTGTAAAAAATCTTTTCTAGTTTTTTCCTCTTTAAGATACGGAAGTAAAAATCTTTCAATAACGATTTCAAAATTACCTGAAGCGCGTATTAAATAAAATAATTTTAATAAGTCAACATCTATTTTATCTAATTTCGTAATAATAAAATGTCTATATTCATTAAAACTTGAATTAATTTTATTAAAATATGAACGAATTAAGAATTTTCTCCTTTCAATTTCTTTAAATTTCAGTTTTTTCTCATTTCTAATTGAGGAAAGGTTTAAGATATCAGAGGCATAATATTTTAAGGTGTAATAAGACTCCATATAGAGATTTTTTCCACCACAGTAAGGACACTTAACTATGGATCCTTTTACTCCGGGTAAACAACTACCACATTTCTTACACGGGAGATGTGAAATCAATTTAAGTATCCTCTAATATTACCTTAATTAAAAAAAAAATATTCTTGTACGGATATAAACTTATTCTAGTATATTAAATATTTTTTGTTTCTGCACGAATCATCGCAATATTTTGATAAGTAATTAAGAGGTAATGGTAGCTATCATTTAGTGTGTAAAATAACAAAAGAGACGTTGTTCCTTCAATTCAATAGGATTGACAAAACCAAATCGTTCGAATTGAATAGTTTTATTCATAGGGATCTTCAAAAGATTTACTTCACCAAAACCTTTTGAAATCTTCCCATCAGACTTCATAACGGAAACTTCAATATTATCATCTTTAGGCAACCAATGGATAATCGGATAATCTCTATTCAATTCCTTACTTACAAATGAGGATTGAACATCTTTTTTATTGAGATCTATTGATTCTATATTGATATTTAGCAAATCTTTTAACCTAACAATCTTTTCCTCTTTAAACTTCTTAACATCTGATATTTCGACTATTAAATTCAATTGATTATTTATAAGCTTACAATGAATCTTCCTTCTTCCTTTTTTTGGATCAGAAGGGAGAAGTAATGGCTCAGCAAGGTACTTACCTGAGGGAACATTTCGAACTATTAAATTAATTGGATTTTCAATAAAGAAATAACGATCTGATATTTCATCAATAATATCTTGATTTTTTGAATACAACCAATTTACTGAAAAGCTAATACCAGATTGGGACATACCTAGATCTAATAATGATGCTCTTAGAGCTTCCGGTTTTATTCCGCGTTTTTTAAGAGACTGTAAACTCCATGTCCTGGGGTCTTCCCATCCACTATAAGATCCATTTTGAATGTTATTTCGAAAGTCAGTTTTACTTAGTTTCAATACAGTATTTCCAATCCTATACTTCATTCTACCATGATACAGTAATTTTGCTTTTTTCCAGCCAAAATGATCCCATATAAATTCTTCAATGATACCTTCTTTAACTAAATCAATTCCTCTAATTACATGAGAAACACCAATTAGATAATCATCAATTGCCCACGAAAATTCGAGCATCGGCCATACAGTATATTTATCACCCACTCTCGGATGAATAGCTTCAGAAATTCTCATAATAATTTGATCTCTTAGAGCTGGATCTTTTTGATTCATCCCAGTTTTTAACCTTACTACTGCTTCTCCCTCATGATAAATGCCATTCAGCATATTATTCCATTCTTTCATATTTTTATCTATTGAATAGTCTCGGTGTGGACAATTTTTACCTAGTTTTTTATATTTCTCCCGAAAATCGACAGCGGAGCAAAAGCATACGTATGCCAGGTGGTCTTGAATGAGTTTCACACAATATTCGTAAAAAATTTCCATTCGATCACTTTTATATAAAACCTTAGAGTAATTAACTCCTAACCAATCTAATCCTTCTCTTATCAAATCGTAAGCTTCTGGTAGAACATATTTTGCTTTAGAACTGTCCCTCAGGGATTTAGGACTCCCAATTGTATCATCATAAAAAAGAATCAGTTCTCCATTGTACCTTTTAACATATTCATCGTTTAATACAAACCCGCGAGCATTACCAATATGTAATGCACCACTCGGATAAGGAGCAAGACGCATTACTATTTTATCATACTTTTCAACCTCAGGCAAGGGAGGTAACTCCTTTTCTTCTGTCTTTATTTCCTTTTTTTCTAAAGCTAAAGGATCAAATTGAAGCAATTTTTCTTTTTGTTCTCCTAAAGATATATTCTTAATTTCCTCTAGAATTTGATCTATTAATGGAATGATTTCTTTTATTTTAGATCTTAAATCCTTTCTTTCAGCCAACAATTTTCCCATAACAGCTTTTTTATTTGGATTACCACCAAATTCTACTGCGTTTTTTAAACCAATAATCCAAAGGATTTTCGTTAAATCTTTATCATCCATGAGAATTGTCGTATTGAAAATGTAAAATTATTAACTTTCTCTAAATATTTTTTATTATATTTATCTATAAAGTACGATTACATAAGTATTATAGAGAATTATTAATACATAAGAATTATAATAAGATTCTAATCATGGTCTGGTAGTCCAGCTTGGATAGGGCGCTGGCTTGCGGAGCCAGATATCGAGGGTTCAATTTGTAAAGGATTTAACCTTTATGAGAATATATCCCCCCCAGACCATATTTATTTCTTAATTGTTTTACGTTAAATAATTTAACACTTCAGAGATATCATTTATTCTCATAACATTTGGAACATTAATTTCTCTTTCATAAGGAAATTTGTAAATTCTTTCACAAAGAATAGTTTGCATTCCTGCTCTATCACCACCTACAATATCAGAATATTCGTCCCCACAGACCAAACAATCAGAATTCTCTATTAAGCCCATTTTTTTTAATGTATAGAAGAATGTTTCTGGATCGGGTTTCCTTTTACCTATTTCAGCAGAAGTTACTACTGCGTCAAAATACTTGAAAAGTTGATATTTTTTTAAAGCATTTTTAACCATATTACGACTTGGATGATTGGATAGAACACCTAATTTAAGGTCCTTATGTTGAGAGAGTTTTTCTAGTGTTTCTTTTGTTTTTGGAAATGGTTTCCATTCATCCATTTCGAATGAATGATATATATCAGCTAAATCATCATATATGTCCTCAGTAAGGTGATCAATGTTATCCGTTAGATTTTCTTCATATAAAGACTCAATAATCTTTTTATATAATGAAGAGGTGGGAAATTCTTTCTTTGTTTTAAAAACCTCTCTCCAAGAAAGGGCTTTTTCTTTTGTAAACTTCTGAACAAAATATTCCTCTGATAAATTTTCATTCCAAATTTTCTTTTCTTTTAATAACTCAATAGATTTAATTAATCCTTTTTTAAAACACTCGTTATACCTCTCTACAGAAGGATTATCAAAATAAAATAAAGTAAAGCCAAAATCAAAAATTATTCCGTTAATCGTCATATTGTTAATAATATTAGAAATTGATTCTCAATTTTAATTTATCTGTTGGAATTTATGTTAGTTCTTATCCATTTGTGTTAAATACTTAATAATAAACAAGATAATATCTTAAGTCACTATAATAAGTGAAGTAGATATGTCAATAGACAAATGGCTCTCCAAAAAGGGAACAAAAGAGGAAGAACTTAGAAGAGAAGAGGCATTTAAACAACTTTCTGAGAGTGAAAAATCACAATTAAAAAAGAAAAAAATTAGAACAATAACGCAAAAAAAGGATGAAAAACAAATTATTGAATCTAGCGCTGAAAAACTAGTGAAGGGAATAACCGATTTTAAGGATTGGTTAGACAAGAGAACATACTTAATGGGAGATATTGAAAAGATAGAAACTTGGATTAATAATCTTCATTCAGAAATTAAGTTTGAAAAAGAAGAAGAACAAAAACAGATGGATAACTACGATAGAAAGAGGTTGATCACAGAATATAAAAATATTCCGGTAAAATTTCTGGAGGAAAAAATAAGAATTGCTTTGAATAAAAAGATTCATGGTACACAAAGAACGAATTCTGACAATTACTATTTGAGAAAGTTAAAAAATATTATTCAAGAAAAATTAAACGAGGCAAAATACTACGAAATTTTAAAAAAAATATTGGAGATATTTTAATTTCTTATGAAAAATTCGAAATACTTTAAATCTTATCTTATTTTATAATGTTATAAAAAATACTACTCTATTTATACGTAAATGTGGCTGATTTGTCCTATTGCTAGCGTTGGTAAAAGATTACAGCCATTTACTTATTCTAAACCAAAAGCTTTTATCAAAATTGCAGGTAAACGGTTAATCGATCATATTCTTATCAAATTAAAAAACACCTTTCCGAAAGAAACGAATATTTGTTTCATTGTTGGCTATAAGAAGCGACAAATTACTGAATATTTGAAGGGAAATCATTCAGATTATTTTACACTTCATTTTGTAGAACAAGAACCATTAGGCTATGAAGCAGATACTCCATTTTTCAGTGGAATAGGAGATGCAATACTATTAGCTAAAGATTATGCTGAAAATGATGATCTTTTTTTGTTTTTCAGTGATAGATTACCTATGGGAGATTATTCACAGATCTTACTGAACTTTCATAATGATATATGTGATGGAGTTATAAATGTAAGACAAGTACTTAATCCACAATTTTATGGAGTAGTAGAAACCGACGAAAATGGTATTGTTACATCGATAGTAGAAAAACCAAAAAATCCCAAGTCTAATCTTGCAGTATCGGGTGCTTATTTATTAGGAATGAGTGTTAATCCGAGCTTGTTTAAATTATTGGAAGAACAACAAAAGATTCTTATTGAAAATGGTCAAGAACACGAGTTAACACCTGTTATTCAAAAACTAATTGAGGAAGGGTTTAAATTTAAAATCAATAACATGGAAAGAGAAATCTTAGATTTTGGAAGGCCAGAAAGTTTGCTAAATGGTAATCGATTACTACTTTCAGAATTAAAAATTCAAGATCCCACTTATGAGGGATTGATTAAATCTGGGAATATAAATGATTCTAAAATTGTACCTCCTATTTTCATCGGGAATAATTCTAATATATCTGATTCTGTTATCGGTCCAAATGTTTCTATTGGAGATAACGTTAGTCTTAATAAATGTATCATATCTGATTCTGTTATAGGTGATGGAGCAAAGTTAAAAAGACTTATTACCTCAAAAAGTATTATAGGAGATTATTCCATTTTAGAGGATCTAATTAAGAAAAGTATAACAATTGGAGACTCATCCTACATAACCACTTCTAATATGAAATCACCCTAAAAAATAGATATTGTTAATATTTGTTTGAAATTACTTTTAATGAAATTTTGGCTTTTTATCTTGCCAAGGGGTGAGTTCTTCAAAAGCTCTAGCCATTTGAAGAACAGTTTTTTCATCAAAACGACGACCGATGATTTGCATTCCGATAGGTAATCCTCCTTTTGTCCAGCCACATGGAATTGAAGCGGCAGGTAGACCAGTCATATTAAAGGGATAGGTATAAGACATCCAGCTAGTTATATTTAATGCCTTCCCTTTAACAAGGGGAAATAATGTGCCACGTTCCCCCATTTCTAGTTTAAAAGCATATGTCGGTGTGGTAGGCGTGATTAAAACATCAAACTCACTAAAATACTTGTTAAATGCTTCATAGACGTCCATTCTTATAGCTTTGGCTCGACCAAGATCCATTGCACTTAGTGATAATCCATAATTTATGATACTTGCTAAGTCTGGACTAAAAACTTCAGGATTTTTTTCAATCTCCTTTTTAAAATCGGTTGCATAACCTGCCGATACTAACATATTAAATGCATGCTCTGCCTTTTTAAACTTAATTTTTGGATTTTCTATTTCCCAGTTGTATTCTTCAAATTTTTGAGCATTCTCTACTACACACTTTTCTACTTCCTCATCCAGAGAACGAAAGAATCCTAAAGTGGTCGAAATCCCAATTTTTAAATCTTTGGGTTTATCTTCAATAATGTCAGTATAATTTATACCTTCATCATGAAAAGTATTTTTATCAAATGGATGATATCCCTTCATTACATCCAGCATTAAAGCAGCATCTTTTACATTTCTAGTGATTGGCCCATAATGATCCATTGTCCAAAAATTTATCCCAAGTACAGGATAACGAGGGATTCGTCCAAATGTTGGTTTTAAACCAAAAACTCCACATAGACTACAAGGAACTCTAATTGAACCCCCACCATCAGAACCTAAAGCTAATGGTCCTAATCCGCTTGCAACAGCCGCAGCAGCACCACCACTCGATCCACCTGAATTTCTTTCTACATCCCAAGGATTCTTAGTTTGTCCGAATATTAGGTTGTTGGTGAGAGCAATATGTCCAAAGTCAGGTGTATTTGTTTTTCCTAATATTACACATCCAGCTACTTTTAATCTTTGAACAGCAACATCATCTTGTTCGGGGATAAAATTTTCATATAATTTAGAGCCATAAGTTGTCCTTATCCCCTTAGTTTGCATTAAATCCTTAATCGAGATAGGAACACCATTCAATAATCCTATTTTTTCACCCTTTTTGACTTTATCATCGGCATCTTTTGCCATTCTTCTAGCTAAATCAAATGTAGTTAAACAATAGGCGTTAAGTATTGGATTTATGCCTTCAATTCGTTCGATTATGGCTTCGGTGATTTCTTGCGAACTAATTTCTTGAGTGTGTACTTTTTCTGCCATCTCATATGCAGACATATAACAAATTTCTTCCTTATTCATTTTTAAATCATCCATTAATTTATTTAAGTTAAATTTGATAAGAGAAAATATAAATAATTGCTTATTTTGGTATATACAAAATATCCATTTTCATATAATGGCTAAAAAAATCCGAATTATGAGAAAATGCTAAAAGGAGTTTTTTTTGATCTTTTCGGAACTCTGATGATGTATACTGATATGGAAAAGGCATGGGAAAGATGGTTAAAGGCATTGTATAAAGGTCTTCAAGAAACTGGTTTAAAGATGTCACAAGAATCATTTAAGTTGAAGTGTGATGGATTTTTTGCTAAACCGAAACCCGAAATTAAAAACCTGAAATTATCAGTATACGAAAACAGAATCTATTCATTAGGATGTGAATTAAAATTACAATTAGAGATAGAAGATATCGAAAAAATAGTATATAACACGATAAATGCTTGGCAGGAATATGTACCTTTAGATCCTAATACTATACCGGTATTAACAGAATTAAAGAAGAATAAATTTCTTGCTTTAATCACAAATTTTGATCATCCTCCTCATGTTTATTCATTATTAACAGAAAAGAAACTTATAAATTTCTTTGATTCAATCATAATCTCAAGTGAGGTTGGAGTTAAAAAACCAGATCCTTTGATATTTTCTCATGTCTTAAAGGATACAGCCTTAAAACCTAGGGAAATTTGTTATGTTGGAGATACAAATGAAGATATGGAAGCTGCGATAAAAGCAGAAATTTACCCTATCTTGATTCAACGGAATCCTAATTCTGATAAGGAAATCCCGGATGATTATTATGTAAAAAGTTCACAGAACTTCCAAAATGATATAAATGTGAATTTGAAATCAGTTAAAAGAATAAAGAGTTTAAGAGAATTGATTAAAATTGTCAATTAATTAAGTAAAATCTCTTGGTTTTCCTTGAATCCGTTGTATATTATTTTGCTTTGAACCATTTCTCGGGGGTAGTATTTTATACCCGGCGGAAAGGAGCTGTCTTTCCAACCTCCCAAAGCTGTACTAATGTTAGCTTGCATAGGTTTAGAATTAATATACAGACTTCCTGCCTGTATTTTAGTTGAAAATTGTTCAATATGTTCTTCGGGTGTATAAACAACAGCTCTCATGCCATAGTTTGAATGATTTGCAAGATGAATAGCATCTTCAAGACTAATTGCTTTAGTTATACTTCTCACGGGGCCGAATGCCTCTTCGCGCCATAAGAATGGGGCATTATCAAATTCAAGAATATTTTCCCGTGGTATTTCTACTAAAGTTGGTTTATAAAATAAACCATAACTTTTTCCAGTATCAATTTTTTCAGCACCATATAGAATTTTAACATTTTTATGTTTTTGGGCCTCATCAACCATAACTTCCATCATCATTAGAATTCTACGAGACCCCAGAGGACCTATATCTGTTGACATGTCTCGGGGGTCACCCATTTTTAAAGTTTCAATCTCTTTTAGGAGGTACTCAATATACTCATCATAAATATCTTTATGGACAATAATTCTTTTCATTGAAAAACATTGCTGTCCTGAGTTTGTGTATGATGCAATCACGTTCCATTTTGCAATTTGTTCTAATTTAACTCCCGGCATGACTATTCCCGCATCATTTCCTGCGCATTCGAATACGAAATTCTTAAACGGTTGATTCACCATATTAACACCTAGATATTTTTTAATACTATTCCTCAAATGATCGGCATAATCAATTAGAATTTGTTTTGCCGTATGAGAAGCTGCAACAACTACTAAATTCTTTACTAAATTTGATTCGATAAATATTTTGGTTGCAAAATCTCCGGGACTAATCACTAGATCAAACGCTTCATTGAAAGGAAAGTCACTTTCAAATATTTTCTCAATACAATATTTCATTGTTAGTGGACATGCTGTAGATGGCTTTATTATTGCAGGATTACCTGTTAAAAAAGCACTACCCCAAAAATACATTGGTAGACTCATAGGAGTATTCCTAGGCGATATACCAACAGTTAAACCCATAGGTTGATATTTAACTAAAGAAGGTTTACCACTTTCAAGATCAGTCTGATTTCTATCTTGCACTAATTCTTTAAACCAATCTACATAGCTATATCCTTTCTCAATCATGGAGAATTCCCATTCAGAATACTTAATAGGGAGTCCTCCCTCGGCAACTATTAAGTCCTTAATTTTTTTTTTTTCTTTAATCAGAACATTAGCAATATCTTTAATAACTTCTATTCTTTCTTCCAATGTTGTATTTAAAAGCACATTTTCCCATTGAGCAGTTCTTTTAATTTTTTCATTAATGGTGTTTGCAGTGTCAGCTTCGAGGGAATCTATAATATCTCCAGTATATTTATTTATCACATCTAATTTCATGTTTTTTCAACTTATTTGATCTTCATTTTTTTTG
The DNA here is from genome assembly GCA_048940805.1 of Promethearchaeota archaeon. Classification (GTDB taxonomy): domain Archaea; phylum Asgardarchaeota; class Lokiarchaeia; order Sigyniarchaeales; family SOKP01; genus Loki-b32. The sequence continues at coordinate 14,989 of JBHLOF010000074.1, forward strand.
ATTTTTTAATAGATTTAAGATAATCCTGATACCAATTAACTGTTTTTATTAAGCCTTCTTCGAAGGGAGTAACCTTATATCCCAAAACTTTGATAGCTTTTTCTGAAGAATAAGCCCAATTATATGTGGCCATTCTTATTAATGCACGAGTCATATAGGGCATCTTTTTTGTGATTTTTGCTTTCAACTCACATAACCACCCATAAAATAGAGCAATCCACATAGGAAATTGCCTTGGTTTCTTCACATTAGCAAATTCTGCAATCATATTGAAATAATTTTTGGTAGATAACGTATCACCTCCAAGAAAAAATTCTTCACCTAATAAATCATCTCTGTTGATAACTTCTACCATGGGTTCAATAATATCATATATATATGACATGCTAAATTCTGAATCAGATGTTTTAGGAACTCCTAGAAGCTTTTCTTGAATGATATCTAAGGTAACTTTCCCATAAAAATTGAAATCACCTGGACCATACACAAATCCAGGATAAAAAATAATAGTTTTTAATCCGACTTCTTTATATTCTTGGATTTTTTTACAACTCAAATATTTAGTTCTTTCATAATCCATAAAAAAGTCGATGCTACGTTCATGGTTCTCAAAATCTGGAACCACCTCCCCAATCTTATAGGGTCCAATAGCAAAAAAAGAACTAACATAAATCAATTTAGCATCCTTTTCTAAAGCTAATTTTGCGACATTTTCGGAACCTCTAACATTTATCTCCTCATAAATAGATTTATCTTTAGCCCAAATTTTCGTATAAGCTGCAAGATGGTAAATAACATCAATATTTCCAGTATTTTGATTAAAACTTGAAAAAATACTAACGTCACCATAGATATATTCAATATTTTTTAGTTCTTGAAATGGTGATATATCACTAGATTTTCGAATTAATAGCTTTATAGTATGCCCTAAATCATGAAGTCTTTTAACTAAATAGGTACCTATAAACCCAGTTCCACCCGTTACGAGAATAATTGCCATATTTGCACTGCTAAAATGTTAATTGAAACCTTATATTGTAAAGAGTTACATCTTATGATAAATTTTACGGGAATTGCAGTATTAGAATTATTTTTTTACATCAATAGTAAAATAAATATAATTCGTAAAGCCTTAATTTCTCCATTTATTTCCCATTATAATAGTTTTAAAATATTTTCAGATGGAGTAATCTTATTTGAAAAGTCAAAATATAGTTGAACAGTATCTAAGAAATGATTCAGAATTTAGATTTGAAGAAGATCCCTTTTTCAAAGCTCGAAAGAAAGGTGTAAGGGCATGGATACTAAAACATATCTTCTATCGGTCTAATGCTCTTTTAATGGTATTATTCTTCATATGTCTATTTTTAGCTTCTTATTTAAATTCATTCATTTACGTAATTATCGGTAGAGCTATTGATGTTTTCTCCGCTGGACAATCTGATCAAGTTATTATTTATACTTTTTTGGTATTATCTACGGGATTGGGAGGTCCAATCTCAGGATTACTATCAAGAACGTTTCGAGAAATTGTTGCTCAAAAAATCGAGAGAGATGTACGTAGAGAATTCTATTTAAGCTTATTAGGTAAAAGTCAATCCTTCCATGATAATCAGAGAATAGGAGATATCATGGCTCGTGCAACGAATGATGTAAGGCTTTTAAATTTCCTTATATCACCTGCAGTGGCTATGATATTAGTTGCTGCTAACAATCTCATTGTTCCTATCTATTTGATCGGTGCTTCTTATCGACTAGAATTAATGTTAATTCCAATAGTTTTTAGTGTTATTTTTATTTTATATGTTAGCAGATTCTTAAAGAAGTTAACTCCTCCTACAGTAGAAAGGAGAGTAGCTTTTGGGTTTATGAACACGGTTTTAAATGAATCTCTTAGTGGGATTGAAGTGGTGAAATCCATGGCTCAAGAAGAAGATAGTGTTGAGAAATATAAAGAAAGTGCTTTAAGCTATCGAAACGCTGGGATTGAACAAGGAGATATACAAGCAAAATACCTTCCTCTATTATTTCTTTCAGTTACAGTTACGATAGGGTTGACAATCGGGGTAATTTATAATAAACTCAATATTCTGTCGGTCGGTGATGTCCTAGGTTTAGTAGGATTGTTACTAAGATTACGATTTCCCGTTAATGCATCAATTAGATCATTTTTAATGGTAAAAGAAGCAGTCGTAGGAGCAGAAAGAATTGTTGAGATAATGAATATGGAGTCAGAGATTTATGATAGTAAAGATTCGATATTGAAAGAAATTAAAGGAAATATAAAATTTGAAAATGTGACTTTTTCTTATCCCGGTACTCAAAATAAAGTTCTTAAAAATATTAATTTTGAAGTATCAGAGGGACAAACTGTTGCAATAGTTGGGACAACCGGATCCGGGAAAACCACACTTACAAAATTGATTTCACGTTTGTATGATGTCGATGAAGGTCGAATTTTAATAGATGGGATTGATGTTCGAAATATTTCCTTGGAATCGCTTCGAGACCAGATTGCTTATATTGAGCAAGATATTTTTATCTTTTCGGACTCGATCTATGATAACATATCTTTTGGTAGAAATCCTACCAAAGAGGAAGTGATATCAGTTGCTCAAGAAGCTCAGGCTCATGAATTTATAGAAAAATTACCGAATAAATATGATACTGAGGTAGGAGAAAGGGGTGTACAATTAAGTGGAGGGGAACGTCAGCGAGTAGCTATTGCTCGTGCTTTCATCACAGATCCGAAAATTTTAATCTTGGATGATTCTAGCTCATCTATAGATTCAGAAACAGAAGAAAGAATCCAAAAAGCAATATTCAAAATTTTACGAGGAAGAACCACCTTTATTATAACTCACAGACTTTCTCAGATAAGATGGGCTGACTTAATAATTGTATTACGTCAGGGTGAGGTTATTGACCAAGGATCACATGAGTACCTATTAAAAAATTCAAAAGAGTATCAGAAAATATTTATTAAACGTTTTGATAAATCATTATCTGATCTTCTAGGAGGGACCAATTAAAATGGCTAGAAGAATGGGTTATTTTGGGCTAGATGAAGAGGGTTATGATAGAATCTATTCGGATAGAGAATTATTTACTAGAGTTATAAAACTGTTTAAACCATATAGACGTTCTATGACAATAGTAATTACATTTATCTGTCTGACATCAGTTACGTATGGATTAACCCCTTACTTAATGAGTTTAATTATTAGACAATTAGAAGTTGAATCAAATCCTAGCATATTAATTCTTTTTATTATAAATACCTTAATCTTGAATTCCTTGGGATATATTTTTAATTACATTAATAGACGTACCAGTAATCGAATGGTTTATGGTGTATGCTACACGTTACGTAGGCAAACTAATTTAAGAGTTCTTGAACAGGATTTATCCTTCTTCGATAAATATCCCACAGGAAGAATTGTGAGTAGGATCAATTCAGATGGGCAAAAATTTGGTAGTTCAATAACGATGTTTACCGAACTAATTGCTTCATTTTTAATGTTAATTATTGTAATTATTCCTATGATTTTTATTAGCTCCTTGTTAACTGGAGTGTTCATGTTAATCGTGCCTGTCGTATTTGCATTTACTTTATCTTTCCGTAAAGTAGCAAGAAGAAAATCGGTACTAGGTCAGCGCTCCTTAGCACAAGTAAATGCATTTGTTCAAGAATCTATGGCAGGGATTCAAATTATCAAAAGTTTTCGTCAAGAAGAAAGTCAATTTGAAAATTTCGAAAAAATAAACAAGCAATCATTTCGAGTAAATATGAGTAGAGCTTTATATTTATCCATTCTCTTCCCAAGCCTAGATCTTCTTGTTGCTGTTTTATATGCTTTGCTTATCTTTTTTGGGGGTAATTTTATGATTGAAGGAGTACTAAATGGGGCAGATATTTATCTATTTCTTCAAAGTTCATTGATTTTATTTGAACCTTTGCTTCAAATTGCCAGTTTTTGGCCCCAATTTCAAGAAGGGCTTGCTGCTGCAGAAAGAATTTTTGCTCTTCAAGACTCACAATCATATATTAAGCAAGGAGATTATGTTTTAGATCCGTTAAATGGAAGACTAGAATTTGATAATTTAGGATTCGAATATGTCGAGGGACAACCTGTTTTCAAGAAATTTAATTTGGAAATCCAACCAGGAGAAACTGTAGCTATAGTAGGACATACAGGAGCAGGTAAGTCAAGTTTAACAAAAATTTTATTACGTCTCTATGAATTTCAATCGGGAGATGTGCGTATAGACGGACATAGTATACGAGATATTTCACTTACAGAATTTAGAAGATCTGTTGGATTTATACCTCAGGTACCATTTCTCTGGGCAGACACAATTGAAAATAATGTTAAATACGGATCATCAAATGCATCAAGAGAAGATGTAATCTGGGCTCTAGAACAATCTGGTGGTATGGAATGGGTTAAAAATCTCGATAAAGGATTAGATACATTTATCTTGGAAAGAGGAAAGGTTCTTTCAATGGGGCAAAGACAACTAATCGTATTTGCGAGAGTTCTATTACAAAATCCTTCGATATTAATCTTGGATGAAGCAACTGCATCTGTAGATCCTTTTACAGAAGTACAGATCCAGGAAGCAATGGAAAGAGTAATGCAAGGTCGAACAACTATTGTGATTGCCCATCGACTAACTACAGTTAGACATGTAGATCGAATAATTGTATTAGATCATGGAAAGATTGTCGAAGAGGGAAATCACGAGAATTTGATGCAAAAGAATGGTTATTACGCTAGATTATATAATACATATTTTAGACATCAATCATACGAATTTATAGAAGAGATTAGGTCCAAACAATCAGAAGGGACTTTCTAAACCATTTCATAAAATTTATTTATACGTAAAGAATTCATGATTATGAATCTTTCAGAATTAAAAATTTAACATTTTTAAAACTCTTAATGAAAAAGCAGCGCTTAACCAAGTTTTATTCTCAATTAGATTTACCTTTTCAAGAGACGGCGCAATTCTATCTTAAAGATATTTTTAGAATACTTGAGAGTAAATTTAACCTTTGTAAAAATTCCAAACAAACATTCATTGATTTGGGATCAGGGAATGGCCAAGTTGTGATTTTTTGTGCATTCAACTATGGAATTGAATCAATCGGAGTAGAGATTGACCCAATCCTCATAAAAGAAGCCAAGAATTCTGTACGCTTATTAAAAGAAAGCAAGAAAGCTAAAAAAGAAGTTCTAAATAAGATAAGGTTCATCTCTGGAGATTTTTATGAAATTGAGTTAAAACACTATAATTTTATTTATATCTATTCTTTACCCTCAATGCAAAAATATCTAAAACATGTGTTCAAAATGGTAAAATCTGGAGCGATCATTATTTCTCACATGTATCCATTAAATAATATTACAGAATGCTTAAATTTCAAGCTGAAATTAAATCATGAGGGAAAAAATCATGATGTTGCGACTTATTTTTACAGAAAAATATAGCTATAGATTCAAATACCTAAAAATTATATTAATAAATAAAACTAAAATAAATAAATATATAATTTTTAAAATGCAAAAATAACCTTTCATTTAGGTGAAAATAGAATGGTCTCTTTTATAGGTTGGATTGATGGATTAACTGCGACTCTTATTATAGTTTCATCCGTAGCTTTCGGTATAATCTCATTAATTAAAGCTGGAAAGTTGAAGGCAAAACTTCTGGGAGTAGCTGGTCTAGCGATGATCTTCGTTGGTTTTTTATGGCTTGGACCAACAGTCGATTTATTTCTAGTTTTATTTACTGGTGCAAATATTAACCCATTTACAACATATTCAATATTAAGCTACGTTTGGGTTGCCCCTGCATTAGTTTCCGCGATCTATTTGGGTGGGGAACTAATCCTCCCAAAACGAAAATGGATTTTAGTTGGGATATTTATTGTTTTAGGATTAATCTTTGAATATTTCCTATGGTTCCAAACATCGCAATCGTTTACTTGGGTTTTAGCAAATCCAGGTGAAGATTTAATCGATGCTAGTTTTGTTCGTACTCATCCAACATTCTTAATGGTGGCAGTCTTTTTGATAGCGGCATTGGTATTTTTAGGTATTGGTTTCTTTATCAAGTCTAAACAAGCAACAGGTACTCTAAGAAGAAAATTTTTCTACTTAGGTCTTGGATTTACTCTTTTTGTTGTATGTGGTGCTTTAGATTCAATATTAACACCTGGTATTGAAATAGGATTCGTGAGAGT
>JBHLOF010000175.1:0-4936 GCA_048940805.1 Promethearchaeota archaeon
ATTATCATTTTCAATTAATTTTTTAAAAATAATGAATAGTGTATATCATGATTAATCAATTATTTGGGGAAATTTGGGGATTTTAATGTAACATAGATTTTGTAAAATTGATCATTTCTTTTTTAAAAACTCTAATGGGTATGCGATTGAAACCCAAAAATTCTTATTTATAATAATTTCGAGATTACTTTAAATAATTGATTATCTCTTAGTTCTAATAATTTAATTAAAAAACACAAAATTTAATTTTTACATAAAAAGGTACCTAAATTATGGGAAAAGGCGGAGTTGTTCTTGGAATATTAGGGATATTACTTGGTGCAGGAGGAATAGGTTTTGGAGTTATAAATTGGATGAATCAACCGGTAGGCATGTATGAATCTCAATGGTATAGTTACAGTAATGATATTTTCACACCAACACCCGCAGGTGTTTATCTCCCAATTCCAAATATTCCAATCGTATTTGAATTAGGGAGTTCTTTTTCGCTTCATTTATTATTTACCTGTAGTGCAAGATGCCTTCCGGATGTATTTAGTTTTTCTGACTTCATTTTCTACTTTATGATAAATGGCGTAAGACAAACTGATATGCCCTGGGCTCGAGTTGGTTCTTTTGAAAGCAATGCTACTTATGAGTATGACACCGTCTCTCTACAACATTACATTGATGTTATGCCTCCCGGCGTTTATAATATAACTGTAGTTGTGCTTTCTGAGAGAGTAGGAAATTTCATCAGAGAATCATCACTTTGGATAAGATCTTCTATCCCCTAAATTTTATTTTTTTTTTCTATTACAACGAATTTACATATATAATTATTGTTTTTAGAACTGGCAGTTTTACTGTTCCAAATCGCATGTTGTAGACAATGCTTTTACAAAGCATTTATAGTTTGACTATTTTGTTCATAAATCCAGGTATTATATATGACATAGAAAAATTATTCCACTGTATTGAACCAATCTAGTATTAGTTTGATGAGTGCTTCAGGCTCCTCCAGAAAAGGATAATGCCCAGATTTTTCAAGGATATACATTTCTGAATTTGGAATATTATCATGCAAGCGTTTAATTTCTGATGAGGGGACTATGCCATCTCCATTTCCACCAATAATTAAAGTTGGGGCGGTAATATTTTTAAGATCTGAAAGTACATTAAATTTTATTAACAATGGGTTAGTGATAGCAAGGGCTTCAAGGTTAATAATCATTTCCTCAAATATTCTCTCAAATTTCTTCTTTATTTCAGAATTATAGTCGTAGAAGTATAAATAATTTAAAATTCTATATTGGTTTTTAAACTCTTCAATAGTACCTGGGGAAGGAGCATTTACAGCTTTTAAGACTTCAGGAGATGGATTTTTAGCTTGTAAGTTGGCCATAAATTCTTTTACATGAAAATTATCGAATGCTGGAAAAGTATTCATGAGGATTAGATGACTTACGTTTTGTGTATACTTAATAGCATATTTTAAAGCCACGAGACCCCCGCCCGAATGCCCGATAATCCCGACTTTTTCATGGTTAAGTATTATACGTAATTCTTCTGCATCATCCGCAAGTTGTTCCCACGTAATTGTAGTGATAGGACATGGACCTGATCGTCCATGCCCTCTATAATCGTAATAAATAAGTTGCATATGTTCACTTAGTTGATCAAGTTCTGGTCGAAAATATGTGTGGTCAAGACCTAAACCCCCATGCATTACTATAAAGGGAGTTCCAGACCCAGTTGTAGTGTAAAATAAGTCTGTATCATGAATTTTTACAATAGTCATAACAATGTCTTTATTTTTTGTAATTAGTTTGGATACGCTTAAATTATTTAGTTATCAGCTTCATATAAATTTATACTGATCTGTATAAGAATAATCTAATTTCGTATTAATAATTTAAAATATCATCGAGGGGAGGATTTTTATAACTATTGACACGATTTTTTTTTATTAGAGTTACTATATGAAGGTAATTAAGGAGCGAAAGGAATTCCACCTTTCAATAAAAGACCTTGTGTATGCATCTTCCGAGAGGAGGATCTCTACTTCAATAATCCCGATACGATTTAGAGCCTCGAAGGGGATTAAAGCACACCAAGCGTTTCAGAAAAGGCGTAAGAATACAGAACAATCTTATCAAAGAGAAGTCTTGGTAAAGTTCAATACGGTTGTTCAAGGATGGAATTTTTTCATTTCTGGGCGGGCTGATATTGTTTATGAAAAGGATGGATTTATAATAATAGAAGAAATCAAGTCTGTCTCGAATGTTCAAGAATTTTCACTGAATTCCATTATAGCTGAGGAATATCGTCTGCAGTTGTTATTATATGGACATTCTTTTCTTTCTCAAGGTAAAAATATCAAGTGTAAACTAGTATTAATTGATATTTACACTGATAAAACGAAAATTATCGATGTTCCCCCACAGGATCTAACAGAATATATCAATAATCAATGTGAAACTATTTTCGATTCTTGGGTTGGTAGTCAGCAATTAAAGGCTGAACAAAAAAATCGTGCGAAAACCATCATCTTTCCCTTTGAAAAGTTCCGTCCAAATCAAGAAGATATTATTAACAAAACTACTCAATGTCTTCAGAAAAGGGGTAGACTCATGCTAATGGCTCCTTCAGGTTTGGGAAAAACGGTTGGAACACTTTATCCCGCGTTAAAATATACTATGAAGAAAAACAAGCGACTTTTCGTGGTTACTTCAAAAACTACTCAACAACACATCTATCGAGATACCTTAAGACTGTTTGCTAAGAAGAAAGCCAAGTTCAGCTCAATTATTCTCACAGCCAAGGAAAAACTATGCATCAATAATGTCTTTATCTGTGATAAAGCCTTATGTCATTACATTCATAATTATGAAAAGCTCGTTTTAGATGATATCGTTTCTGAAATACTCACGAAGCAAGTAATTGACGCCAGACATGTTAAAAAAATAGCAAAATTCTATGAAGTTTGTCCCTTCGAAATTTCTCTAGATTGTTCACTTTATTGTGATGTGATTGTGGGAGATTATAACTATGTATTTCATCCCTATATCAAGTTACAGCGGTTTTTTAATAAACCATACGATGACATTATCTTAATTGTAGATGAGGCTCATAATCTCCCTACGAGAGCAATGACTTACTATTCACCTGAAATATCACTACAATCAGTGAATGATGTTATAGCTCACCTACAATCGCTCGGTTTATCAAAAACGATTATGAAAAATGGGCTTGCAACTAGTGAACAAATAAAAGATTATATAAGTAAGTTGCTCAACCAATATCCTGATCGATCTACAAAGAAACCAGTTATTCAGAAATTTGATAAAAAATTTTTCCGCAAAATCGCGAAGGATTATGATCAATTTATTTTTGAATATGCCCAAGCTTTTCATTATCAACGAGGGAAGAAATCGGGCAAGAAAGATAAACTAATACAATTTGTCTTAAATTTAATTCAGTTCTCAACCATATTAAAGGAGTCTGATTCCCCAGAATATAATGAATTGCTTTATTTAAAGGAGGAAAAAATTAAAATATTCTGTAAATCAGCAGCATCAAAACTTGAAAAACAAATCAAAGGGTTCCATTCCGTCATCATGCAATCAGCGACTTTATTTCCAATGGATTATTTCCAGAAGATGTTGGGTTTTCCTTCCTCAGCTCAGAAACTACAATATAACTCACCTTTTCCTCAAGAAAATCGCCTTTATCTGCTCCTACCTAACCTTTCCACTAAATACGAAAATCGGCAGGAGTCATATGATGAAATTGCCTTAACCATTAGAAATGCTGTGAATTTAAAAGATGGAAATTATTTAGCTTTTTTCCCATCTTTCGGATATTTAAAAGCAGTTAAGCGAGAAATTGAATTATTTCCACTTTCAATTGAACTATTAATTCAAGATCGAAAAATGAGCGAAAAAAAACGTAGTGATCTTTTGAAAAAATTGAAGGATCCAAATAAAAAATATCTGCTTTTAGCAGTTCATGGTGGAATCTTCAGCGAAGGAGTAGATTTTACTGGGGACATGGCTATAGGGGCATTCATCATTGGTCCTGGTCTACCAGCATATTCAATGGAACAGGACTTAATACGCAAATATTTCGAGTCTAAATGGGAGAAAGGTTTTGAATATGCATATCGGAATCCTGGAATGATGAAGGTCATTCAAGCAGCAGGCAGAATTTTTCGCACCTCTACTGATCGTGGTTTTATAATGTTAATTGGCCATCGATTTAGTACACCGTTTTATAACAAGCTTTTTCCGACAGATTGGAAAATAGAACAACCCTTGGATCTCAACAAGTGTATTCAAAACTTTTGGAAAGCAGATCCAGGGAGTCTTGAAATAAAGAATAAATCACCTAAGACAGTAGATCTATTTAGTTATATAGAAAAATTGTAAGACTTTCAAACCTAACTAAAAATTAGAGTATAAAGCATAGTGTAGCCTAAGATAAAAAGGAAGTGGAGCCCTGCAAAAAGAGCACCATTTTTTAATAAACGTTTATAATCTAAATTTTTTACACCATAACTTTTTGCTAATGAAAGGGTGAAAAGATCACAAGCTGAGCCTTGCGGTAAGAAATTTCCTGCCATATTAACACCACTAATGAACGCAATGATAATCGGGTTAGGGAAGAAACCGCCTTCACTTATTATTGCTGAAAAGATAGGTAGGAGCAGGAGGGTAACAGGTGTTCCCGCAAGAAAAGCAGATAAGAGTGAAGAAATACCCAATGTTATTAACACTGCCAGAAAGATGTTGTTATTTATCAAACTTACCAAACTAGTAGAGATTAACTCTGACAAGCCAAAATATGCCAGAGAATTCGTAAGAATGAATAGTATTGCGAAGACGATGATAAGTTTCCATTCTATATTTTTGTTAATATCTGAGAAGCTATAATTTTTAGAATGAATAAGAATAAG
>JBHLOF010000176.1:0-4931 GCA_048940805.1 Promethearchaeota archaeon
AGAGGATTTACAGACCATAAAATTCAAAAATATCTACGACAGAATGTCAGGCAAGATTTTAGATACTTTATGAAGAATTTTGGGGCGACATTAGATTCAGGAAAGACATATGAGATCAACATACCAGGTTTAAAAGAAATTCAAGAAAATCAGTTATACATCGATATTGAAAACATCCGTAAAGCATGGAGAGTTCCATTTCCATCCTTTTTAAAGTATACCTTCCTTATAATAGGACTGAGTCTCATTTTAGGCTTTTCAGTTTCTTATATTATCTATTTATTTACTCATAATCTCTTAGCTACAATGATTACTGCTTTGACAACGTTTCCTATAACAGCATTTATTGGCTTATATTTCTTAGGATATCGTACAAAAGAAAGATTAATTCAGAAGAGTCCCGAAAGTTTTAAACGTGTAAGTCAACTATTTTATTATCTCGAATTATTGATAAATAGCTTAAAATTTTCTCTAAATCTTGATACAAAATAAGAAAAAAATTGTACTTATCTTAAAATTATGTGTGTACTCACCTTCTGTCCAATCTAGCGTTTGCTGTGAGAGAAACTCCAAAAATTCTTTTTTTGAAACTTCTTCGGACATGATATCAGATTGATTGAATTTACCTTTCCATTCCAAAAGAAAGATATTAAGCAAAGTATACATTACCACTTAAAAATGAAAAAGCTAGAAAAATCACTCAAAATTCCTTAAGAAAAAGTAGTTTATAAAGTAATAACTATTATTTTTTAACCAAAAGTTTTGTTAGTCTAGAATTATTAATTATCTGTAGAGAGAAGGAGAAATTAATAATCCAAAATGAGTATGTTTAAACTCTTAGTACATTCTTAATACCTCAAGAATAGTATTTGCTTATTGAGGTGCATAAAATGTATAAAAAGATACTCTTGGGTGTTGATCATTCTAAGCTTTCACTGAAAGCTGTAGAAAAAGCCATTGAACTATATAATACTGACGGAAGTGAAATAGTGGTATTTCATTCGGTTATACAAAAGTTAACCGATCTTTCACCTGCTTTTGGGAGGGAGGTTGTCCCTCTAGAATCTATTTCATATAAATTACATCAGGAACAAATAACGGAGGCAGACAAACTCCTCAATGCTATTAAAACTAAATTTGAAAAAGCAAATGTTCCTGTCGAAACGAGAATGGAACTGCAATTTGGTCCTCAGTACTACATTGTGAATCACGTAGATGAGGAAGGATTTGATTTAGTTCTTTTAGGATGTCATGGTGATCATTCTAAACTTAGGCGAACATTCTTAGGAACTGTCCCAGAATATGTGTTAAATAATGCAAATTGCGATGTACTAGTAGTAAAATAGATAAAACCCCTTTTTTTTCTTTTAATACGTCCTAAGCTAGGTATAGTAATAGAATTAAGTATTTTGGTTGTTAATTATAAAGAGTCATCCTTTTTTTTTAGCATACCTAGGAACAATAACCAACAGTTATTGTAAATCATCTACTAATTCTAGGAAATCAATATAAGGAATTGCGGTCCAACTCTCTGCAAATCTCGCCCCGTTAGAACGAGAAAGCAACGAAACTTTTGCAGCATCCTGCTCATCCTTTACTTCGAAAATATCTATAAAATCATAACGCCCTAAGATCGCATAATGTGCAATCCACTTAATATCAGGTACTTTCTCCCTTACTAATTTTATCCACGCTTTCCCTCGCTCTTTGCGATTCTCTACTAAATCTGGACTTTCAAGCTTAGAAGCTAATATATATATTGGCATACTATACTTATCAGTAAATTTCTATTTTAAACCTTTTTCTGTTAACTTAGAAATTAAATAATTTTCTCATTATTGCAGTTTTAATTATTAATACTTTGATCTTTTACTCTCCGATAATCCCATCAGAAAAAGAATATTTAAGGAAGATTAGTCTTTTTCTAATCTTTCTTTTTGAACGCAATGGAGATCTCCTTTCCAGGCAGTTTTCCCACAACCATCGCAACTAATACATTTAGCAGGGTTTAAATCCCCACTTTTCCATCGATTTGGAAGATCAGGTTCTCGAATTAAAGGTCTACTCATTGCTATAAAATCAGCAATGTTTTCTTTTATGATACTTTCAGAGGTTATAGGATTACGTACTCCTCCCATGAGAATAATTGGGCGTCCATTCATCACCGGTTTTAATGCTTTTACGTTAGGGAGAAAATAATTCCTCTGTTCCTCTGTTTTAATATTAACAGTGGAAAAATTTTTTTTTCTAATGAATTCAATGTCAACACGACCTAAACTTGGTTCTATTGCATCGTAACCTGTATCAATAAGGATTTTAGCAATTCTTTGGGCTTCTTTTAGAGTCAATCCTCCTTCACAAAAATCTCGTGAATTAAGTTTAATAAATATTGGAAATTCTTTCCCTACTCGATCTCTCAATTGATTATATATATCAACTAGTATCTTAGTTCTCTTCTCGATGGTTCCCCCATATTTATCTGTTCGTTTATTTGTAAAAGGAGACACAAAATCACTAAGCAGATAACCATGAGCTCCATGAAGCTGTAGTAGATCATACTCACTTTCATATGCTTTACATCCTACATCCACAAACCTATTAATTATCCGCTCAATTTCCTCAATAGTTAATTCTCGGCAGTTTTTTTTAAGCCACCTATTCCATATTGGGGAAGGTCCGATAGGTTCATAATTAGGTTTCATGAGGTTACTACCAGTATGAGCAATTTGGGCAGCAATCTTCACATCGGTATATTCGTGAACAGATTTTACTAATCTTTTTTGACCCGAAGTATATGAATCATCAAACCAACAAGCCATGTATGGCGTCGCTGCACCAGCTGCTTCAATACCGATATAACCTGATATTATTAACCCTGTCCCTCCTTCTGCTACTTTATTATAAATAGCAATAAGTTTATCGGTAATATATCCATTCTCAGTTGCTGCTCCTGTCCATGTTGCTGATCTAATTATTCGGTTTTTAAGTTCAACATTACCAATTTTTCCAGGACTGAATAAATTTTCTAATTCCATTCTTAATTATTTGTTTGAATTTGATTTTATTAAAATATTTCATTGGTGATATAAATTTTCATTGAAATCAGACGCTGAATTTACCCTCCCATCCAATTTTCACAGAAAATTGGGATAAAATTAAAATCTCAAGATTTATAATATAGAAGATAATTATTACTTACATACAATTAGTATACAGCGTATACTACAAAGTTTCTAAAATTCTTCTTAAGTGCCAATGTTATGAAAAAAATAGGAGTAGTTAATCTAAATAAGATAAGAAATGCATCTGATTTAAAAGAAATCTTTCCTACTAATTTTTTAGAATCAGATAATTTTATTATAAAACCAAACTGGTTTAGTCCTCATCCAGGTAATTTTACGGACGTAAAAACTTTGAGGTTGCTATTTGAGGCTTTAAATGGTAAGATATTAATTATAGAATCATATACTTTAGAAAAACAAGATGGTAGTTTAAAGTTTATCGTTGAGGATCATGAAGTGGACTGGAAGTGGATTATGGAACATCCCGATTGGATGTGGATAAAGGAAAAAAGGAGATGGGATCAATTAAGAAAACAAGATGAATGGTTTTTGTCTGAATTTGGGTTTAAAGATCTTTTTTCTGAATTTGGAGTCGAATATATTAATATAACAGAGGAAATCTGGCAAGGTTATTCAGCGGAATCTAAAATTATAAAAAGAGAAGTAGAAAGGAAATATCCTCCAGTAGTTAACGATAAATTATATCAATTGTTTCCATTTAAATTGCTGAAATATAAGGATCAAAGCTTTATTAGTTTTGGAAAGATAAAGGGAATTAAAAGTAAATATCCTAGCTTAACATTAAAAAATATGTTTGGACTTATTCCAGATCCACTAAGATCATGGTGGCACGGACCAGAAGATAGTTTATTAAGCCAAAATATAATAGATATAAATAAGATTTATACCACTTTCTTTAATGTTTATGGACTGTGTGAAGGAATTTTTTCCGCCATCATTTCTAATCCAAAGGGAAGTATACAAGTACCATGGGGGAACTATGATATAATCGAAAATTTAGGCATTGCCGCATTCAGTAATCATTTAGTTTCTTTAGATGCTCTAATCTGTGGAATAATTGATATTAATCCATCACAGGTGGAATACATTAGATTGGGTGAGGAAATTTTCGGTAAATATAATATGAAAGAGTTAAATAATGTAAAAAATACTAGGGAGGATTGGTTTCCAACCTTAACAAAATTATTGAAAAATTGTCCCTGAAGGGAATATTTAAAATCGAATAATTATCTAATTGTTTTCAAAGGAATTTTCATTGAAATCAGACGCTGAATTTACCTTTCCTTCAATGGTATGATCCCAAAAATAACTTAAAAAACACCACAAAACACCCTCATTTCTTCTTAACGGCTTTGGTTTTGGTTTTGTCAACATTTAAATACCACTCTTCCTTGAATTTATTTGGATCCAATTCAATCCAATATCCAATATCTCTACCACCATAGATGAGTGATTACCAATGGGATGAAAATGATGGTAATCAACATCGACGCATGACCGGATATCAAAGAGCAGTATGAGATGTACATGGCTACCGTTGAGGATATGAAAGGGAGACGTGAGGTAGTAGTTTCACGAAGAAACTTAGACTTTTCTTGTCCATTTATAAAACATTACCTAAATCTAAATATAATATCATGAATTTCAAAACCAAAATACAAAATAATACATAGTCTAAAATGATTGAAGCACATGATAAATCCATCGAAGAATTATACCAAATTTTAAATACAAATGAAGAAGGATTATCTTCTCCAGAAGCTGAACAACAATTAGAGACATATGGGAAAAATGAATTAACTACCGGTAAAAAAGTAAATCCACTTATTATCTTTTTTAATCAATTCA
>JBHLOF010000075.1:0-20871 GCA_048940805.1 Promethearchaeota archaeon
TACATTGGGATTAGAACTAAACCCTGCTGAAGCAGAATCGTCCCACTGCATTGGAGTTCTACATCCATCTCTTGTTAACGGAAAACTAATTAATTTAGAGATTAAATTAAAAGGGAATTTAGCGAATTTCTGACCGATGGGATCTTTACTCGTTTTAAGGTTAAATTTTACATTCAACATTCCTATTTCTTCCCCATAGTAAATAAAGGGAACTCCTCTTAATGTTAGCAGTAATGTGGCAAGTAGTTTTGCTTTTTGGAAGTTTTCTTTTATTATTGAGATAAATCTATTCCTATCGTGATTCCCATAAGTATAGGCTGGAACAAATGGAGGAGGTAATATTCTTTCTATCTTTGAAACTATTTTCCTAATTTTATTAGGTTTAAAGGATAATGTCTTGGATGTGAATTCAAATAAAAAATTCATATGTAACCCATTATTTTTTGGTCCGTAGTATTTTGATATCTCTTCCATAGAACCGAAAGCCTCCCCAACCAAGAATCTCTCAGGATGATATTCATCTATTAATTTTCTTAAATCTTGTACAAATTCAAACGTTTCAGGAAGATTAGCATCATAAATGTGGTGCTGAAAATTAGAGGCAGCTTTCTTATCAGATAGAAATAAACTCCATGTGAATGGATTATTTCTCAATTTTAGATCTTCAAATATTGTCTGTATTATATCCAGTCTAAATCCATCAACTCCTTTATTTAGCCAGAATTTCATCGTGTCCAGCATTTCTTCTTTAACTTCTGGATTACGATAATTCAAATCAGGTTGAAAAGGCAAAAAATGAAAGTAATACCATTGATCTGTGGTTTCATCATATTTCCATGCTTTTCCCCCCGGAATAGATTTCCAATTATTAGGGGGCTTTTTCCCTCCTGGTTTTTTTCCATCTCGCCAAATATACCAGTTTCGTTTAGCATTATCTTTACTTGAAGCAGATTCTTTAAACCAGTTATGTTCTATCGAAGTATGGTTGAGAACAAGATCCAATACAGTTTTCATATCTCTCTTATGAATTTCCCTTAATAAATTATCAAAATCATTCATATTGCCGTATTCAGGTTCAATTTCACGGTAATTACTAATATCATATCCAAAATCTGCTTGAGGAGATTTAAAAAATTGACTAAACCATATTGTTTCTACACCTAAATCTTGAACATAATCCAATTTTTCAATAATCCCTTGAATATCACCAATTCCATTGCCAGAGCTATCTTTAAATGAGCGTGGGTAAATTTGATAAACCACAGTTTTTTCCCACCATTTATGATCATCCATTAGGTAAATCAATCTCTGATCTCCTATATCTTTTTGTTCACTAATTCAAAATTACAAAAAAATGATAAATTCACTCTAAAAACAGATAATTGACTAGTGTCTCTTGGAGTACAATATTTAGAATTAATTAGCTATTTTTATATGCGCATTTGGAGTCAAAATCAGGTAATGATCCCCAAGACGTCCGATCGATCCCCCATTCTCTCTTAGAAATGATTTCAGTTCTTCAATGCAACTTTTTAGTTCGGAAACTTCACCATTTTCGAGTAATTCTTTAGCATTAATAAGTAATATTTTTCTACCAAGGAGTTGTTTTTTTATATCCTCTACTTGATTAAGGTTAGAAAAATCATACTTTCTAATAATAAAATTTTGGAGTAATGATGAATATTCCTTAGAGAATCCCATTGCTTCCTGGGGAGAACCTAGTAAATCATTATCACCTTTCTTTTTTCCCAAAAATCCCATAATAATCACTTATATTAATATTGTAACTTAAACAAAAATTGTAGAAATATCAAGATGATATCCAAATATTACCTTTAGAAAAATATATATTTAAATAGTTACCCAATTACTCTATGGACCTAATCAAAAATGATATTTTAGAGTTTCTCAAAGAGAGGAAAAGCGTTAGAAGTTTCATATATAAAAAAATTCCGAATGATACCATCTCAAGTTGGTTGGATTGTGGCAGATGGGCACCTTCGGGGAGAAATTCACAACCTTGGTGTGTTTGTGTTGTCACACATCCCACTGTTAAAAGAATGATTTCAGAACTTACCAAACATGGGGGAATTATCGATGAGGCATATGTTAGTTTAGTAATTTTTCTAGATCTTGAGAGAGGCTATGACCGAACAAAAGATATTCAAGCCATTGGAATGTTTATGCAAAATATTCTTCTCGCCATTCATTCCCATGAAGAACTTGGTGCAGTCTGTATTGGTGAGATTCTAAATAGAAAAGAGGAAGTAAATGAAATTTTTAAATTTCCATTAGACAAATTTGAGCTCATGGGAATTATTGCGGCGGGATATACTGATGAAGCTCGAGTGAAGGTTAGTAAAACACAGAGGGAACGACGTGCGGTTGAAGAATTCGCAGATTGGTATTAGATAAATAATATTTTACATTCTATCTCTTTATTATTTGCTTATTTCTTCTTCCAATGATTCTACTATCATAGGGTTGAGAATTTTCATCCCCATTAAGAAGAAAGGTATTAACAACCATTCAACTGAAATTGAGACTATGAACGGCATGTAAATGCTAATATCGTAAACTAAACCTCCTAATATAGGCCCAATAATCATTCCTATTGAGTCAAAAGAGGAAATTAATCCAAAGAACTTACCACGATGTTTTGTTGAAACCCTGCTCAAAAAATTTATCATAACAAAGCCGGAGGCAAGCATAAATGTTGTATCAAAAATCAGTAATAGCGAAAAAATCCAAATATTCCTTGTAAGAAAAACAATTATTAATGTTACAATCCCGCCTACAATCGCGCTTATTGAGATTGTTAAATATGGATTAATTTTATCTGCTAACACACCCAATTTTGGAGCAATTAGGGTTCCTACTATTGTTGCTGGGAGATAAAACCAACTAATTAGGGCAGGAGGCTCATTCATATTTATAAAAACTATTGGTAATATAAATGGTCTATATATCCCAACATTTATCGCACTAAAAATTAGAGCTAAAAACAACAATACTAGCCCCAATATATAAAATTTGGTTCTTTTAGATTGGTTATTATCCTTGATATCAACAGAAACTTCAGGTTCATTATCCGCTTGGTCTGGGTACTGGAATTTCTCACTCTCGTCAACAGTTAATGAAAATCTAATTCCTGCATAGAAATTTGCCAAACCGAAAATGGGAATCGCAGAAAAAATGATAAAAACATTGTTAGGAGTGAAATAACTAGCTAAGCCGAAAATTGTAAATCCAACTACAGTTCCAATAACTTGACCAATACCCAGAGCGAATCTTCTTCGTCCAAAAGCGGAAGAACGGTGATATTTTGATGATTTTTCTGAAATAAGAGTATCTAGTGGAACCCAAAAAAGCATTGCCCCAAGCCCTAGTAGAAAAGCACTAATATAAATACCGATTAAGGATTGGAAAATAATGGATGCATAGAGTCCGAAATAAGATGAACCACGTCCGAAAGAACCAATCATAACCAATTTCTGTTTTGAGACATGATCAGTTAAATAACCAATAAAGAGAGAGCATATTAACCCACCAAAAGTTAAAAATGCAGGAAATAGTCCTAATGCAACCCCTGATGCATTCATTACTTGATTTATCATATACACCATAATATAATCTACAAAAAAGAAACCAAGTGAATTCCAGATAACTATAAATATAACTGAATCGAAGTCTGAAGTGAATTTATAGCTATGTGGCACTGATTGTTTTTTAAATCTTTTCAACAGAGATTGCATCTTCTCATCAAAGGAAAAGAGCGAAGGAAAAAAAAATTTTTTGTTTTGGGGGAATTACTCTTTTTTGGTCTTGTTCAATTTTGAATTATTACTTAATTCTATATTTCTTTCCCTTAAAATTGAGGAAATGCGATTCACATCTTTATTTATCCAAAAAGTTGATAGTAACCATAATAAACCACCAATTATCCCCAAGATCATTGTAATAAACACTGTAAATTGATAATCTTGACCAAGGATCACGAGTAAATACCCAGCAATAATTGGTCCTGTTCCACTTCCTATAGACTCTAGAAATTGATTTGCAGAGCTAATTTTTCCTTGAGCTTCTGGCAAGTTTATTTCTTGTAAAATGGGCGGCTGATTTATATTCCATAGACCAACAATCGAACGTGCCATGAATGCTATTAATCCCATTACCCACACAATTGGAAATGACATAACAAATATGAAATTATTTCCTTCCGTAGGAGATAGAGCAGGTAAGGGTAAATTGAAAAGCAATATATATACTATTGACATTAATACAATAGACATTACAATCATATATACTCGGTTTTTAATATTTCTTTTACCTAATCTATCTGATATTTTTGCAAACGCTAAGGAACCAATTACACCTCCTGGTAAACCGAAAATGATCATAATAATAGCAGTTATGAGTGGTGACAAATTTATTGGTGGAGATGTAAGATATGCAATAAGGAGAAAATCAGGAACTGCTAATAAAATAGTAGTAAATATTCCTTCACAAAAAGCGATTAAATTTGTAGGCGCAATTATCGTTGATTTTATTGTCTCTTTCGTTAAATTATATTCATAAACAATATCTTCTTTCGATAGAACCTCTTTTAATTCCTCACGTATGGCACCTCGTTTTGGTTCTTTTGCTTTGAGTAATATGAGGATCCCGAAAACAAAAGAAATTATTCCTGTAAAAATGAAAAAAATTCTCCAGTAATTTAATTGAAAAAACAATGCAGATAAAAGCATTCCTGCTATTTGTAATAATTGAAATAAAGCTTGCAGAATACCGAAGAATTGAGAGCGTTCATTTTCTAATGTAGAATCGTTCACATGAGAAGATATCAAAGGCCATATCCCACCGACTGAAAATCCTCTGATTAAGCTAAAAATTAAAAAAGAATTAAAGGAAATTGATCGTTGCCCTGCGGGCACAAAGCCATTCAAAAATAGACTTATCCCGAAAATGAACTCTACTAATGCCATTAATTTTATCCTAGAATATTTATCTGCTAAAATACCAAATAAAATTCCAGATAAAGCCATAACATACATAGCTGTTCCTGTAAAAATACCTAATTCACTAGCATGATCAGCAAAAGAATCTCCAGGCCAAATGATTCCTGAAATTATTACAATATTAATAAATAAAACAGAAACAGTAAAGGCATACGTACCATAAACTAGAAAATGTTGCCATAGTCTTTTTACTAGAATGTAAAATCCAGTTTTCTCTTTTACTTCTGAATTTACAACCGAATCCATAATGGAGTAAAAGAGAAAATAGCTTTAATAGTTTTTTTAATACTTCAAAACCGTCGAATTATTAAACTACATCGCATTGGAAAAATAGATTTTAAATTATAACCAAAAATGAAAAATATTTGATACAATGGGTCCAATCCAATAATAAAATCTCAACCAATAAATATATGTTACACCAAGATATAACAGAGCATACAGAGCTCCAAATATGAAGCCGAAGATGACATCAATTGGGAAATGAACGCCTAAAACTAAACGTGAGAGAGCAATCACTATATCCAATGATATAAAAATAACCAAGATTATCCAACTTTGAAAATTAAAAGCAAATATCACACCAAAGAGAAGAAAAAATGCAACATGCCCACTAGGAAAAGACTGTTTGTCTGATTCCTTCATAATATAAGGAATTCTTATAAAATCATCGTGCTTTTTAACACCTTCCTTCTTAAGTTTAATATATGGACGGTTTCTTCTAATAATTTTATATCTTATAATACTGTGAATAATAATCGATTGCTCAAATCCACCAGTAAATAAGACTAAAAGGTAATAATCTTTTGTAATGTACCCATACATAAACCAAATTAACCAGATCAAGCCCCAAAAATATAATGAACCAAGAAAACTGAAGGCAATCGCAAATTTTTTTGTTCTTTTACTAAAGTCACTTTTATAAATATTGAGGAATGCCTTGTGATCCCATTCTTCAATTTTTTCGAGATATTCTGACAATGACGACATAAATTTAACAAGGTATGGATTTGAGTAAATGTGTCCAATTTTATATTTATAGTTTTTCCTACTTCTAATCATCTTGATTGATTCTATTGATAAGAATATAATTAGTATTATCTTTAAGAATTTGTGAATTTTAGGCGATTTTACGAGGATGCATGCTTTTTAATATTAGAAAAAATTAGCTTCTATTAGTTTTAAAACATATTACTGGTAAGTATGATGAGTATGAATTCAGGATTCTCAGAAGAAAATCTGAGAAAAATTGCAGCACAAAAGGTGAGTTTTAGGTTTTCTGTAAAGATGCATGTAGCAGTGTTCATCGTAGTTAATATATTACTTTTTTTAGTCAATTTTTTCTTTACACCTGAGTTCTATTGGATAGTCTATCCTTCTTTTTCTTGGTTAATTGGAGTAAACATGCATATTGTGACTTATATTTTATATGCAAGAGGAATTTATCCAATGGCTAAACGGGGTGTAATTTATCATATTGTTACTTATATTTCTGTAATGCTGTTCCTCTTTATTATAAATCTTGAAACATTTTCAGTATTTTATTGGGTGATTTTCCCTGCAATTTTCTGGGGCACTGCGGTGACTTTACATATCATAATTTATTTTCTCTATTTTAGTAAAAAAGCAGAGATAAGTGGAAAACGTCAATCAAGAAAAGAAAGAGCTATTGAGAAAGAATTAGAAAAAATGAGGAGGAGGCAACGAAAGTATAGCTTAGGAAACGACTGAAATGTGGCTTAGTAAATTTTTAGACTTTGAAGAGGATTTAAAAAAATTAAGATCCAAGATTAAGGAGGAAATATTTAAAAATATTAAAAAAAACAGGCTTACACCTCTCGAATTCACAATCTTGGAAAGCATTTTCAGTAGTAAACAGCTCTCTGGTTATGACTTAATAAGAAATCTGAACAGACATTTCGCTGGTACCTGGGAAGCACATTCTGGTACAGTATACCCGATACTATCAAATTTAGAAAAAGATGGATTTTTAAAAGCTCAAAAAGTTAAAAGTCCAATAGGGCCATTAAGGAAAGTTTATTCATTAACTGAAGCAGGTGAAGAATTGCTAAAACATAAAGTCAATAAAAATTATATTGACCAACTTAAATTTATTGAAAATTTCTTAGTAGAACTCTCTTCTATATACGTTCACTCTTTTCCAGATGAAGAGAGGAAAGAAAAAGTAGAGGAAATAAGAATATATTTAAAAGAAACATTAAATAATGTTCTGGATATCATTCCTATTGCTCTTGAATTTAAAACAGTATGTTCTAAATGCGGTACTGAAATTGGGAGAGAGGTGTCTTTTTGCCCAAATTGCGGAACTTCACTCTTCAAACAAATTGATAATAAAGAGTAATAGAAAATGACTCTTTATTCAATTTCAACGTTTAATTTTCTGAAAATCTTGACTAATTCTTCACTTGCTAAATCTCTTAGAATTTTATCTAATGGAGCTAGAATTTCATCCTTTTTGGTCTGTCGATTATTGCTTATCCTACTCTGTAAAACTTCAAAACTACTTTGAGCCCAGGAGTTCTCATTATTAAATGTAAACCAGACTTCTTGATACGCTCCTTCTTGACCCCCATCTCGTGCTAAGGGTTTTTCTTCAATTGGAACTTCAGGATCCTGTAAATAACACCAATCTAGTATCACCCATTCTAGCTTTCGTTTAGATTCCTCACGATCTGCTAGATATATGCAATATGCATGTCCTCCTAAATCTGTATCAGATGGAGCAAAAACAGGATCAGCGAATACTTGAGCTGCACATACTTTTACACGCCAACTTGGAATACCCGCATTTATCATAAGGGCGGCGATTAGTATCGCCCCATCTTCGCAGTCACCTATTTCTGACTGAATTGCTTCAAAAGGAAATAGCCAATATTCAGGACAATCGACAGTTTCGTCATCGTATTTATATTTTAAAAACTTGCAAACAAAGTTCTGAATCGCTAATGCGGTTTCATTAGGGGTTCCTTTTCTTAATCCCGCTTGAGTAATAACATGCCATAAGATAGCATCATTTTCTTTAATGAATACTTTCACATCAGCATCAATTTGTTTTGAATATGATTTTCCTCTTAAAGCTCTTCCTGTATAAATTATTGGTGCAGTTGTCCATTTGTTATTCCAGTATTCAGAGCCAAATTCTCCATAATCTTTCTCAAATTTTTCAAAAGGTTTGTAATCTGGGGTAATTGGTATATCTGAGGCATCTTCTTTCTTAGGAATTGGTCTTTTTTTAGGTGTAGGCTTTCTTTTTACTTTATCCTCTTTAGGTTGTATATCTGCTATTTTTTTAGCAGTTTCAATCAATTCTCCCATAATAGTGAGAGTTGGGACCTTAGTCATTATTTTAGGATTTTCCTTTTTAAGTTCCTTTAGTTTTTCTACCGTAGTCTTTGGATTTCTGTGAGCAAATTCTTTTAGTGAATCAATCCCTATCACGTTTAAAGCGTTCGCAAGTTTTGGATCAACACCCTTAATTCTCATTAAGTCTGCATGTTCTTGCCAGGTGTCAACTAATTTTACAGTAACACCAATTTTCCGTGCCAATTTGCTTATTTGGTTATAAGAAAGCGGAACTAAATCTTCAACACTTTTAATCCCTTCATTTTCTAACAGTTTAACATGTTTCTCTTCTAAACCTATTATTTCAATTAATTTCATAATTACCCTAATCCAAATATGATATAATTGATTAGTAAAAATATTGTATTCTTTTGTTATAATCTTTTACAATATTTTTCAAATGGTTACATTCTAAATCCTAAATTTAAATCAACTTATTAAGGATTTTAAAAATTCAATATAAAACTAAAATATTTTTTTACCTTAGGAAAAAAGTGTGGAGGGGGAGAGACTTTCATCCAACACCGTCACAGGTTTTTGGAATTCGAACTCTCGAAGGCCTTTGCCATTGTCCCGTGATAATATTTATATCACGACTGGATCTTAAGTCCAGCACCTATAGTCTTGACCCATTCAAGGCGCGAACCTAGGCCTTATCTGATATGGTCAAATTGACCAAACTCGGTAACCCCTCCAAATCTAAGATTTTAAGGTTATCCTTTAAGGGTGACAATATTTCAAAGTTATAATTTTAATTTAAATTTTACTTAAGCTTTTGATATTAATGGTTAGATAAGGTTTCCATAAAAAACAAAAAGAAATAAATAACTAAAAAATATTAAAATAATATCTAAAATAGTTTTTAACATACTTTTGTTCTAAAAATTGAATAAACTAAATAGAAATATTTTATTGTGAGTATAACATGCCTGTAGGTATTCTTGTAATCCGTTGGGATAATGAAATTGGTCCTATTAATGAGGGTTTCTACCCTGAAACTTTGAAGATCACGAATAACTTGCTCACACAAGTATACTCAAGTCACAGATATCAGAGCTTAAAGCCTGGGTTTGCAAGTATTGCGCTGAAAAATAATAAAGTTGTCTCATTTTTCTCAGGTGTTGGACAAGATTTTATTTCTGTGGAAAATTATGTAGTCGCATTAATACTTCGTCGAGACGAAAAACCTGGTAAATATCGTGAAGTGCTTAAAACAATAGCTGCAGAGATATTAGAAAAAATACCGGATGATGCTTTTAAAGAAATTTTACCCGGTCTATACGAACAATTAGCTAGTGTCTAATATTATATATCTTCAACTTTCTTAATAACAAATTTGCCTTGTTCATTTGTTTCTAAAATGTCAGCTCCTTCTAGTTGCTGAACAATTTTTTTTACGAGGACAATGGGAGATCCGAGGGCATTTTTAAGATCTTCTAATGTTATGGCTCCAACCTCATCCACAATTAAGAATGCTTTAAAAAGTGTCTCTTTTTCCATCAATGGCTTCAATTTATCAAAATGGTGGATTTTGTCAAAATTCTCTTTTTGAAATTCTTGAACTTCTTTAATTTTTTTTGTCATTCGTTCAATCTCATCATTAGCTGTTCTATTTTTTTCATTTAATTCCCCAACTTTTTCGATTAATTCTTCATACTTTTCTTTCATGTTTTCCATTCTAGATATCGCATCCTTTGCTTCAGAATCTCGTTCGGTCGATTGGAGTTTCCTTTCTAATAATACTGCTTCCAATTTGCTTATTTCTTCCTTTAGTTCCTGTGATTCAATTCGACGTTTATCTTCTAATTGAGCAATCAACTTCACTTGCTCTTCCTTAAACTTATCCGTAAAAGCCTGCAATTCTTCGATTTTATTGTTCAAATTTTTTACTGCCTCATTTTTTAAAAGCAATTCTGAACTTTTTTCCGCTAATTCTGCTCTTATATTTCCAATTGTCTCATATGATTCTTCTAATTTCTTTTGAGTGGGAACGATTTGTTTCTTCACTAATTCGAGTTCTTTCTGTGATTGAGCGATCTCTCCTTTGGAATATTCTAATTCGAGCTCTTTTTCGTTTAATTGTTGCCGTTGAGCTCCAATTAATTCCTTTAGTTCTAAAACATCCTCTGGAATGTCGCTCATTTTTGAGATTTTAGCTTTTTGTTCCTCGATAATTGATTCTTGTTCACTGATAATTTTCTTTTGGCGCTCAACTAACGAGGACATTTTATCTACTTTTGATTGTAAAATAGCAGTTTGCTTTTCACTTGATTCAATGTTGTCTAACACATCTTTCAAATCTTTTGACATTGTAGTACCAAAATTATAGTTATTATAAAATTAAATAGTATATGTTGCATAAAGTAACTTTGATTTTATTTGTTTTTTAATAAAATCCTATAACTATTAAGAGAGATTAATTTTAAATAATTTTCGATATTGAAAGGTTATTTAATATTTTATACATAATTTAGGGAGAAGAAAAAATTTATTCCACATATATTAAATCTGATCAATTAGGTGCTATTATTCTAATAGTCTTTAAACATCTAAGTAAGGAAAGTAGAATAAAATTGGAAGAAGTTAAATTTTTTGAGGAGGAAGCAAGCGCATTAAACTATAACGAGAATCAAATGTTTAAACTAGTCAAAAAGGAATATCTAAGCAAGTTTAAGGAACTAGATCTTCTACGAGAACTAATCGGAGACTATCTATCGGGTAAAGATGTGAATTTATATAAAAATCTAAAAACGTTAAACATTAGCTTAGAATTGGAAGAGAAGTTTCCTACAAAATTCTCTCAAAAAGTTATGACCACTCTTGTAAATCTCGAGAGGGGGGAAATAACTTCATACTCAGAACTGGGCAAAATGATAGGTTCCAAAGCATATAGAGCTATTGGGAATGTCCTAAGAAAAAATCCTTTACCACTGATTATCCCTTGTCACAGAGTAATAAAAAAGAATGGTGAGATTGGTGGCTTTATGGGAGAATCAGATAAAAGCTGGCAACAAAATCTTAAGAAAAAATTATTAGAAATTGAACAAATATCAAACTAATAATTTTTATACCAAATTTGAAGAGTTTACATGATATTTGGATGTTGGGGATATTTAAAGCATTCTAATTAAGGCAATTTGCAATCCAATTCTATGGGATAATATTCCCCGTAATTAAATCTTTATAAAACATTAAATAGAACTGAAAACTTTCAGATAAATAAGGAGCCGCACTAAAAATTGTAGTGAATTTATTATGAATTATTCCGAAAGGTTGAATCGACTTGGTACTGAAACGGCATTTGAGGTTCTGAATCGAATTCAAAATTTTCCAGAGAGTAGAAAAAAGAATATTATCTCATTTGCTATAGGAGAACCAGATTTTAACACTCCAGATCATATTAAAAAAGCTGGTATTGAAGCAATAAAGCAAAATTACACCCATTATACTGTATCTGCCGGTATTCCTGAATTAAGAGAAGGAATCGCTGAATTCATTAATGAAAATAGAGGGATGAATATTACCTCTAAAAATGTAGTTATTTTACCTAGTGCAAAATTTACAATAGATTTAACATTATTATCTTGCACGAATCCAGGAGATGAGGTTATATACCCAAATCCCGGATATCCTATATATGAAAGTTTAATTAATGTTCATGGTTGTAAAGCTAAACCTGCACAGTTATTGGAAAGTGAAGATTGGAATTACAATATAGAAGAATTAAAAAATCAAATTTCGAACCAAACAAAATTAATAATTATAAACACCCCTCAAAACCCAACAGGTTCAATATTAAACCGCAAAAACCTAGAAGTTTTGGCAAAGATTGCATTAGAGAACGATTTATGGATCCTTTCTGATGAAATCTATTCAAACATAATTTATGATAACATTAAATACAAATCAATTGCTACTCTTCCAAATATGCAAGAGAGAACAATAATATTAGATGGATTTAGCAAATTCTTTTCAATGACGGGATGGAGATTAGGTTACGCTATTGTTAATGAGAATTTAGCTAATCATTTTGCAAAATGGTTAACAAACACAATCTCCTGCACAGCAACTTTTACCCAAATGGCAGGTGTTAAAGCAATTACAGCTGATAAAAAACCTTCACTTGCTATGGTACAAGAATTTGAAAAGAGGAGAAACCTTATTCATAGGAGATTAAATAAAATAGATGGAATATCTGCTGTCCTACCTAAAGGAGCTTTTTATATATTTGCTAATGTTACAGAAGCCTGTGAAAAATTAAATCTCAAAAATAGTTTAGAACTTCAAGATTATTTCCTAGAAAATATTGATATTGCAGTTCTCTCGCGAACTTATTTTGGCCATCGATTTCCTGATGAAAAAGAAGAATACATACGCTTATCCTATTGCATTTCTCAGGATAATATCATTGAAGGTATGAATCGTATAGAGAGATTACTTTCCTAATATATTCAAAGAATTTTTCTTAATCGTAAAGTTTGCTTAAAACGACGTTTCCCTCTTTATTTATATAAATAAAATAATCTGATACAATATAGAAGAATAATTTGAAATTTTTAAAATTCAATACTGATAAATTATATTCACTTAGATATAGAGCAGCTCTACTTATGATATTAATTAAAAGTATTGTAGGGAGGGAAATTACATGAAATATATTAAATATAGGAGGTAAAACTTTTGTTGAGAATAGCGCTAGCATACATAAGATAATCGTTATAAATCCAATTATCACACTAATATCGCGTTGTTTAATAGAATAAGTGCTAATGACTCTTCCTTTAACTATACCCGCAAATCCTACGATAAGAACAGGATATGCAGCCAAATTGATAATATTCTGAAATGTAACATTAGGTTGGGTCAAAAAGAAGTTAAGAAAAGCAATTGAAAAAGCTATGGCAACTAAACCAAAAAAAACTCTTTTAAAATTTTTACTATTTCCTCTATTCCTTTTATGACTGCCATTGACTATTTTTGCAAGTCCATAAAAGAATAATGATATAAACGGATAAACTAACAAGGACATAATTAATTCTAGTCTAAAGAATAACGCAAAAAGTATATAGCTTAAAACTAAAAAACCAGAAATATAATCATCAGCCCGAATTTTGTCTTTATGTATTAATTCTATCAAGATATTCTCACTCAGAGTTTAGAATCTTACTAATTAAATAATTATATTATTTCCTTTATTTATAATTGTTATTGTTTAATTTCTAATGATTTAAAATAAGAATACACATCAATAAGACAACGAAATAAAAACTGGATTCCTACAATTAAAATTTATAGGAATAAAATTATATAATTGCCGATTATTATCAATCCAACAGCAATGAGAAACCTTTTGCGAAATTTTTCTTTTAATATCAAAATCGAAAGTATATGTTGAACAAAAGGCGTATTTATGGTAATTGCCGTCGTTAATATTAGCCCATTTATTTCTGCTGCTTTATAAAATAATGTGTCAGCAAATCCTAAAGATAAAATACCCGCAATTCCTATATATAGAAAAAACTTTAAATTTTTTCGACTCTCTTTTTTAAATCCCGAATAATATATAGGTTGAATTAACCCTAATGGTGAAAAAAGTATAGTAGCCGTTACTACCCTTAAAAAATTTGTTACAAAAACATCACCTGTAATAATCCTTGCTTGGTTGAATGATAATATTGCCACACCCCATAGAAATGCCGCACCAAGGGCAAAAAATACTCCAATAATTACTTTCTCAGAACTTTTTTCTAGCATATTATCACTGGATTCGCTTCCTTTGGGTTTATCTTTGGAACTAAGAATAAAAACACTTAATATAAACAAGATTCCCCCCAATAGAACCGAAAATTTTAATACTTCACCAAATAGAAGAACACTAAAAGGGAGAATAAAAATAAGTGAGAGTTGGACAAGAGGGTATGCACGAGATGCATCTATTTTTTTTAATGAAACGTAATAGAATAGATCTCCAACAGTTACACTCAATCCTGATATTACACAAGCTATTAAATAAGAAATTAATTGTAAATTATCCAAATAACTTAAAAACTGATAATTTCCAAAAATTAACGAAAATATTAGGGTTCCTAATGAAACACAACATAATCTAAAAAATAAATTTGCCCTTGGTTCAGTCTTCTGCAATCCTGATTTATAAACAAGGGAAGCTATTGCCCATGAAAAAACTGCATATATTGTAAAAACTAAACCAACAAAATCAACCATTTAAAAGATATTATTTAAAATTGTTTTAAAAGTATTGTTTTTAAGAAATTGATTTAATATTAAGAAATAAACCCATAAATTTTTTTTTGCTCAAGGTTATTACTAATTTATATTAAATTAGAAGAAATTTATTAAATTATCAGTTCTTTAACGAAATTATGAGAAATGAAGAAAAATTGAACTCCTCTACTTCAGAGTTTGTAAAGAGATATGGATTTGAAATCAAAAAACCCACTAATTTTGAAACAAATTCTACCACTCAAACATTAAAAACTGGCACAACTACAGTGGGATTGATTTGTAAGGATGCAGTTATTTTCGGGACAGATAAAAGAGCTTCGATGGCCTATTTTGTCGCCAGTAAAACTTCAGAGAAAGTATATAGAATTCAAGATCATCTATGGATGACTACTGCTGGTGGAGTTGCAGATGCTCAATATTTAGTAGATGTGTTGCAAGCAGAAACTACGATTTATCAACTTGAGCATGATGATAAGCCTATACTTATTAAATCTGCTGGAAAAATGCTATCAAACATTCTATATTCTAATAAAATGTTTCCCTTTCAGGTAGGATTAATGTTAGGTGGAGTAACCGAAGAGGAAGGACCAGTACTTCTAAACATTGGTGCGTATGGTTCTATTTTAAAGGAAAATTATAGTGCGGTTGGAAGTGGTCAAAATTTTTCTTATGGTGTTTTAGAGGCTAAATATACAGATAATCTAACAATAGAAGAAGGTAAAGAAATCATTAAAAAGGCTGTTACCAGCAGTATTATAAGAGACATGGCATCTGGTAATGGTATTGATATTGTAGTTATCAAAAAGGAAGGCCCAGCTGAGCGTGAATTCATCCCTATATAAATTTATTTTAAGGTAGCAAATCTATAATTAATTGCTCTTCTTTTATTTAAAGTTTACGTTCTCTAATTCTTTTTTAAAAAAATTTAAAAGAGAAAATTAAGAAATAGAATTATAATAGATAAACTTTATAAAAATTATTTACGTTTAATAAAGTAAATAATTTATCTCAAGATCGAAAAACCACATATCACTCCCGCGTAACTACAATGTCATATCGTATATTAGTAGATTTATCCCATAAAGAACAAATTGAAGAATTTCCGGAGTTTTCATTGGGAGAAGACGACTATGAAATAGATTACATAGATAAAAGCGAAGGACCGATTGATTTTGACACTCTTGAAGATTTTGACATACTTTTTCTAGGAAATATTCAACATACCCCAGATGGAAAGGATGATAAATTTACCCAAGAGGAATTAAAAGCAATAAAAAGATTTGTTGGTGAAGGTGGTAGTATTTTCTTAACCAGTGGAGATGGTGGAGATCGAGATATTCCTATGAAATTAGGTTCTATTAGAGTCTTGTATAAAGTAACTGGTGTTCGTAGGTTTTGGAATGGGATCATCCAGGAAGCAGCATCGAATTTTTTAGTTAAAAAGAAAAATCTCTTAATCACGGAACTATTTAATCATCCCATTACTGAAGGTATAACTGAGTTAGTCTTACCCAACAGTACATTCCTTACTATTTCAGAGGAAGATGTTGATGATATTATTGTCACTTCAGAAAAGGCAGAATTTAAATATTATGTCGATGATGATGTGGGAGCGCTTGGACCAGTGCCAATATGCGCAGTTTCCAGTTTTTATGAAGGGAGATGTGTTTCTATTGGATCATCCGATTGGTTAACAGAAGACAGTGATTTTGGACTCGATGCTGGAGATAACTTAAAATTTTTAGCAAATATTATTGAATGGCTATCTTTTGAAAGATAAACAATAATTGTTGTATCCCTTGACAATGGTTTTTAGAATTCTTCGACCGGATTCTGATTCTGTATGGAAAAATGAAGAAATCTTAAAACGTTTTTCAAGATATAAGGGGATCATTGATGGCAAACAAGTAGCACGATATTTAATTGCTAAAACTATTGATTGTAATTATGAATCAAATGACCCTATCGAAAAACTTGAAACGCTCTTAAAGGAGAAATCGCACGAATTAAAAGAATTATTAAAGAAAGATACAAATATAATTAAGAAGCGTAAGATATCCACTAAGTCCTTTATTCATTTAGCAGAAATTCTAGCTAATAAATATCTTCAAAATTGTATCTTTTGTGAACGCCGGTGTGAAATAAACCGTATAGTAGGAGAAAAAGGATTTTGTTTAATTTCTAGAGATTCATATGTTTCTTCAGCTTTTCTGCATATGGGTGAAGAAGCACCTCTTATTCCAAGTGGCACAATCTTCTTTCAAGGATGTAATTTTGGTTGTGTATTCTGCCAAAATTATGACATTTCACAATCATGGAAAAATAAAAGAGAACTGGATGATATCGCCCAGAAAGTAACTGTTAAAACATTGGCCAATATCGCAGAAAAGTTAGCGGATCGTGGTGCAATAAATATTAACTATGTTGGAGGTGACCCAATCCCTAATATCCATACAATAGTAGGTAGTTTGAATTTTCAGACCACTAATATAACACAATTATGGAATTCAAACTTTTATTTAACTGATAAGGCGTTATCATTAATAATCGATTTAATAGATTTTTGGTTACCAGATTTCAAGTATGGGAATAATTCTTGTGCCAAAAAATATTCTGGTATAGATAATTATTTTGATTTTGTATCACGGAATCATAAAAGAGTACATGACGAGGGTAGTGGTGAGATTATAATCCGTCATCTTGTTATGCCTGGACATATTGATTGCTGCTCTAGAAAGATTTTAGATTATATAGCAAAGGAACTTCCGAATGCTGTAGTGAACATAATGGGGCAATATCGACCACAATATCACAGCTTTAATTACCCCGAAATAAATCGAAGACCAACCTCTCAAGAAATGTATGAAGTTAAAAAGTATGCCAGAAGCTTAGGAATCTTGTATGAGCCTGTTTCATAATAAATACTCAAAATTCGAAAAATCTAAAAGTAATTGAATATTTGAAAATCTAACTCTTTATTCGTAATTTATTATATTGTGTTGAATGAGTTAACTATGAGTTTTAATTTAAGTGATGTAAAAGGCGTTGGTAAAAAAGAGGATACATTAAAGGGAGCAGGTATTGATACGGTTGAAAAATTAGCAAATTCGAAATCTGACGATTTAACTGAGCTAAAGGGTATTGGAAAAGCAACTGCTGAAAAAATCATAGAAAATGCTAAAAGTTTATTAAACGAAATACCTAAAGAAGATACTCCAGGAGATCAAGAGCCTTTAGAAGAGTCAGAAGCTGAAAAAATACAAGAGGAACTCAAAAGACAGGAAGAGAAAAAAAAATTATTACAAGGAAAAAAGGTTGAAGAAGGTGATTTTATATTAGTCAAATTAACTGGTCGCACTCAAAAAGGGACGATCTTTCGAGTTTCTAGTGAAGAAGATGCCAAAAAAGCTGGAATATATGATGAAAAGAAGGCCGAACAAGGTTTTTACACACCTGAATTTATTATTGTGGGAAAACCCGGGTTTTTAAATGAGGGACTTACGGAAATTATTAAAGATATGAATTATTTTGAGAAGAAATCGGTTAGAATTCCCCCTACTAAAGCATATGGAAAAAGAGATCCTCAAAAAATTGAAAGAATGGGAATAGCAAAATTTCGAAGAGCAAATGAGGGCAAGAACCCAGAATTAGGAAAAGAATTTATGAATAAAAAGGGACAACGGGGTGTTGTTACAAGCGTTGTACAGGGAAGAGTTATAATTGATTATAATCACCCTTTAGCAGGACAATCCCTTGATTATAATTTGGAAATTGTAGATAAAATAGATAATTTTAATGAAAAGATAGAATATTTTATGATCAATAAAGGAATCCCAAAAGAGAATGTATCAGAATTTAAGGTGAACTATATCAAAGATGAAAAAACTCTTGAATTTACTATACCAAAGATGTTTCTCTTCCAAAACTTAACTTATGTTAAATTCGGACTCGCAATGGATTTACAGACACATATGTCAGACGAGATTGAGGATGTGAAATTTATAGAGATTTATGAGAAAATACCCATTCCCGCAACTCCTTCTGAGTCAATCATGCAAAAGGTTGAGGATTTTAATAAAGAGGAAGAAACCACCCAAGAATAAATCCTAATATTCTCCACTTTAAGTCACCTTAATATTTGAGATTAGTTCTTGTTTTTTCTTTTCTTTTTCTCTTTTAAATTCTAATTTTCTCTTATTGTATTGAGCTCTTTTACGCTGGAATTCAATTCTTCTTTTGAGACTTTTCCCCTTTTTCTTCAAATAATCTTTTTTGGCTGCTTTATATTCCTTCTTTGCCTTTTTGTAAAGCTTTTTACTTTGTTTGTAACTCTTATATTTCTGTCTAATTTCATGTTTAAGACCCTTCCTTATTTTCCCAATTCCTAGCTCGATCAATTTTTTTTTAAAATTTTCAAAAGATTCAAATCTGATAACAATAATTCCTAATTCTCTCGCTGGCACTAAATTCTGAATTTTATCGTCAATAAAGACACACTTTTTTGGTTTGGTGTCCAATTTTTTCATTACATATTTATATTTCTCCATATCAGGTTTGATATACCCAATTTCATTTGAAAGAAATACATTATCAAAGATATCATAAAATCCTCTTAACATATTTGATTTTGCATGAATATCATGAGTATTTGACATTAAACTGACTGTATATCCGGCTTGATGCAAGCGTTCAATAATTTCTGCCATTTCTTCGGACAGATGAGTAACCTGGGAGTATAAATCAAACCACAATTCAATATAATACTCCACGTTTATTTTTTTAGGAGGCAAACTTCCGTTCTTTTCTTGGAAAGGGTAATAATATTTATCAAAGATGTTTTCTAAGAATTCACGAGAGGAAATTATTCCTGAACTTAATTTTCGCTTTAGTTTCCTAATATATGAATTTTCTAATCGAGGAATAGACACCCCTAAATCCACTTCAATCATGTCAAACAAGTTTTTTAATACAAAAGTCTTTTCAATTAAAACACCCCCAAAATCAAAAATGAAGTGTTCTATTTTGTAAAGCCTAACTTTTTGATTTTTTCCATAAATTTTTGAATCTTCTAACTTTTTTCGATCACTCATATTTAAAATATTTTTTTTTTAATTTTTTGGAGTATTCTTTATTTTCTCAACTTGATTTAGGATTAAATCACATATTTTTTTAACTGTAGAATTACCACATTTCCAGTTGGAAAATTCAGGGAATGAACCAGGGTCAACAACGAATAATTCATTATCAGATTCTGATCTAACTATATCTAAATGTCCAAATAGTTGATTCACACCAAGAACTAATTTCCACTTTTTAATAATGTCTTTAATATCCTTAGGAGTTTTTATTTTTTCCATTTTTACATGTTCATCTGATAGTGGGGGTTTAATCAAGGTGCAGATCTGTTCTCCTATAAAATATACAGTATAATGTATACCATTAATAAACTTTTCCAGGTATAAAATTTTTTTATCTTCCCTTTTTAAATCCTGGAAAGAGGAAATAATCTTTACACCTCTACTTCCAGAACCAACCACTGGTTTTAATATTAAAGGAAAAATATCAGATTCTAGTTGTTCAATAAGCATTTCTGGAGTTCCATAATACATTATTGGTGCTAAAAGACCTGCTTTTTGGATTAAAAAGTGTGATTGTAAACGATTCTTCTGTAAAAAAGAGAAATATGGATTTGGTATAACTGGGATATCATTTTCATTTAAAAAAAAACCAGCATACAGAAAAAAAAGGCTTTTTGATTTTAAGATATAAAAATCATTTTTGAAAAGGATTTCATTAATTATTAGATTTTCTAAAGTATAAATTGTCACATTATATCCATTCGTTTCATAATATTCTTTAATTTTTCCTGTTAACATAGTAGTTCTTTTTGAAAGTATACCAATATTCAATTTTCTTCACCGTTAAATTTTAGCTTGTTTTAATAAATAATCTGCCACAATTTTATGCCCATTTTTCATATAATTGAAATTTGGCGTACAATTAATATCTGTTAAGAAAAATTGGTCATCTTCAGATTTATGAAAATCAATCGAAGTTACTTTTATATCCATAACCTCCATTGCTTTTATGCAATATTCCTCTAATATCGGAATCTTTTTAATTTTTTGTCTTGATTTTGTTTTATCTGGGTTTACCAATATGGGTAGTTGTTTATAGAAATATATATTATCACCAATTCCATAAACTTTATATTCCCATTTACTCTTTATGAATTTTTGATAAT
>JBHLOF010000076.1:0-20863 GCA_048940805.1 Promethearchaeota archaeon
ACCTAGATTTCATGTTTGATCAAATTCATGTTTAAAATTAGATAATACAAAACATAAAATTGTATTTACAAGATAATAGTAAATTCATCTATTTATATTTGAAGTATGTAATTTGGATATTACAAAAGGAAAAAATAGATGGAAAAAAAAAAGGATTGATTATTCACTTCTTAGAAGATTTCAAATTGTAGTAAGTCTCTTCAAGGATGTTAAGATATTCTATCAAAGATTTTTTTACTTTAGACTTTGTTTCATATGCAGATTTTACCATTTTCAAAAGATACTTTGGAAAAATAAAATCAATATAAGGATCTGAGATAAGGGCGTAGTACTCGATATTTTTATCATCATGATAGACCTTTATTAGCTTATTATCCCATAGTATTTTTAAAACCCCGTAAACATCGTCAACTCCTTTTTTCCGAAGTTTCTCAAGATCTTCCCGGGTAACAATTGCATCCCGCAATAATCGTAGTGTCTCATAAACTTGTGGATTGGATAAAATTTCAGCAATTTTAATGTTATCTTCTTCCGTTGGAAGATAAGTTTGAAAGAAATATTTCACATCATTAGGGTAATCCTTAGCAAATTGAGGTGGTAAGCCATAACTAGTAGGTTTGTCAAGTAATTTGAGAGGAGGAACTCTAACCAAAAAGATATCATTAGTAAGGAAGATAAGTTCAGAGGGTACGTCTTTAATTGAACTTACTTTCAGAATATCGAGTTTTATCAATTCGCTTAAAATAGTTTCCAAATCAAAAAAACCATACACAAATTTGTCTTTAAGCCAGATAATAAGCTCTGATTTAATCACTACTCCCTCATCTTTTAATAGATTTATGATAGAACGCTTAATTTTGTTCTGGTACGTAACCGCAAGGACTTCTTCATGACTAAGAGACGGATATAAAGAGATTCTCTGAAAAAGCGAGGGTAATAACCGTACATATGATTCATCAGCAATATTTTCCAACAGAATTCTTAAAGTTTCTGCTAAGCCACCTTCATAAACATCAGGGTCGTCATCTAAATTTAAGATTAAAAGTAGATAATACCCTTCTTCTGGTCCACTGTAGTAAGATATAATATTAGCAGCTTCAGCCGTTAATGTAATTACTCCTTTTTCCCCACTATACTCATGAGTACTATATATTTGCATTAGGGTCTTTTCTGAAATTTTAATCTCGGCAGGATAGTTCACAATAATTTCAGTGCCGATTCTTTCATCCCATTTCATCAATATCAATCCAAGTGGTTTGTTGTCGTGCACTCTGGTTATCTCCGTAAGTCGTTTTTTGGTAATTGTTCCCTTCTTTTCTCTTTCTACGGATATGCCAAATACTTCCTCTATAGACAATCCAAGTTTATCCCAGTTATTCTTTATTGTTTCCCCCACAAACACTTCTTTGTCACGATAGATAAGTGAATCGGCAATACTTTTATCCCCTTTAATCGCTTTTTTAATTGCTCTTACTTTTTTCACAAAGGAGGGAATTTTTGCATTTTGATAAACTCTATAGCCAACTATGCTGCCTACTAAAGCACCTATGGCAGATGCAATTAGTAAGAAATAAAACATTGGTATCCCTGGAAAAATTTCTTGCATTTCAACAACAATAGTAATCGATACTTCAATTGAGTTATAATCTTGTTTAGATATTTTAATTAAGCCTCTTAGTGTGGTTGAGGTGAAGAAAGCATCAATGTTATTTGTTGGAAAATCAAGTGTATAAGTTCCATTTACATACTCGAATTCATATGAATTAACACCAATTATTAACTCTATTGTCGCATTTATAACAGGAATATCTCCTCGCGTAGGATCTGTTAGTGTTAATTCTATTGGTACTATCCTGCCTTGAACTACATTGGTTTGTTTATCTTGAAGGTTTTCACTCAGTGCATAATTGAAATCTCTTCTTATGATTGAAAGGAGGATCATCGCATTTTTGTAGTCATAATTCTCTTTATCTAAAATAACAATGAGGAGAAATTCACCTACACTTCTTATATCTGTGTTGAAGTCTACAATATAGGTATTATTAATAGTAGAGAATATGTTCCCTTGTCCTGTTTCATTTACATTGCCTTCTTGATCATAACTTTCCCAAATATAATATTGAGTTTTCAAATTGGTAACTTTAGCACCTGTTATCGCATCTGTGTAGTATAAGGTAAAATTGACCGCATCTTTGATATATATAGACTCAATCTTTCTGAAAAACTCTGTAGAGCCGTTTAACATGGTTGGTCGATTTAATACGAGAAGGTTAAGGTTTTTTGTTGTTGAAACATAATGTTCTTTTGAAATAGTGAATCTGACGGTGTATTCATCAGCATCAAGTATAGAGGTGTCAATAGTTTTTAGATAGTATTGCAACTGTGTATTATATTGAACCATTCCTGATATTGAAGGTTCTTCAACAATTTGATATGAAAGTGAGCTAATTATTTCGTAAGATATTTCTCTTAAATATTTTATTGAGTGTAAAAGACTAAAGTTAACCGCGCTAGAAGTATCTATGTCTGCTTGGAGAAGTTGATTCTTTGTTAATCCATCCAATATAACTTTTCCAACACCTAATCCATAATCTGATATGCTATAAGTTTGACCACCAATAGTGATACTCATTGTTACATCTGAAGGATAGAGATACGTCGATCCACTTTTTATTCCTGTAATCCATAAGATTGATTCTTCTTCAATCCAACTATTCTCTATTGCACTTAGTTGGACCGTTGCCCCATTTGCTATTCCTTGTTGAGACACAGTAAAATTATATGTTTCAAAGATTTGATTTATAAAGAATTCTTGAACATATTCAACATTTATAATAGTATCAAAAATGATATCAGAGTTGCTTTTAACAGTAAATAAGAATTGATTTTCAATCGGGTAAAGCATTCTGTCATTTATTGTTAAAAAACCAGTCCCATTAGTGTAACCAGTATCCAACGAATAGGTAAAACCCTCATTTGTAGTTATATTGAGATTTGAGAGACTTGATAAATCAACAGTGCTCCAATTTGATGTGTAGAAACAATTTCTTAACTCAATTATTATGTTTTTTATTGCCCAACCTTCTGACTTGCTCAATAGTGAAAAGAAGTCACTATTATTTAATTTTGAATATTGAACGTTAAAGGAATCTCTTATACAATATGCATCCATAGTAATATCAACGGTACCGTCAAATGTACCATTAATTTTAAAATTAAAATTGTTATCATTTGTTTTACTAGCTTTATTCAAATCTAAGGTAATTCCTGTCCATGTACTCCGGTTATAATCCCATCCTAAATGATTAGTGGAATTAAACAAGTGAGACGTACCATATGGATCTTCAATAGAAATACTAATATTAGAAACACCGACGTTCCATGAAATGCCATAGATATTGAAGATGACTCTAGATAAGTTCCAATTATTTTGTACATCTGAAATTAAGAAACTAAATTCATGGTTAATGTTATGGAAAAGTGTATTTTCTATTGTAAGAGCCTCTGTGTTTACCCCATACGATTTTAGTGTCATATCAGCATTATCAGACCAATACACAGAAGTAGCTGATTCATCGTTATCTGATTGATTCAGTTCCACCTCAGTTTCTAAAATATCTAATTGGAGGATAAGATCCGAAGGAAGTGAATACCCGGACTTTTGAGCTGATATAATAATAACATAACTAGCATCACTATCCAATTCAGTAGTATCGATATCAACAAAATGCCGTCCCTCATTTCCGATTTCCCTTGTAAATTCACCAGAATGCACAGAGAGTCCTCCTAATAGCATTTCATATGTCATTATATCCGCATATTCCGGTCCTAAGAGAAATTCATAACCCGTTTCTACTTTACTCACATTGAATAATGATCTTAACTTTAAAACGGTTCCCCACTCAATTTCGAAATAATCAGTGGGATTTAGTGAGATTAATTCTGTTTGAAATTTACTGAGATCAATTGACATTCTAAACTCGTGAGATTCTTTATTAGCTACGGTAAAAGTAAAATTGTATATTAATGGTGGTCCTACTAATGTCTCAATAAACAAACGATTCACTCCAAAAAATTCAATTTGAATACAATAATCCCCGCCAATCCCTGAAGAATTTAACCACCGTAAGGTCGCTTGCCCATTTAAATCCGTGGTTAAATTAACAATACTTGCACCAAATGGATTGTCGACTGTTAATTTGAGCTTAGCTCCACTTACGGGAGTAATTGGGGGGCTAATCGTATTCACAGTAATATTTACTGTAGTTAATTCCACTTGAATCTGAATTGTTTCATTTTCGGTAGTGATATCTCCTGTGGCAAGTGTAAGTGTAGATGGATTATACAGCGAATCACTATAATAAACGGTGTAATTATATTCGGATAGGGGCGCATCTACCCACCAAAACGTAGTGTGTCCTGTAGGATCTATATTACACCGTTTGAGTATTTGAGTATCATTCCCAACCATAATCCAACCAGATTCCAGAGGATCTGTATCAATATCAATCACCTCAAAGAAATGGCTAGTCACATCACAGATTAAATTAATAATTTGATAAGTTTGGTTTAAAGAAATTGGTTCAGATGTAATATTTACTATTTTAGTCACATTCGCAAGATCTGAATATATTGATGCGGAAAAGTTGTAATATCCTTCGATTATATTTGAAAATAAAATAGATCCGCTAGTATTAGTGATACCACGGTCAATTAACTGAGTGAATTGATATATCGAGATAGTTACATTAGGGATCAAATTACCATATAAATCAATAGCATTTATTTGAACATCTAAATATGGAAGAACTATTAATGATTGTTCTGGACCAACAGAATAAAAGGATGAAGGATCGTACTGATTTGCATACTCAGACGCTATCCAATCATTTGAAAGTGCGACTGTAGATATACGCACTTCATCCATGATTCCATTTACGTATGAGGTTGATGCATCTGATCTTCTGGCAATACGAACTGGTAATGAAGGATCGTACCTTGATGGTGGAACACCTGTCGTTATTATATCTAATTGAGTTCCATTAAGAAAGAACTTTGAATATTCATTAGGTTTAAACACTCCTGCTACGTGATACCATTGATTTATACTTACTTGTTCGTAGCCAGTAGTAAGAGTATTAACCCCATCTGGAGAATAGCGAAACATAACCCATCCATTTGGAGCAATACCCTCATCAAAACTTATATCCCACCCTCTATCACCAGGTCCTCCCGATTTTACAACCAAATAATCATTTCCAACATAATCTACTTTAAACCATGCTTGGACTGTAAACTCTCCAGTAAGTTGCAATTCCGAGGGATTTCCAAAATCTATATAATCATTGACTCCATCGAAATCTAGCCCACCCCCAATCATTCCAGGAACTTGATCTGTAGAAGTCATACTGCCGTAGGTGGCTCCATCACTTGCAGGAAGGGTGCTATCTTTTATCTGGAGAGGTGTTCCAGAGGGATCCTCGTTTAAGTGCCATACTGCAGAATAACCAGAATACCACACACCTCCGGGATTTTGTCGTGAAGAGATTGTGGAATTACCATAATACATCCTAATTTCTGTGTCAAATGCGGTGGATAGAAATGGTATTCGAACCCATGTAATTAATTGAGCATGAGTACCA
Source organism: Promethearchaeota archaeon (assembly GCA_048940805.1). Classification (GTDB taxonomy): domain Archaea; phylum Asgardarchaeota; class Lokiarchaeia; order Sigyniarchaeales; family SOKP01; genus Loki-b32. The sequence continues at coordinate 5,643 of JBHLOF010000076.1, forward strand.
CTATAACTCTGATTAAATTGCTCTATTTGATGATCTAACCATTTCCCATCCATTGAAAAGGTGATATCATCACCATCATTTTGGACATCGTATTTTAAGTCTGAATCGAGTAAAGAGATGAGAAGAGGAAAATTTAGGTGACTACCAGTTCCATTCACTTTTGTATGATCAATGGTGATTACTTTATAATATTTAAAGGTGTCTATGTCAGAAGGCTGTTCAGAAACAAGTTGTTCGCTCCCTAAAGAGTAAAATGAACTTGGGTCATATTGATTATTATATTCCGTTGAAATCCAATTAGCAGATTTTTCTACGTTAGAAACACGGATTTCATCAAATTTTCCTTCGAATTGACTCCCAGATATGATATTATTTCCACCCCAAAGCCAATCCGCAGGACTTGCTAATACAGACCACTGTGCAGGTACGTTTTCTATTGAAAAAACAAGAGAAGTCCCATCTAAATAGATTTTTACACTCCTTGTAGAAAATTTAAGAGTTACTACTACGTAATGCCAATAACTATTAGTAAATGGATTTGTAGCAAGGTTGTAATTTATACTATTTCCCCCATAAGGATAGAAAAAATTATCGCCATCGGGTTGTACTGCCCATTCAAACCCTTCAGTTTGTAAATATGTAGGAGGAGGAGTTGGATTTAACTCAAAGCGATTGCTAGTAGTCATAACTCTTTGATATCTTCCTGCAGAAGGATCGACCCAATTTAACCATAAAGACAATGTGCCTTCATCATTCACACTGTCTAGACTCGCACTATCAGGTATAATTATCATATCATCAACACCGTCTAATTCATAACCGTTCCCAACTTTGCATGACACTAAATCTGAGGAACTCATTGATCCCGTAGTATAACCATCATTATTATAAGAAGTACTATCATATACAGTTCCTCCTGGATTATCATTTAAATGCCATATACCTACATAATTAGAATTCCATACACTACTTGGATTTTCTTGAGAAGTCATAGTAGAATTACCATAATACATAGTGATAGTTGTGTTTGTGCTTGTAGAAAGAAACGGAATATTTACCCAGGTGATTAATTGAGCTTGTGTACCACTATATGATTGATCAAATAGCTCAATTTCATGATTCAACCAATCTCCACCCATAGAAAAAGCAATATCATCACCATCAGGTTGAGAATGATATTTCAAATCGGTATCTATAATTGATATTAAAACGGGAAAATTAATGTGACTTCCTGAACCTATAACCTGCGTGTGATCAATTGTAATAGTTTTATAATAAGTAAAATAATGAGCATTAGAAGGTTCAGAAGATACAACTTGTTCTGTACCAACGGTATAAAACGTATCTGGATCATTTTGATTTGCATATTCTGTATTTATCCACCCAGAAGAACGAGGTATGCTGGAAATTCGAACCTCATCGATGTTTCCATCGAAAACTTCACCAGTCCAACCCCTATTAAAGCCTATATAAAAAGGATTTCCATTTGTTCCTAATGTCCCTAAGCTATAATCATGTTGACTCATGGAAGCGCCATTTAGGAAAATTCTACCTATTGATGTGGAACTTTGATAAGTAAAGACAAAATGCTGCCAAGTTCCAGTTGTTACTGCTACAGATGAGCTCCATTCATTGTAATTATCAGAAGGATTCGAAAGACCAATATCAAAATTTCCCATATCATTAACTGCAACATAGATGTCAAAAAAAGCTACATTACCACTTCCCCATGTTCCATCCATTTTACTCACAATCGTCATCCATTTCCAATTAGCATTAGGATTTATCCATGCTTCCACAGTTAATTGGTTGGATATATCTAAACTTGAATCGTCAGAGACTTCAATTCTCTGACCAGAAGCATCAATAAACCCAACTGAGTTGTAAATTTGACCAGTCTGACCTAAATTAGGGCTATTGATGTCGGTTCCATCATTCGAGTAGGATGTGGAATCAATAATAGCATCTGTCCCACCACTCTGTTCATTTAAGTGCCAGACACCTCGATAATTGTTTTCCCATACTCCTTGAGGATTTTGTCTCGAACTCATGGTCGAGTTACCATAATACATTCTAATTGTCGTATCAATAATACCTGACAAACTAGGAACTCGTACCCAAGTCATTAATTGAGCATGAGTGGAATTAAAGGCTTGATCAAATAACTCTATTTCGTGATCTACCCAAACACTTTCTACTGAGAATGCAATATCATCCCCGTCTGGTTGAACATCAGTCTTTAAATCAGGATCAGTTATTGAAATCAAAACAGGAAAATTGGGATAGGTGCTTGAACCTGCTACTTTATTATGGTCAATTGTAATTGTTTTATAATAAGAGAAATCATCTGCATTTGGCGGTGCGCTTAGATAGGGTGTTTCTTGAGGACCAAAGCCATTTTCATCTTTTGTCAGTTGCTCAAAATGAAATAAATTAAATAACGGTGTGTTAAGGATAATTGGTATTAGAAGCAGAAATAAAAGGATACTAAATAATTTCAGTTTATATTTTAAACGTTTCCTATAAAATTTCATCCTAAACTATACTCTTTTCTAATAAACTAAATTTTATTAGATTCAATTTAATAAAAACATAGATATTACTTGTATATATATTTAGAGGATCACTTTAAATTAATATAATCTATTTAATGTATTGAAAGTTTTAACAATATTTTACCTAAAAAATAAATACAGCAATCCTATATGTTAAATATATAAACAATTATTATTATAATATTTTGATATAGAGCTTCTCTGGTGTATAATTATCTTACGGAAAGTAGCGATTTACCAAAACAAGGATCAGATTTATACAAAACAATTCGGATTGTCTTTAGAAGAGGAAGTCTTTCAAAATTTAATATATCCAATGATAGAAGATACGTTATCTAGTGGAGCAAAGGATTTTAAGTATAGAGATTATTATAAATTCAGAGTTTCATATTTATTAGATAAAAATTATCTATTTTTATTTATCAATACAATACAGGATTCTATTCATAATATCGAGAAAGAAATAATCCGTTTTAAAGAAGAATTTTTCGATCTTATCAAATCTAACTCTATTGATTTCATTGATGAAAAACTTGTTGAGAAAATTGATAACTTAATATATTTAGTCCAAAATAGGATGCCACCGATAATATCGTTGGTAGGATATCCTGATGTTGGTAAAACTACGATTTTCAATGTCTTAAGGTCAAAAGACATTTCCCTAGAAAGCCAACCGATGATCTCAGGGGAGATCGGTACCCTGAAAGTAGGAAAAATATATTTTTTTCTACGTAATTTTATTGGTGATGAAAAAATTGGCTTTTTGTGGAATAATTTTATTAGGGGAAGTGATGCTGTTCTTATAATTACAGATTCCACTCAAAAAAATATAGAAAATTCTGCATTCTTCTTGAGCAAAATTGAAGAAGAAGTTCCATATGCATATACCGCTGGAATTGGAAATAAACAAGATAGAGAAAATGCTTTTGATAGTTCAAAAATCAAGGAGATATTAGGTTTAAAATCCTATTCAATTAATGCTACCGAACCTCAAATTAGAGAGAAATTGATTTTGATGCTTTCTGAAATTCTAGAAATGAAGGATGATATTCTGCCAGATATAAATATGCTTTTTGAAAAGGACGAATTGATTAAAGAATTGGAAAATCTTTTGAAAAGTGAGAGCTATGAAAACATAGAAGAGCTTTTTGATAGAATAATTAATTTATCCATCAAACTTGGGGATGATGTAGAACCATTTTATAGAATGCAGTTGAAGATTAAAGAGGGTATAAGAGAAGCATTTGATCTTCAATCTACAACTAAGAAGTACCCCGAAGCTTCAAGTAAGCAACTCTCGTTCTTAGAAACCCGTCTAAAAGTATTATTAAAGAATTATATGAATGAAGTAGAGGGTGTTATAGCAATTACGATCTGTGATCGAGAAGGCTTAATTATTACCTCAGAGAGAAAAGGAGATGTTGGTGATGAATCAGTGGTTGGAGCTATAGCGGCCTCCGTAGATAGCTATATAGAAAGAATTAAAAAAGAATTTGAAGAACAAACCAGTTTTTTCAATATTACTACTATTGGGAATAAAAAGTTTGCCTATTGTTCAATGGGGTTACAATCAATTTTATTAACAATCTCAGATCTTTCTAGTTCTGATACGGAATTAAGAGTATTTTCCGAACATATAGCAGGTAAAATAGAGATGCTTCTTGAAGGTAATGAAAATGTTTCTCTTCAAATCCCTGATATAATAAAAATTCTCTCAAAAACAAAAGATGGAAAGATTCCCACAGGAGATTATTCTTTAAAACTGATATTAACAGGAGATTATGAAGTAGGAAAGACTTCCTTAATAGTTAGATTCGTTGAAAATCTTTTTAAAGAGAAATATCATAGCACTATTGGGGTAGAAATCTCAAAAAAGAGAGTCGATTTAGCAAAAGAAACAAAGATTAGTTTTGCGATTTGGGATATCGGGGGTCAAATCACACAGATGACTCCTTTTCGAAAAAGATTTTATGGGGGAGCTAATGCTGCATTTATTGTTATTGATAGATCTAGAACTGGAGCTTTTGAATCTATTCAAAAGTGGAATGATGAGTTATCTAAGTATGTAGAGGGACCTAAAAATATTATAATTGTTGCAAATAAGTCTGATTTAGAGGATAAAATTGTCATTAGTGAAGAAGAAATAAAAAAGATTGCAAATAGACTTGGTTTTCATTACATTCTCACATCTGCTAAGACAGGTGAAAATGTAAATGAATTATTTTTATATATCGCCTACAAGCATTTGGAATCTGTCGCTTAATATTAAAACTCGAGTATACAATGTATTATCTCTTCATGGACCTTAATTAAAATTTATTAATTATCTAAACTAAATTTTAATAGAGGGATTGGTATTATTTAATTAGGTCAAAATTTAATGATTCGATAAATATTAAAGCGATAATTTTGGTTAACAATTCTAACATTAATACTGAAATGGATGTATTGAAAAAACGGATTGAACGTTTAGAAATAGATTTGGATAAAAAAGATGCTGAAATATATGAGTATTTGGAAAAAATTGAAAATTTAGAAGACACAATAATGAAATTAGAATTACTCATCCCCAAAGAGGATGAGAACAAGAAAAGCAAAAAGCAAAAAAAAATCGAGTCCAGACTAGTTTTAGAAATAGAAGACCGAGATAGGCAGATAAGGGATTTAAAAAACAAAATGGGTTTTTTGAGAAAAGAAAAAACACAATTACAACAACAATTAGAGGATGAAAGAGTTAAAAGTTCCAATTCATCAGTTATTAGAATTGAAAATATAAGATCCACACCTCCATTAGAAACCCTTGTGAGTGAGTTACAAGATAAAGTAAATAAGTATAAATTGTTAATTGATCAATTAAGAAAAGAATCGGTAGATATCACTGAATTTGATAGTGAATTGAAGAAGAAAGAAGAAGCTATAGAAAGAAGGATGGCATATTCCCTACAAGCTCAAGTGGATGAATTAACAAAAGAAATCGGTGTAAAAAAGGTATCAGTGGAAAAATTAAAAAATGAAAATGAAAATTTACTGAGAAAACTTGAAGTGTTAGAGATTCAAAATAAAATAAAAGAACAAAAAATCGAGGAATTGAAGAAGAAAAAAAGAAAGAAATAATTTTCATAACTTAAGATTATCGTAAGTATTCAAATTTTTCATAATCAACCGTAAAATGGTTTACTCCTTCTTGATATTCTTTTATGATGTAAAAAAGTATATTTCGTTCTTGTTGAGTAATCACGGGAAAATGATAGTTGGTAGCATTATATTTTATTTCTTTATTCTTCTTCAAATAATTGTTAACGAAATCTAAATGTTGTTGCACCCTAGCTTCATTTATTTCTTTATTCAAATCTATTAATCTATTTATATTTCCTCTAAATACTTTCATAAATCCAGAATTAAGTTCGTATCCAATTGAATTTCTTGCAGATATCATCGCAGCAATAGATGTGGTTCCTGTTCCCCAAAAGGGATCTAATATCACATCCTCGTATAATGAAAACATATTTATTAAACGGTATGGCAATTCCAATGGGAACACAGCCGATCGTTCTCTTATATCATTCTGATTACCTGTTTGTTTAGTCATACTCTGAGGAATTCCTTTTATGTCTTCCCACACGTCTGAAAACCAATTGTTTCTTTCTTCCCAAAAAAAAGCACTATTATATCTATTCTCAGATTTAGGCATTAAACTTCTCTTAGTAGTCCCCTTTCGAAAAATCAAAATATATTCATGTTCTAAAGTTACGTATGCATTGGGAGGGAGCATTCCAGAACCTAAAAATTTATTTGGACTGTTTGTCGGTTTTCTCCATAAAATACAAGGTAAAACAATAAATCCATTATTGTGAAAAGAGATAGATATTTTTACATGATTTGGATATAATTGAAAAACATCTCTGATTTTTCTTGTTGCGTCTCCAATATTTACGCATGCTATTCCCCCAATTTTTAAAACACGAGCAACTTCAAACCAAACTTTATCTAATTCTTTATGAATTAAATTAAATGCTCTTCTGCCATCTTTTTCTTCGAATGCTTGCTTTATATCATTGTTTAAAGATGAAAACAAAGTGTCCCACATCTCAATCATCGGATAAGGTGGGGAGGTGACCATTAAATCAATAGAATTAGAAGAAACCTCGCTCATATCAGATGCATCCTTGAAAAAGATGGAGTGACTAGTTTTCATCATAACTCTACGGTAATCCAGAAAATTATATCAATTTTTAATAATCAGAAAATCTAATCCTATACAACAATATTCTATTTAAAATTTATATAAATTATTATCAATTATTAGATAAAAATGAGTCGTAGTGCTAAGGTTAACCAAGTAATATTAATTATACTTGATGATGTTAGGGCAGAGCATCTCTTTAATTGGATAAGAGGAGGAAAGCTTCCTAATATTGCTGAACTTGCCAGAGAGGGAATATCTTGTGAAAGGTGCGTCACTTCCTTTCCCAGCGTGACTTTACCTTGCTATGCAGATATTATAACCGGATCCAATTCTGGTTATTTTCCTAAAGAAGGAAGTGGTGTTCCTAATTACCATTGGCTTAATCGACTGGATCCACCTCAAATGAAAAGAAAACCTCCTTTTATACGAAACTACAGTGAACGACGTGATCTTTTGAAAATAAATAATGATATTGGTTCAAACGTAAAAACTATTTTTGAGCAAGTAGGTGAAGGAAATTTATTAAGCGCTACAAGCTTTTTATTCAGAGGTTCGCTTTTTGTTATTCCCAAAGAATATAAAGCAGATTTGATCCTCCCTCAAATTGAAGAAGTGTTTAAACGACCAAAGGATTTTTTTAAATCAAATGAAGTCCCAATGATAACTATTGGTTATATACCTCATACGGATAATTTAATGCATGTCAAAGGTTTTGACCATTTGGACTATATAAACTTAGTTTTTGAATGCGATAAACATATTGGCTCATTAATTAATGTGTTAAAGGATTTAGGATATTATGAAGATACCGCAATTTGTATTACTGCAGATCATGGCAATTATAAAGCGCCTTATGTTTATGATTTAGAACTTTTTTTCCAACAAAAAGGTTTGATTCCTTATGATCCTATCAATGGTAAAGGAGATTTTGATGTTAATTTCGGAAGTGTAGGGTTTTTTAATTTTCGAGGGGAAACATGGTTTCATCATCCAACAATTAAGCAATTAGAAAATTTTAACGTGCTTCGAGCTGGACATGGTAAGATTAATATGTATGAGGTTATGTGGAAGATTCCTGGTGTGCAATTAATGTATTATCAAGATGATGATAATAAACCTGAGAAAGGAAGAATTTTTTTAGAATCTAAAGATCAAAATTCTGGAAAAATAAATAAAGGTATAATTGAATATGTGGGGACAGGAGTCAACCAAAAAACTAAATATACCTTTAACAATGAAGATATTTTCGATTACACTGCCTATGAGAAATCAAATGCTTTACTTGATAATAAATTTCATACTATTGATGAATGGATACCAGCAACTATCGATTCAGATTTCATAAATCTAATAGATCAGCTTCCTCGTCATTTTAAAAACCCGCGATCATGTGATATAATGGTTTCAACTAAGGGAATATATAATTTTAATTATGAACATGGGAAAACCAAAAGTTCTACTCCTTATTCACATGATATAGCCGGTGGAACATCAATGTTTGTACCTTTAATCATTGGAGGATCACTCGAAATTCCTAAAAATGAACTTGCATATTGTAAAACCACTGATATTGTTCCTACATTACTGGGATTATTAGGAAAAACCCCACATTCAAGTGTTATTGGTAAATCCATTTTTTCTTATAAAAAACAAGATTAAGTGTTTATAAATTTTAAACTACCTTCCTTTTTGTCAAATAATTTGTATATAACAACTTTTATTAACAACCTCAATGAAATTTGATTAATGACTAGTTCAAAAGACCAAAAAGATAAGAAAAGTTTTCTATCAAAGGAAGGCTTATCTCGTTTAGAAAAAACAACTAGATTACTTATTTATGGATTTGGATTAATTACTCATTTTTGGTATTTTTGGTGCATAATTGGTTTAGTAATAGGAATACTATACTATATTTTGTTGAAAGACAGAACATGGCGACGGAATGGAATTTTATTAGCTACCTCTATAAGTTTCATAACATTTTTTGTATTCTTCTTTAAAGAAATTGCACCCCTTATTCTTGTAATATGGTATTCTGTTATTTTTATCTTATCCAATTTATTCTTATTACTTGTTTTAGAAATATTAAAGAGGAAAAAGATATCTATTAAAAAATTTAATCAATGGTATCGAAGATTCTACAAAATATCAAGAAAAAAGCGAAATGCAATTAAACTAGTAATTGTTGTCATCCCAATAGCTTTATGGACATCAGTCAGTATAGATTTGGGAGTAATGTTTGATAACAATCCCAAACTTCTTTGGGTAAATGCTCCCTCAATGGTTAATACAAATGAAACGTTTGAAGTTACAGTTGAAGCGTGGGATTCATTTGAACGGTTAAGTGCATTATATAAGGGTAGAGTTGAATTTTCATTGAAATCATATAATTTCAGTGATTATACCGTGATTACAAATCCTCAAGCAATTCTACCAGCAACATATAGATTTTCAGGGCAACTTTTTGGATCTGATATTGCTTACGAGATAAAAGATGGTAGGGATAATGGAAGACATGTATTTCAAGCACAAATTAGCACGCCCGGTTACCATTATATTGTAGTAAATGATAGCGTTAGTAAAAATTCATTTTACAGTAATCCCATTATAGTAAATAATTTTTCATTATCAGAACCGACCATTGTATGGGGAGATCTCCAATCTCATTCTCAACTCTCTGATGGGACAAGCACACCTGAACATCACTTTTATTATGCAAAATACATTGCATGTCTAGATTTTAATGCCTTAACTGATCATGGTGAAATTATGTTATTCGCTCCTTGGTCATTAGATAAACTTGAAACTAGTACTAATGATTGGTATGAGCCAAATAATTTTGTAACACTGCATGGTATCGAGTGGACTAGTGTCAGAACTGGGCATTATGTTTGCATTTTTAGTGGTAATAAATTGTTAAAAACCCCTGTACTCGATTCATACTTTACCATCAAATCTCCCCAGGCTTTATGGAATACCCTTGATGATTTTACATCAAGATATGGAGTGAAGGCTTTAGCACTTCCGCATCATACAACAAAAGAGGCATATATTCAAGATTGGACCTATAATAATCCAAAATATGTTAAAATAGCAGAAGTCTCTTCTGTACATGGTGAATTTCTATTTGAACAACGTCACGAATTAAATTACGTAGGGGCACTTGATAAACCCCCCTTATATACAAATGGTTCTTCAATAGTTGATGCTTTGAATATGGGATATAGAATGACATTATACGTCGCAAGTGATGAACATGATGGTCATCCAGGTCATAGCTTGAGTCATACTCGAGCATATATTGGACATCAACGTCCCTTTAGCTTATGGCACACTAGAAATGAGCATCCCTATCCAGGGGGATTAACCGCGGTATATGTAGATAATCTTACTAGACAAGGAGTTTTCAATGGTATATACAATCAACGGATTTATGCAAATTCTGACCATGGACGTCCAATCCTTACATTTCAAATAAATAATACTCCCGTGGGCGATGGTTCGACATTTATGGCTAGTAACGCAACTGAACATAGGGAAATTAATATCTTCTTAGCGCAAGATGGGGCACCAGTAGCCCTTAAATCTAAAGCTGCTACAATTACTCCAAACTGGATTCCAAATTGGAATGCAAATATAGAAATCATTAAGAATGGGAATTTATGGCATGTTGAATCAATATCATCCCCAATTGTCAATTTTACGATAGTTGATAGTGATCCTATAACGGGTACTTCATATCAAAATTACTGTAATAAGAGGGGAAATTACTATTATATCAATCAATATAGCGATAATCCTATTGATCCCTCCACTTTGAATACTGATGGATATGATTATTATATTGTTCGCATCGTTGGAGAAAATGGAAGGATGTCTTATGCGGGGCCAATTTGGGTGGAATATTAGGTTTTTATAATTTCACATTTTATTCAATTAATTTATATTAAACTAATCTTTATCAATCTCAATTAGGATTTTAGATGTAAGGATAATCAAAATGAAAGCTAATAATATTATTATAGTTCCAGAAACGCACTGGGACAGAGAATGGTATCTCCCTTTTCAAGAATTTCGAGCTAGACTTGTTTTATTAATGGATAAATTGTTAGATATACTTAGAAATGACCCAAATTATAAAAATTTCACATTAGATGGTCAAACTATTCCCATAGAAGATTATTTGGAAGTAAGACCTGAAAAGGAAAATGATATAAAAAAATATGTTAAACAAGGAAGGCTTTCGATTGGTCCAATGTATGTATTACCAGATGAATTTCTGGTTAGTGGTGAATCATTAATTAGGAATTTAATGATTGGTCATCAAATTAGTAGAAAATTTGGGAGAGTAATGAAGGCTGGATATATACCTGATCCCTTTGGACATATCGCACAATTGCCTCAGATCATAAGTGGATTTGAAATTCCTTCAATATTATTTATGAGAGGATTTGGTAATGAATTTGAAGAAAACAAATTAAATATGGAATTTTTATGGAATTCTCCAGGGAGAGCAGCATCTGTTTTAGCAGTACATCTAATTTTAACATACCATAACTTAGCAAATTTGAATACAAAATCTATAAACGGGGAATTCAAGCCAGCATTAAGAAAGATAAGGGAAGTTATCTCAAAGTTTGAGAAATACATTGCGACACCTAATGTCTTATTAAATAACGGGGTGGACCATGAAGAAGCTACCCCTGAAATTCCAATGATTGTCAATCAATGGAATGAAATGTATCCTGAAACATTTCTGGAGCAAGCCGACTTTGAATATTATATTAAAAAAGTTTTAGAGTCTAATGCAGATTTAAAAGAGTATCAAGGAGAATTAAGAGGAGGAAGATACTCGCATCTCTTATCGGGCGTATTTTCTGCACGAATATGGATAAAACAAAGAAATACAGCAATAGAATATTTATATGAGAAATATTCTGAACCTATTTCAGCAATAACTTGGGTACTTGATAAGTACAAAAGTTTTATGTATCCAAAAGACTATATTCTAACCGGAATAAAATGGCTACAGAAAAACGCACCACATGATAGTATTTGTGGTTGTAGTATAGACCAAGTCCACGATGAAATGACTGTACGATTTAATTGGGCGGAACAAATTGCAAATGAAGTGTATAAAAACTCGTTTATTCATTTGACAAATCTAATTAAAATTGAAAATAAATATGATAAAGCAGAAATCTTAATTGTTTATAACCCACTTCCATGGAAACGAAAAGATATTGTTGGGTTTAATACGATTTCACGTAAAACGAAAGGTGAGGCTTTCCCTCATAGTATTAAAATTATGGATTTTAACGGAATAAATATTAATTATCAATATTATACAATTGAAGAGAAACCAAGATACCAGCGAAAACAAGGTGTAAGTCATTTCTTTACGTTTTTAGCAGAAATCCCTGCTTGTGGATATAATACTTTTTTCCTTATCCAGGAAGATACCACAGAAAAATTTGAAATTGAAGAAGATAACTTCAAAATCACAAGAAAATTTTTAGAAAATGAATTCTATAGAGTAGAGATTAATGGAGATGGTTTAATAAATGTTATAGATAAGCTGACGGGGATTAAATATGAATCTGTCTGTCAATTTGAAGATATGGGAGATTGGGGAGATGAGTATGATTATTCAGGTCCAAAAGAAAATCAAACAGATCTAATTTTCTCATCCGATGATACTGTTGTGTTCGAGCGAACTATATTTATAGATGGACCATCTCAGAAAACCTTCAAGTTACGTTTAAATTTAAAACTTCCTCACTCCCTTACTGAAGATCGATATAATCGAGAAGATTGGCTTGTTGACAACAAATTAACTATATACATTTCATTATACAAGGGAATAAAACGTATTGACTTTAAGATTGAGTTAGAAAACAATTCAAAAGATCATCGAATTCGTGTGTTATTTCCTACAAAAATAAAATCGGATAAGGTTTATGCAGATGGCCATTTTTATGTTGTTCCTAGAAGTGTCAACCTACCCAATGCTGAAAATTGGGTCCAAAAACCATTACCAACAAACCATCAAAAAGATTTCATATCCATTAGTGATGATTCGAGGACTTTCGCCATATTAAATAAAGGTTTACCCGAGTATGAGGCAATAATTAACGAAGATAATGAGCTAATTTTTGCGATTACTCTTCTGAGATCTGTTGAATGGTTATCTCGAGATGACTTTAAGACTAGAATGTCTCATGCAGGGCCGGGATATTACACTCCAGGCGCTCAATGTCTCGGAAAACATTTATTTGAATTATCACTCACAACTTCCTCTAAATCTAATTGGCTAGAATCGAAGATACATCAAAAAGGGAAAGAATTTAACAACCCCCTCAAACCATTTTTCCCTAATATGGCACGAAGACCTATTAGAGTTTCAGATAAAGTAATATTACGACCAAACGGAATTTTATCTTATTTTGAAAAAACTAAATTATTATTATTAGAATCATACCTACCATCAGTACTTAGCTTTCTTGAAATAGATAACGATAGTATAATTTTAAGCGCCTTGAAAAAGGCTGAAGAAGGAAATTATTTGATCCTTAGAGTTTTTAATATTTCATCGATGTCTCAAAAGACAAGTTTGACTTTTTTCAAGGATATTTCTATTTCTAGTGTAGAAATTGTAAACCTCCTCGAAGAAGAACCTAAAAATGAAATAAAAGCGAAAATCCTAAGCTTTAATGAAAATAAGTTGGGAATTTTATTGGAATCTCATGTAATAGCAACTTTTAAAATTGAAATGAAAATGTAATAAAAAAAATTTTGAATTTGTATTAATAACATTTTAGTGAAATTTGTGTAAATTTTGTGTATTTTTTTCTAAAAACTCATATTTAAATAACACTACTATTGCTAGATTTTTGAATCTATACTTTTAATGAAGTCAATAAGACATAGGAGAACTCAAAATGGTTAACAATGAATATGATATTTTAATAATCGATGACAGTAGGTACATTGTCGATTTGCTAAAAAAAATTTTATATTTTAAAGGCTTTACATGTAAATCCGTTAGTAATACATTCCAAGCGGTTGAGGAATTAGAAAAGTATAAACCGAAATTAATTCTTTTGGATGTTCATTTGCCAAAATTAACCGGATATGAGTTTTGTCGGATGATTAAATCAGAAAAAAAGTATAAAGATATTCTTGTTTACTATTTTTCGGGTGTTTCGGAAGCGGAAGTAGCTGTTAAAACCCTTGAAACACATGCAGATGGGTATTTGACAAAGCCATTTGATATAACTGATTTCGATGACATATTAATTTATTTAAACACTAAAAATGATTATCAATTGTGAGAATCATAATATTCTCATAATTTCTACAAGAATCCATAAGAGGGAAAGAATACAACTAACATCCAAGCATAAAAAACGCTTGTAAACATCGTCGATCCTAAAATATTCCTTCCCGAATTCATATACACATACGTAACTGAGCAATGTTGTATAATTGAAAAAATCACCCATCCCAAAAGATAAAGTGCATAAGCAGGGACATATGCTAAATTTATCCTTCCAATGAATATTATAAACAGGATAAGTAAATTATCCATTATAATCCCAATGCCAACCATCACGATATATTCATCATAATGACTAAAAGTATTTAGCAGTCCTTGTACATTCCTATAGTAAAACTCTTTTATCAAGAAGAAAGGAAAAGAAATGAGAATTATTAATAACATTCTCCATAGACCTTCCAGGGTGGGCAAAGTATTTTGTACAGACCAATGCCATATTGCTGCTATTGTTAATATTAGAATTACTCCGATTGCAGCTCCGTAAATTACTGACCTTCCCGGTTTATAGGAAGTCATAGATTTGATTTTTATGAAAAAATCTTTAATAGAGTATCGATCTTCCCAATTCAAAAGAAGAAAATTGTAGACTATGAAGATCCCAATAGATGCTCCAACAATTAGAGTCAATGTAATACTGGTTGTTGAAAAAGGTACTGTACCTGTGATAATATCAGATAGAATTAAAAAGAATATAAACTGGATGGAAGCGACAGGTACTGTATAATATAGAAGAAGCCTTTTATATGATATCCCGCTGAGCTCTTTTAGAACGTCCCTTTCGGGATAAACTACATTGTCTTTGAATAAATAATTTTTTAGATAGAGAACCAATATTGCATTTAATAATATCACCCCAATTAGAGCAATATATGAAAATACTTGTAAAACAGTGGCGGTTATAAATACATCGCTTCCTAATTTTCCATTAAACGCCTGTTCAAACCATTGAACCGTTTGATAAATTATAACTGTGTCCATTATTTCAGTTAAATGCCCAGAAAGTGGACTAATATAACCCATAATATTATCTCCCGAATGAAAATCTCCAAAATATAATTGATTTGTTACGACATTTTCCAAACCTGTGTAACCTCTTAAAACTTCAAGAATTTTTTCTTCTGTTAAACCTGTATCATATAAC
>JBHLOF010000077.1:0-20757 GCA_048940805.1 Promethearchaeota archaeon
AGAATTGAATCGATAATTTCGAAATCAGAAGAAAAAATAGGTTTAGAAATCAATTGGGATTTATTAAATCATGAAACGGAATTAAATTTAGTTAAGCAACTAAATTATTTTCCAGAAATCGTAGAAGAAGCAGCTCGGAAATATGATATACATTTAATTTCTCAATATCTTTTAACATTATGTCAGGTATTTAATTCTTTTTATAGCACCTGCCCTGTAATTTCTGAAGATAAGCAACTTGAAAATGTTAGGTTGTTGTTGATAAAGTGTGTGCAAATTGTGATTAAAACGGGTCTAAATCTTTTAGGAATTGAAACATTAAATAAAATGTAAGGTCTTTTATATGAATTTTTTTAATTTTGGTAATGAAATTAATAAAGAGACTCAATTTGTGATTTTTGGGATACCGTGGGATTATTTAACTTCCACTGATTTGCCAAATTCCTCGATAGCACCTGAAGACATTAGAAAAATAACAGATGACATTGGATTTACAACTGAGTTAGGATTTCAAATTCCAAAATTCTTTGCTGCTGATATGGGAAATGTAGAAATTGAACCGATGAAAATTGAACCAAATCTCGAGAATATTCAGAAGTTCATTAAAAAACTATATAAACAAAACGATAAAATTATTCCTGTTATGATTGGGGGAGATCACTTTTGCAGTTATCCCGTACTTAAAACTATCGGTGATCAGTTTGAAAATAAGGAAGATTTCGGTGTCTTGGTGTTTGATGCTCACCTAGATTTCTATCAAGAATGGGATAAAGGGGTTTATTCTCATGCTACTATTTCTCATAGAATTTATGATTTGGACTATGTTAATAATAAAAATATGCTTATTGTGGGTACTCGGGATATTGATATTGAAGAATTAGAATTAGCATCAGCAGAAAAAATCAAAAATATAAATGCGTATCATATCATCGAAGGTGTGAATTATTTTATAGAAAATATAAAAGAATTTTTTTACAATTCCAATATAAAAAATCTATATGTCTCAATAGACATTGATGCGTTAGATCCTTCAGTAGCTCCGGGAACTGGTTATGCCATACCAGGAGGTTTCTCTTACCGAGATATATGGAAAATTCTTAAGGAAATATCAAGAGAATTTAATATAATGGGATTTGATTTAGTTGAGGTTGCCCCAAACTTAGATTTAGAAAATAGGATGACTTCAATTCTGGCAGCTAAATTGATTGTTGAATTTATGGATTTTATTAGACGAAGCAAGGTTTAAAAAAAAATGCCCAAAGAAAACTTAGAAGAGAAGCTTAAAGAAGTTAAACAAATAAAAATTAGTGATGATACAGATATCCTTGAGCTTGTTAATGGATTGAAGAATTCGGGATTCAACGCAAAAAGGTTAGCAATCGCTTGTGAGATATATAAACAGATGGTTGATGATAAGGATTGTGTCAAATTTTTCGGATTAGCAGGAGCACTTGTGCCAGCTGGTATGCAAGGGATAATATATGATTTCATCAAAGAAGGATTTATAGATATTTTGGTTACTACTGGAGCTAATTTAACTCATGATTTAGTTGAAGCTCTTGGGTATCATCATCTACAAGGAGATATTAATATAAGTAATATAAATGACGCAGATCTAAGGAATGAAGAGATAAACCGTATCTATGATGTATTTATGCCAAATAGAGTGTATGAGGGAATAGAAGATTTTATTTCAAAACTTACTATCCCAGATAATAAAATGAGTGTAAGTTCTTTTTTACAATTTCTTGGTAAACAAATACCTAATACTCCCCGATCAATTCTAAAGATTTGTTCTGATATGAATGTTCCCATTTTTTGTCCTGCTTTTACAGATTCAGGTTTAGCGTTACAATTAGGATTTCATCATCAAAAAATCAATCTCAATCATTTCAAAGACATGCTAGACATGGTGAATTTAGCGTGGGATGCTAAAAAGGCGGGAGTGTGTATTATTGGAGGGGGTGTTCCGAAAAATTTCATTATGCAATCATTGCAATTTTGCCCTAATTCAGCAACCTATGCTATTCAAATTACTATGGATAGACCAGAACCGGGAGGTCTTAGTGGAGCCACATTAAAAGAAGCTATTTCGTGGGGAAAGGTAAATGAAAATGCAGAGTATTCAACAGTAATCTCAGATGCTACAATTGCATTGCCATTAATATTTTGGTACTTGAAAAAATCATAAAATTAAGATTGAGTCTTCTCAATTTAAGAGTCTTTTTTCTCTTTCTTCTTTTTTTTCGCTTTGTGCTCAGAATCTTTTTTTTCTTCTGTAAATATTCCTTTAAGTTTTTGATCGACAGTTTGAGTGTCTGTTCCGAAGATTTTATCAAGTTTCTCTTTAAAATCTCTAAATTGGGAAACTTCAGATAGATTTTTTCCTTTATTAGTCACCATGAATTCATTAATTACTTTCTTTAATTGAGGCAGAATTATTTTTTGCATATACCTTTCCATTTTTTTCTCTTTATCCAGTATGGCGTATGAAATCAGTGGCTCTGGTTCAATGCCATCTTCTGACATAATTTCTGCGTCAGTAAATGCGATAAGGAACTTTTTTCCTTCAAAATATTCAACAGAACCCTTCGTAAATGCAGACTCAGCAAAGTTTTTTATTGCGGTTAGCAACCCACTTCGTAGATCTGCATCGATCTTTCCTTTAGTGCTTTTATGATAACTTCTCTTTACTAGGTTGAAACCCCTAAATATTAATCCTGCTTCTCGGACTACCATTCTGAAAGAGTTTTATTTTTTTTATTGTAGGGCTTACAAGAAAGTAATTCCATATAATACTTTAAATAAAACAACAAGTTATTATAAACTCTTTGTCAAGAACTTGAAGTGCCTATAACGTATTTTACCCTTTTAAACTCACTTCAAAGAAACAAGAAGAATTATTATGGGAGTATTAATGATATAAATCATGATTGATAAATCAAAGATTAAGTTATGTGCTGATAATATCGCTAATTATGTACGAATAAAAAAGGAAGGGGAGTATGTTCTTATAAAAGGTGGTCTTTATGCCCATGAATTATTAGAGGAAATTGGATTAAGTGTTCTTAGAAGGGGAGGACTTCCCCATATTACTTCTACGAGTGATTATTACGATGAAACAATGTTTAAGGATAATTCAATAACACCTTATACCCTTGAGAAAACTCCTATGCATTACCTAAAACTAATTGAAAAAATGGATTCTTACATTGTAATTGAACCCCTTGAAGATCCATCAATTAGAAATAATGCTCCCAAAGAAAAATTAGATGCCTATACCAAAGCTGTTGCACCTTATAGAGATATTATTTATGGATTTAAGGAGGAATACGCCCCAGGAAAGAAATGGTGCTATGCCGCGTGGCCCTCAAAAAAAGCAGCTAAGTTCTATAATATTGATTATGATCTCTTTGAAAAGTTTATAGTCGATGGAATGAGTATAAAATCGGAAAAAATCAATGAAATAGTCAAAAATTTGGGTGCTAAATTTGAAAACGCTAAAAAGGTTTATGTGAATGATAGTCACGGGACTGACTTCTGGGTATCAATACAGAATCGCCCAAAATTACTTGATAATGGAATTCTTTCAGATGAACAAATTGCTTTGGGTGACATAGGGGGTAATCTACCAGCAGGTGAAGTCTTTTTTCCTCCCATAGAAACTGAAGGAGAAGGTAAAATATTCATTCCTCTAACAAAAGAAAGATATTCTCATATAATATTAAAAAATGTGGAGATCTACTTCAAGAATGGAAAACTAATAACTGAAAAAATTACAGCAGATTCCAATGTAGAAGTTTTGATTAACGCTTTTAAACAAAGCGAAGAAATTGACCGGTTAAACACTGTTCCCTCCCTTAGAACTTATAATGTAGGTGAACTCGGTATAGGATGTAATCCCGTAATTACTGAAGCGATTGGTTATATACTTACAGATGAGAAGATAGACGGGAGTGTTCATGTTGCTTTTGGATTTAACAAATCCTTTGGTGGAACATCGGCCTCTCAAATGCATTGGGATTTTGTTACTGCACCTAATGCTAATATTATTGTTGAATATGAGGATAATTCGAGGAAAACTATAATGGAAAACGGAAAATTAATTTGAACTTACTAAATTTTCTAAGCAATCTAGTATTTTTTCTAAAACTAATTCTTTGAATTCTATCCGACTAGCTTTAAAATGGTATTTTCTAATTTTGGTTTCATTTTTTGTTGAAAAACCAATAAAAACAGTACCAACAGGTTTTTCTAGAGTTCCACCGGTTGGTCCAGCAATACCACTAATCCCAATTCCTATATCTACCTCTGAATTTTTTCTTATGTTAGATGCCAATTGCTCCACAACTTCTTTAGATACAGCACCATAGTGGTCTATAGTTTTCGGACTTACACCCAATAAATCTATTTTCGCTTGATTGCTATAACATACAATACCCCTTTCAAATACATTAGATGCTCCTGAAATGTTTGTAAGCATATGTGATACATAACCTCCTGTACAAGATTCAGCAATTGCAATTTTTATACCATTTTCGTTATAGGTTGCAATGATTCTTTCTATTCTATTTAATAACTCCATATTCCAATAACCAAATTCCAATTACCATTTAATTTCCAATTTTTTACCACAGATTTTACAAAATTTTGCTTTCTTATCTAGAGATATCCCACAGTAAGGACAGTAAAATTGATGATTTTCCTTGCGTGGAGCTATAATGCTATAGGCCTTAGGGGGCTTTTCACCAAATGGTCGAAATTCTAAATTTTTCTCATGGGTTGTTTGGTAACACCTTGGACAATTGTTTTTTTGCTGTGAGAGGTAATATATTAAATACGGGTTAAGGATCATAAAAGCCCACATGAAATAAATAAATAGAAAAAGTTCTGCAAAAATAGAGAGGAAAAGTGAGGTTAATGTAATAAGAATTGCTAAAATAATAATAGTAAAGATCCCATATATTTTAATATTAAATTCTGGCCTCGTGGGATAAACATTCATCTGACAATTCTTACAAAACCGCATATCGTTTAAATTTTGTGGCATATATCCCAATACTAATATTTAAAACGAGTTGATATTATTATTATAAATTAATAACAAATAAAAATAAATAAAAGAAATATAAATTATAGGTTTTGAATTTAAAACACAATTAACTGAATGAAACTTAATAATTTTCTACAGAGTGATATATATGGGAAAAGATGATGCTTCAAAAGGTTTTGTCTTTAAGATCACTGTTATCGGTGATGGTGCCGTTGGGAAAACAAGCCTAATTAAAAAGTACACCAAGGGTAGTTTTGAAAAAGATTATATTAAAACAATTGGAGCCCAATTTAGTAAATATGATGAAGATATTGAAGGAGATAATTGTAAATTATTTTTTTGGGATATAGCAGGGCAACGTGAGTTTGATTTCATGCGACCTACTTTTTATAAAGGTTCAAAAGCAGCAATTATAGTTTTTAGTCATACTGATGAAGAAAGTTTTAATAGAATTCCTGAATGGCATGATGATATTAAAAGCCATGTAGGTGAAGTCCCTATTATGTTATTTGGGAATAAAATTGATTTAGTAAATGATGAAGATACGGATAATGAACGAATCCAAGATGTGGTTAAAAAAAGAGGTTTCCTTGGGTATTTCAAAACTTCAGCAAAAACGGGAACAGGGGTATATGAAGCATTTCAAGCTATTATAAAAAATTTATATAACAAGTACAAAGAAGCTTAGAAAATGTATGATGCGATTGATCAAAGTTATCCAAAGATATTGTTTTTTTCATCAAACCATTGTGCACCATGCATTCCTGTTGCAGAAATGCTAAAAAGAATAAATATTTCTATGTTCGGTAAAAAGTTAAGAATTGAAAAGATATCAATCGATCTTGAAGAAAATCGTCACTTTACACAAGAATATCGGATAACTTCAGTCCCAACATTGATTATCGCTGAAAAAAAGTTATCAGTAAATATTACAGAAGAGGAAATAATTGATGCGGTTTTATACGCGTTTATTTCTTCAGTAAAATTATAAGAAAAAAAATTATTAAAAAACGAAAAAAGATAAAGATACAAGAGGAAATGTGTTAGATTATGGACAGACAATTACTATCAAAAATTTTAACTCAAATGAGGAAAAATTTAAAAGAGGGTAAATCTATAGGAGATATGAAAGTAGGCGCTTTATTGGCTTTAGGTCATCAACTTGAAGCAATTTTCTACTACCTTGGACATGAATTGGGTACAACATTAAAGGTTAAACAACTTAAGGATATTAATCAAATACCAGATCAATTAGAGGATATAATCGTACAGTTTAATCTTGGTAGAATCGAGATCACTGAAGCAAGTGATGAAATAGTTCAATTAAAAATGAAAGATCATTCTTCGATTAAGGATTTGATAAAAAAGGGTATTAAAGCATCAGGTAGTTTCTGTTCATTTGAAGCAGGGTTGTTGGCAGGAATAGTCGAAAAATTAAGCGATCGTCATTGTTTTGCGCAAGAAATAGGATGCAGCCTTCAGACAGGTGAAAGTTTCTGTGAATTTATGATTGTTTTTCAAAAAGACTAAAAGCATTAAATCTTCTTTTTCACCTTCATTCCCTCAATTGAATTAGATAATTTTTAATATCTATACACTATAATTTGAATATAAACAAAATTTTAAGTTTCTACGTTAGGTGATAAGCAATGAGCGAAAATTCTTCCTATATAATTAAAATTACGCTTTTGGGCGAAAAAAACGTTGGAAAAACGTCTTTAGTTTATCGATATATTGAGAATAAATTTCGGGAAAATTATAAAGCAACTCTAGGAGTAAATTTACTCAAAAAAGATATGGATATCGATGGAAACGGAGTATCCGCTCAAATATGGGATTTAGGAGGACAAGAATCCTTTAAATCTCTAAGAAAACTATATTTGGAGGGAGCAAATGGTGCTCTAGTTATTTTTGATTTAACAGATCGAAAAACATTTGATAAACTCAATGAATGGGTTGACAGTTTTAGAGAAGCAAGAGGAGAACAACCAATTATGTTAATTGGAAATAAATCTGATTTAGAAAATCAGAGAAAAATAACAGATATGGAAGCAAGGACCTATGCTAAGCAAAATAATATTGAATTGCTTTTAACTTCGGCTAAAACTGGCCAAAACGTAGAAGAAGCATTCATTAGCTTGACTAAGAGAATTCTTGAGAAAATTTCCTATCAGCAATAGAAAGATAAAAATTTTTCCTATTTTTCTTTATATCAATAATTTTAATAAGTCTTAAAATTTGGTACTTTTAGCTCAGATCTTTTTTAAATCTACCACCTTTATAAAGGAAGATTTATTTAAATACAAATAACAAAAGTAGCATGCAAAAAAGAATATTATCTATTTTTTGAATTTTAAAATCACAAATCACGTTATAATTATTATGCCAGAAGAAGATGATTTTGAAGACAAATTTGAAGATGATTTTGATGAAGATTACGAGGATGAGTTCGACGAAGAAGGCCAAGAACCTGAAGGAGAATACGATTTCGAAACAGATTTAGATTATAAAATAGAAAATGTTGTTGCGACGGTTGTTGTAGAAATTACAGAAAAAATCGATCTTAACCAAATAGCCAGACGCCATGCTGATGTAGAATATAACCCAGAGCGATTTCCTGGTCTTGTTATGAGAATTGAAAAACCTCGAGCAACTATTTTGATTTTTTCAACGGGAAAAATGGTGGTAACAGGATTACGGCAAGCAGCAGAGGCAGAGCGAGTTGTTGATAAAGTAGTAAAAAACATCCGAAAAGCGGGAATAAAAGTATCCAATCCAGAGATAACAATTCAAAATATTGTAGCTTCTGGAGATCTCCATACAAATATCGATTTGAATATGGCAGCTATCGTAATGGAATATGCAATGTATGAACCTGAAGTCTTCCCAGGACTTATATATAGGATGCAAGATCCTAAGACTGTTTTTTTAATTTTCAGTACAGGACGAATAGTTTGTACTGGGGCAAAGAAAAAAGAAATTGTACGGGAAGCTGTTCTAAGATTAAACCAACAAGTTAGAGAACTTGGCGTAGCTAAGAAGGATATTGGAGATTCTGAGTATCAAGATATTACGTTCATTTAATTTTAAGATTTTTTTAATTTTTTATTCTTGCATAACATCTCATATAAAGTTCCTTCCTCAATGAGAGATTGATACGAGATTAATTAATTCTATATTGACCTCTTACTGTTAATCGCATCAATAGAATTAAGATATTCGCTAAATAGTGCATCTAATAATTCGTGTTCCTTTGCTTTTTTAACAGTTAACAAGAATAATTGATTTAATGTTTTTTGGTTATTAGTTTCATAGATATTTTCGTCAAGGTCTATTTGATCGCAATACTGATCAAGAAAATTACAGAGTATGTATCTATTTTCTTTTCTCATATTTACTCTATTCAGAGCACCATACATTCGTAAAATCAATGGAGTTTGAAATGTATTTTTAGTTTTATAGAAGGATCTAAATTCATTGAGATCTAAATTTGTCTTCAAGTTAACCGACATAAACAATGAATGAAATGCATCATTATTGAACAAAAATAATACTTAGGTATTATCTGAATATGATGGGAACAAGCTTAAAATTTAACTTTAAAAAAAATATTCAAAATCTTTGTACTGGGATGATGGCGGTTTATATTCATGTTCTATCCGGTCAACTCTTGCGTTTCTAGGTCCCTCTTTAGCAAATTCTAAAAGTTCTTTTAATTTATCCATGGGCCCTTCAGCTTCTATATAAACACTCCTATTTTGCAGGTTTTTTACATACCCAGTTAGTCCCAATTTTCGAGCAATTTTCCGCGTGGTGTAACGAAAGAAAACTCCTTGGACTAATCCATATACTCTAATTATAATTCTCGAATTGTTCATATTTGAATATAATAAACATCTTTCTGAAGGTTGTACCCTATTACATTGTTCTTTTTAAGCGATTCGAGTACATTCTTTAACCAACTAGTACTCGTTTTAACAAATTTCTTTATCTCATCAAAACTGAGACCCTCATTAATAGCTAATAAGAATAAGATTTTGCTCTTTACAGATAGATGGTTGGATTTTATAATTAAGTCAAATTTCACTTCATAATCATATTCCTTTGTTCTTAAAGAAGCTACTTCTTTACTTAATTTGGTCATTACTGCTTCAACCGTTCGATATGCATCTAAACTATTTTTATACAGAGTTTCTAAACTGATTTTTAAATTTTCCTCGGTGATTTCTTTATCTAATTCTCTATTAAATTCTTCGAGAAGGGGTGATTGTGGAGGAATGAAATCATTCCCATCATCATATCGACTTAATACTAAAACAATAATCATCTCTCTGTTATCATTATAGTAGGATACTGAATTCCATTGCTCTTCTTCGGTGATTATATAAGATTCTGTAAAATTATGGGAAATAGTTATTTGTTGCACGATTGGATCAGGGATTTCCAAGTTTTCTGGGTATCTCATATAAACAGTTCCCCCAATAACCTCATCCCATTTGATTAAAAAGACACCCGTTGGCATATTTTTTCCTTATTATGTTTTTATTGGATCTTTTATAAAATCCAGAAAAAATAACCTTATTAATAAAATAATATCATTTGCTAATAAAAATTTAGTTGTTATTCACTCAATTAATCAATAGTTATATTATTTCAAAATCTTTGCTTTTTTACTTAATATAACTAAAAAATTAAATAATTCAATAGTAAATTGTCACTTAGTGAAGATTGATTGCCTGTTTTTTATGTCTATATAATTGAGACCATCGCAAAAAACGGAAAAAAGAGATTCTATACGGGATATACAAACAATCTCTATAGAAGATGGACCGAGCATCGAAGTGGAAAAGGTGCTAAATTTTGTCGAGGAAAAAAGCATCTTGAGTTGAAATATTTTGAGACCTATACAAATCGAAAAGAAGCAATGAATCGAGAAATAGAAATAAAGAGTTATTCACGGAAACAAAAAAGAGAGCTTATAAACAGTATCTATATATAAGAATAGAATAAGATTAACGTTGAAAAATAAAAATTTCTTAATATGTTTAACGGGGTTACCAGCTTCAGGAAAAACTACTTTTGCTAAAAGTTTAAAATTAAATCTAGAAGCAAGATTTCCCAATAGTACGATAAGAATTGTGGATCCTGATATTATACGTCATACAATATCTCCTAATAAGTTTGACTATAATCTTGAACCAAAAGTTAGAGAACAAAACCTAACAAAAATAGACGCGGAATTAAGGAATGGTTCTATAGTTATCAGTGATGATCTTAATTATTATTCAAGCATGAGGCATGACTTAAAGATTCTAGCTGATAATTTCGAAATAAATTTCGGTATAATATATATCTCAACTCCTTTTGAAACTTGTTTAAAATGGAACAAGAATAGAGGGGAACCAATTCCAAATGAAATTATAATAAAGATCCATGAAAAATTTGATGAGTTTGGTAAATATAAGTGGGATCTACCACTATTAGAAATAGATCTTTCTCAAGTTGGTGATTTAAATCTCGAGATTAAAGCTGTGGTGAATGAGTTAATTGAAAAAATGAAATCCCCATACAAAAAATTACAAAAAGATGACCAATTAGAAAAACCAAAGGTTTTAGAGAATAGAAGTTTAGATAAACTAACAAGAAATTTGGTTGGAAAGCTTCTACAAAATCCATCATTTATTCCATTGAAAAAAAAGATTATTAAGGCGCGAAAATTGTTTGTAAAGTTATATAAAAATCAAGCTTTACAGGAAAATGAAATTACTACCTCATTTAAGAATTATCTAGAAAAGACCTTAGTAATCAAAATCTCGAATGAGTTGACATAATAAAATTTTATAAATATTAAACCAAAAGAAAATAAAGCATCATTTATTTAAATACTTGTGTTAAGATATTTCAATTGTATAACTAATTTGTATTAATCCTAAAAATGACCCAAGAAAGAAAAACTACCAAGTTAAGAATCGAAAGATTGGAAAAAAGCCGAAGTGGACGTTCTCTATGCTATATAGATCAAGATGTAATGTTTGAATTAGGTTTAAGTACTGGGGATATTATTGAAATTAGAGGAAAGAAAAAAACTACTGGTATCGCAGTCTCAAGTGCTAGTGATAGAGGTAAAGGGATCATAAGATTAGATGGACTTCAGCGACTTAATGCTGGTGCAACGATTGGAGAATATGTTTCATTAAAACTTGCAAAGGTATATCCTGCTATTGAAATTGTATTGACTCCTACAAGACCAAACATTGATTTAAAAAGACAAGCAGATGCAATAAAAAGTAAGTTGATTGATAAGCCTGTAGTAATAGGGGATGTTGTTGATGTTTTAGGAACTTTCATTCAAAGAGATGACGCAGAAAATCCAATGTCGGAGATCATGAAGATGTTTGGAACTGGAAGAAAAAGAACAACTTTAGGAACACTGAGACTCATTGTCGAAAATTTAAAACCAGCCGATAAAGTAGTAAAAATAACCCGAGATACTTTAATAAAGGTAAATAAAAGAGTAGCTGTATTGAATGTATCAGGAGGAGTTGTTACGTATGATGATGTGGGAGGTTTAACTGATGAAATTCAGAGAATTCGAGAGATGGTAGAATTACCTTTGAAACATCCCGAATTATTTCACCGATTAAACATTGATCCTCCAAAAGGAGTATTATTTCATGGTCCCTCAGGCACGGGCAAAACATTGATGGCTAAAGCCGTATCACAGGAGTCAAATGCAAACTTTATTACTATTAATGGTCCTGAAATAATGAGTAAGTTTTATGGGGCTAGTGAAGGAAGATTACGTGAAATTTTTAGAGAGGCAGAAGAGAATGCTCCTTCAATAATCTTTATTGATGAAATAGATTCTATTGCGCCAAAAAGAGTTGATACCTCTGGTGAGGTTGAAAGACGAGTAGTTTCGCAATTACTTTCATTGATGGATGGTTTACGTGGTAGAGGTGAAATAATATGTGTTGGAGCAACTAACAGAATTAATGCTATAGATGAAGCTCTTCGAAGACCAGGAAGATTCGACAGAGAAATAGAATTTGGTGTTCCTAATGTCAAAGGTAGAAAAGAAATATTCCAAATACATACTAGAGGAATGCCAATCGAAGATGATGTAAATTTAGATAATTATTCTGAGATAACTCATGGATTTGTTGGAGCGGATATTATGGCAGTCTGTAGAGAAGCTGCAATGTTCTCCTTGAGGAGGGTGTTACCTAAAATTAATTTGGACGAACAAATCCCAAGTGAAATTATTCAAGAATTAAAAATTAAAGATGAGGATTTTGTTAAAGCAATCAATATGGTAGAGCCTTCTGCTATGCGAGAAGTAATGGTTGAAATACCAGATATTTCTTGGGGAGATATAGGTGGATTAGAAGATATTAAACAGGAACTAAGAGAAGCAGTGGAATGGCCACTTAAATATCCTAAACTTTATGAAAAAGCAGGAATACGACCATTGAATGGTATTCTCCTATTTGGACCTCCAGGTTGTGGGAAAACCCTTTTAGCTAAAGCAATTGCAACTGAAAGTCAATCTAATTTTATCGCTATAAAAGGTCCTGAAATATATTCCAAATGGGTCGGAGAAAGTGAAAGAGCAGTGAGAGAAATATTTCGTAAAGCTCGACAAGCAGCACCTTCAATATTGTATTTTGATGAAATTGATGCGATATCAGCTGGGAGAGGTGCAAATGAAAGTACACATACTTTCGCGTCAATTGTTAACCAAATATTAGTCGAAATGGATGGGATTGAAAATCGAAAAGGTATCGTAATTATTGCAAGCACAAATCGTCCTGATATTGTGGATCCTGCGTTTTTAAGACCAGGAAGGTTTGATCGTTTAATATATGTAAAGGAACCAGATTACGAAGCACGTTTAAAAATATTACAAGTGCATACGAAAGATATGCCTTTAGCTGACGATGTATCGTTAAAATCTATAGCGCAAAATACGGTAGGATATAGTGGAGCAGACCTAGAAAATGTATGTCGGGAAGCAGGTATGCAAGCTATAAGAGAAGAAATGGAGAATCTGAAAAAGATTGAAAATAAACATTTTGAATTTGCATTAGCAAAAATAAAATCCACACTCCCAAAAGAAATTGTAGATCGATACGAGAATATTGCAAAACAGATATCAGAATCCCGTACTATAAAAGAATCTCAAGCTGACTTTTATAAATAACTTAAAAAACACTTCAAGTGTCTCCTTTCCTTTTTACCTAACTTTTTTATTTAGTTTTAAATAACACCTTATTTAACTATCGGTTACGTTTAAATAGATACATCACTAAGTAAACGTTAGCTTAACATAACGGTTTTATTAAGGGGTTAGAAACTCGGATATATCTTTACCAATCAATGTTCTTGCTTTTTCACTGGTAACTGAAGCAGCTATTTCGAATTTATATCCTTTTATTGCATCAGCATACATGGTTAAACGCTTTGCAAAATACCTAATGCCATCGTCAAAATCATTATCATTTACTTCGAATATTCCCGCTCCTTTTAAACCATACTTAGTTGCCCAAGTTTCCCAAGTAGTTATTGGTTTTATAATTGGGGGGAAAGGAAATACTTTCTCAACTTCCATAAATTTTTTGCCAACTTCCTCACTTTTTTCTAGCGGATACCAAACATTAATAAATATCTTGATCATTTTACCAACCTCACTTTTCTAATAACTTTTAAACATTTTAATTTACAAATTTTTCATAAACTTCTCAATTCTGTCCAAGGCCTCTTCGAGTTTCCCTAATTCAGTTGCGTATGAAATGCGAATGAAGTCTTCTGAATAGGAACCAAAAATAGACCCCGGAACAATCGCTACAGCTTCCTCTTTCATGATTCTTTGAGATAGTGTGGAACCATTTATACCGAAATTTTTTGTAGAAGGCATAATGTAAAACGCACCTAGAGGTTTAACAACATCAAATCCGATTTCTCTTAATCTATTATATACCAAAAGGCGTCGTTTATTGAAACTCTTCCATATCTCATCGAAGAATTTTATATCCATCTTTAAAGCTTCTACAAATCCAAACTGAGCAGCATGATTTGTTCCAGCGACGGTGTATTGATGATATCTTTCCATAAGATCGATAATTTGTTTTGAGGCAACCGCATAACCTAAACGAAATCCGGTTGCAGAAAACAACTTCGACATAGCATTAATAGTAATAGTATGTTCAAACATTCCCTCGAAAGAAGCGGGACTAATATGCTTCAAACCTTCATATATGTAGTTTTCATAAACTTCATCGGTAATTAAATATAAATCGTTATCTATTACTATATCAACGATTTCTTCTATTTCATTCAATTTTAACGTATAACCCGTAGGATTGTTTGGAGAATTTATAAGAATTGCTTTTGTCTTATCTGTTATTGAACTCTTAATCTTTTCCATATTCGGCGAAAAATCTGCCTTTCTTTCTATCTCAATAACTTTTACCCCAAAGAAAAGCCCACAGTAAAAATATGACACAAAATTAGGCGATGAAATGATCAATTCATCCCCTGGATTAAATATCGAAGCAAAAGCTAAAGTGATTGCTTGACTGCCACCATTCGTCAATATAATGTTATCTTCCCAATTAGCTTGAATATCATTTCCTTTTTTTAACTTGGTTTCTATGAGTTTTAATAATTCTGGTATGCCTCTTGTAGGGGCATAATTTGTAATATTCATTTTTAAAGCTTCAATATTTCCTTGTATAACTTTATCGGGAGTCTTAAAGTCTGGTTGACCTATCCCTAAACTAATAACATCTGTACGACCAGCAGCAAGATCAAATAGTTTTCTAATTTCTGACTTGGGGGCTTTTGAAACTGCATAAGAAATATCTTTCATTATAACTTCCCTAAATAACGCTTTCTAATTAAGTTGAAATCATAATATAATGATACAAAAAAGAGTTATTACAGATTATTAAAATTTGTTAAAGATCTACCCCATAATTATTTAAGATTTGACGCACTAAAAGCAGAAATGCTTCGTCTATATTTTCTCCTAATTTAGCGGAGGTTTCAATGAAATCGCTAGCTTGAATATCCTCTGCTAATTCTTTACCCTTTTCAGTGGTAACCACTCTTTGATCAATTAAATCAGTTTTATTTCCAATTAAAATGTAAACGCCTTTCTTTCTAATATATTTTTTAAAATCTTTCAACCATTTTGACTTTACACTGTCAAAAGTATTATACCTTGTAACATCGTACGTTAGCAGCGCGCCTTCGCATCCCTGGAAGTACATAGATCGAATGACATTATACTTTTCTTGACCAGCTAAGTCCCAGATTATCAATCTGATTTTTGTATGAGCATCTTCCCCATCAATATCCACGTCTTTTCTGATGATATTAGCTCCCAGAGTTGGCTTATAATCTTCTGTGAACTGACCTTCACAGAACTGATTTATTAATGAGGTTTTACCTACCGCGGCATCACCTAAAATAACAATTTTGAATACAAATTCCCGTAATTCCTTAGATTTTTCTATAGTCATTTTGTTTTTTGTTTAATGTTGCTTGGATATAAAAAGGCTTATTCGATCGATTTAATGCAAATTATATTTTGCATTTAATCTATTTAATACTTTTTTTCAATTTTCATATGCAGAATAAATGTGTTATGATCTGGGTCGTCTAAATTCTCTCTCTCAGCATAATACGAGACATTAACGTCTGAAGGTAATGACTTTTCCAATGAATGTACTAAAAATCCCTTGAACATATCACATGGAACACCAATTTCAGAACAAAAAAGGCACTTTTGGACGGAAACTATTTTTAAATCATCCTTATTTTCAATAATATTTACTTTCCAATCAGTAACTATCGAAGAATTTATTTCGTGAATAATTTCGTCAAAATTTTTACCATAAGGAAATAAGTAAAAAGAAAACTTCTTCCCAATTTCAAATAATAACATAGAAGAATCATATAATAAACAATTCTGAGCAGATATGATTTTTTTAAAAGAAAATAAGTCTAGATATTGATCTTGATTCTCTTCCCTAATATTTTTGATGTGAAGCATTTCAGCTTCTCTCAGAATCGATTTCATTCCATCGAAATCAAGAACATCTTGGTAAGCTTGAAGAAGTGCCGTGACAACTTTATATTTAACTTCTCCTTTATATTCACCAATCATATCTTCGTTTTAGATAATATTTTAACAGATTTGTAATTAAACATTAAACTTTTTTAATACTTTAATAACCAATTTTTTAAAGGCATCTTGAACATTCTCTCCATATTTTGCACTAGTTTCAAAAAAGTCATTAGCCTCAATGTCTTTTGATAGTTCATTTCCTTCTTGAACTGAAACAGTTCTGGATTCATTTAAATCAGCTTTATTACCGAGTAATAAATATACACCATCAGATCGAGCAAACTTTCTGAAGTCTTGAAGCCATTTCGTTTTAATACCCTTAAATGTAGATGATCTTGTTATATCATACACAAGTAAACACCCATGGCAACCTTCAAAAAACAATTGTCTCGTTAATTCATATTTATCTTGTCCTGCTATATCCCATAAAACTAGTCGAATTTCAGCATTTTTTTCACCCAAAATTATATCTTTAGTAAGGATATTAACCCCTAAAGTCGGTTGGTAATTTTCTTCGAATTTATTTTCAATATATTTATTGATTAAACTTGTCTTACCTACAGCAGGATCTCCTAGCACAGCAATTTTAAATGCAAATCGTCTTCTTTCTTCTTCGTTCAAAATAGCTCACATATAAATTATAACTTTAGTAATGATAAATTGAGTTTTGGGTCAAGGTCCCGATGCAATTCATTATCAATTTCAATAATATAAACCTCCCCTGTAATGGATACGATCGATGGCGAGAATAAGTGCCCTCCTATCGTTGAATAATCCCTATTTCCTACGGAAAGATGAAGATGAATAATTGGCTCATTATCCTTATATGAAATATTTCCGATACAAGATACTAATTCGATATTTTCCTCAATAGTTTTTCTTTCATATTCTTTAGATTCAAGATTAAAATAACCTACTGTAAATTTCTTAAGTGCTCCTATACAATTTATAAGCCCGGATTTAATTTGATGATTTTGAACCATTTCCATAATAGCAATTATTAAATCCTCATCTGGTTCTACTTTCCCTACAATAATACGTTTTATTTTGGTTTCTATACTTCGCATTTTTGAATCCTACTTTGTCCTTTTATTTATTAAATGAGAATTAA
The DNA here is from genome assembly GCA_048940805.1 of Promethearchaeota archaeon. Lineage (GTDB taxonomy): Archaea > Asgardarchaeota > Lokiarchaeia > Sigyniarchaeales > SOKP01 > Loki-b32. Next base: position 17,299 of record JBHLOF010000077.1, read on the forward strand.
TTAACACTTGGTTAACTAATTTCCGAAAAGCATTTTCAACATTGTCACCAGATTTAGCACTCGTTTCAAGAAAATCACTCGCATTTATTTCATCTGCGAGAGATTTTCCCTGTTCGGTAGACACTGCTTTGGAGTCTATTAAATCTATTTTATTTCCAATAAGAATATAAGCAGGATTTTTCTCAGTGAAATCTTGATAATCTTTCAACCATTTAGTTTTTATATCTTCAAAGGTAGATGGTCTGGTTACATCATAAATAAGTAATGCCCCTATACATCCCTGGAAGAACATCCTCCTAGATAGTTCGTATTTTGCTTGACCTGCGATATCCCAAAGAACTAATCGTGTATAGACATTTAATTCTTCAATTTTAAATTCTTTGACAACGATATTAACTCCAAGAGTTGGTTGATAATCATTGCTAAAGCTATGCTGGATATACTTATTGATTAACGAGGTTTTACCGACAGCGGGATTGCCCAACAAGGCTAATTTCATAACTAGATTTTTGGTTGAATTTTCTGTCATTAAACTATATATCTTGATCTATTCTCAATATATACTTGATAAATTCAGATTTTTTATACTTGAGCTAATAGAGAGATTTAAATATCTTTATTAAAAAATGAGAAATTAAGTAGGAAAATTATTAAATTTTCGTAGTATATTTTTTCTTATGCTCAAAATCTATAATACAATGACCAGAGAGAAAGAAATTTTTATACCCCTTAAAGAAGGTCATGTAAAAATCTACACTTGTGGACAGACAGTTTATGAGAAATGCCACATAGGAAATGCGGCTACATATAGTAGCTGGGATGTAATTATTCGTTATCTGAGTTATAAAGGATATAATGTATTTCATGTACAAAATTTTACAGATGTAGGTCATCTAACAGATGATGCTGATCAAGGAGAAGATAAAGTAGAGAAAAGAGCTCGTGAAGAAAAGATTAATCCATGGGAATTAGTGGATAGAGAAATCGCAGAATATTGGCGTGTGATTGATGATTTAAACATTCAAAGACCAAACGTGTCTCCGAGAGCGACTGCTCAAATCCCAGAGATGATTGAACTTATAAAGATCTTATTAGAAAAAGGTTATGCCTATGAAGTCCAGGGAAATATATATTATGACATTTCTAAATTTAAAGATTACACAAAACTTTCCCGACGAAAACTTGATGAAGAACAATCACAAGCAAGAGTAGAAAAAGATCCTCTTAAAAGAAACTACTTTGATTTTGCTTTATGGCTAAATGCTCGAAAAAGCGATCAGATTCACATTATGAGATGGAACTCCCCGTGGGGTGAGGGATATCCCGGATGGCATCTCGAATGCTCAATAATGGCTATGAAATACTTGGGAGACACAATAGATATTCACGGGGGTGGTATAGATCATATCCCTACTCATCATCCAAATGAAATTGCTCAAGCTGAAGCCGCAACAGGAAAGCAATTTGTTCGCTATTGGATGCACGCAGAGTTCATAACGCTAAATGGTAGAAAAATGAGTAAAAGTCTAGGTAATTATGTAACTGCTCGTGAACTAATTGATGAGTATGGAGGATTAGTAGTAAGAATGGGATTAGTGAATGGTCATTATCGATCTGCTGTCGATTGGAATCCAGATGTAATTGAAAATGCCAAAAAAAATGTCGCAAGAATTCAAAATTGTCTAGGTTTAATAAAGGATTCTCCAGGAGGTTCTAAAACGGACTTAAATCAAGCGATAGAGGAGGCACAAAACTCCTTCGAAGAAGCTATGGATGATGATTTCAATTGTCCAAAAGCCCTTGCCGTAATTCACGAATTCATTACAAAAATTAATTCATCTCTGGATAACAAAAGAGATATACTTGAGAAAGTAAGAGATAAATTACTAGAGTTGCTTGGTGTGTTTGGACTTGATTTTACCAAAAAGAAAGGAATGGATGATGCAAAAATAAATGAGCTTATGGATCTAATGATAGATATTCGAGAAAAGGCAAGAAAGGAAAAAAATTACGAAATAAGCGATCAAATTCGAGAAAAATTACGAGCTGTTGGAATTCAAATAGAAGATACTGAAAGCGGACCACGATGGAAAATGTTTTAAATTTAATGGATTAGTGGGAGCATATATACCTATTGTTATAATATTTTTAATTTTTTTATCATAATTTAATCTATTACTATGGGTTGATTAACTTGAATTTAAGTTCTATGACATTTTGTATTACAGGTGCTGCAAGTGGTATAGGGCACGCAATGAGTTTAGGGTTCCTAGAGGATGGAGCTAAAGTCGTAGCTGTAGATATTAATAGTGAAGGATTAATATCCCTCCAAGAAAAGGGTGCCATTATAAAAATTGTAGACGTTACTGATTATGCTCAAGTTAAAGGAATGATTCAGACTTCTATTGATGAAACAGGACGTCTTGATGTGCTCTTTAATAACGCAGGGCTTGGCGGAGGGAGAGAGATACATGAATTAAGAGATGATGAATATGAAAGATTTATAAGAGTAAATCTATTTGGACCTGTTTATGGAATCCGTGCGGCTATTCCCGTTATGAGGACTCAAAACTATGGTCGGATAATTAACCTTATATCCCGAGCTGCAGAAGCGGGAAATAATGGCATGTCTCCATATAATTCTTCTAAAGCGGCCGTGTGGTCGGTGACAAGATGCGCAGCAGTTGAAAATTTGGATTTTGATATTTTAATTAACGGGATGATTCCCGGACCTACTAAATCTGGTATGATGCCCCAAGGACAAGATCCTAAAGAAGTCTATCCTTCTGCCAAATGGATGGCTACATTACCCGCCGGGGGTCCCACGGGTAAGGTTTTCTGGAATCGAAAAGAGTATATAATGTTTAGTAAAGAAAACGTCACCTTCAATTTTGTCAAAATAAACTGGAAAACTGGTGAAAGAACACTTTTAGATTTAGATAAGAGATGATTCTACATGGGTAGTGAAACATTTAATTTAGGAGAAGTTCAAATAGAAGCAATCATCAATGGAACCGGAGAAATAATTATTTTATTAGCAGCGGGTGGACAAGATGCGTCTTGGTTTGATAATTTTACACCCTTACTTAACAAAGCAGGTTACAAAACCGTAGCAATAAATAGGAGAGGATTAGCGGGAAGTAAGGGTCCACTTGAAGACTTAACATTACACGATCTTGCAAATGATATTGCTGGTGTGATCCACAAACTTGGAGAAAATCCTGTACATGTCTTAGGATGGGCGTTTGGAAATCGCATAGCTCGATGCCTTGCTGAAGATCACCCATATTTAGTTAAAACCGTAATTTTATTAGCTGCAGGTGGTCAAATTCCACCAGAACCCAAAACATTAGAGAAGATTTCAATTTTGGGAAACCCAAATAGCAGCAGAGAAGAAATACTAGAAGCATTGAAGTTTTGGCTTTTCTCACCTTCAACAGATATAGAAACTGTAAACCA
>JBHLOF010000177.1:0-4836 GCA_048940805.1 Promethearchaeota archaeon
CTAGGGATTATTGGATCCTATCCATTATTCTATTAGTAATTAGTATCTTGTCATTGTATTTTGGTATTAAAAGGAGGATAAAATATAAACCTAAATAGACAGTCCAATTTGTCTGACAAAAAGAGCATAGAAAAAGATCTATTATCGTTATTAATCATTAGACTTTAAAAAAAAAAGATTTAGATAATAAAATTTGAAAGCACCAGAACTGTATTAAACGATAGCCAAATGAGATTGTTTAGTAAGAGTGTTTTCAATAGGGATTGGTGTTAATAAGCTTTTTACATTCCCATTACAGTTTTGAAAACAACTCTTCAATTCTTGAATTACTTCTGTCATTTGAAGCTTATTTGAGTTCCTTTCTGGAGTTCTTTCCTGCTTTTTTATTCTTTCTATAGTGGGAGTTTGATAGGATGTAGACTCCTTGGCTTTTAATTCTCTTAGAATTTTTTTTACCATTTTTATTTCGATTTTTAAGAATTTAATTTCTTCATGGAAATTAACATTAACAGGATTAACAGGATTATCATGAAATTTACTAATTCTATAACAGGTGGGTCCATATCCTAATTTAATACTTTTAGCGGATTTTAGCACTCTCCCACATCTTTTACACAAAATTACCATTTTCTACCACACTTTTCGATATTACTTTAGTAAAAGGTTTTTTCTTAATCCCTTTTTAATCATAATGGGAATTCATTAATTTATATTTTTTGAGTTATGTCGGAAGATAATCAAATTTGTGTTAAATTTATAGATGAAATTTATATTGCTGAATTTTTTTTAATTATATGAAAGAGCGAAACTAAGGATCAGTATTTTATACTGAACCAAAAATTAAGAGACCAAGGGTAATTACCTTAAGAAGTAAGTTATTTAGAAAATGTCTTATAATGATTATATTGTGAAAGTAGTACTCACTGGTGATAATGCTGAGGGGAAACAACGTCTCGCAAGTCGATTTTCCAAGAATCTTTTTAAATCAGATACGAAATCTACGATTGGTGTGGAATTCCATGTTAAATCTCTAAGCATCTTAGGGAAAAGAATGAAAATCCAATTATGGGAATTAGGAAACGATGCGAGATTAAAACCGTTAGCATTTTCTTATTTTCGAGGAGCTATGGGTGCGATAATTATGCCTGATATTTCAAAAGCTGACTTTCGATATAATTTGGAAGATACTATTCAATTTATTATTGAACAAGCAGGAGATATTCCTATAATCTTAATTACCTTTAACCCTCAATCAGAAGCATTTCGCTTTTTAGCAGGATTCGAAGTTATGTTAACAGCAGATCAATATTCTAGTTCGATCTTATCAAATCTTACTTCAAAGCCCATTCTAAAATCAACAGATATATTATACAAGTTAGGAGAACATATAATTACAAGGTCTGAGATATCGCCTTCCCCGAAACCATTACAACAACTACGTAAGACAAGAACTGAATTCGTAATTAATAAATATCTAAGTTTAAGATTAGAATATGGCAATACAAACATATATGTTGGAAGAAAGTTGTTTAAGCAATGCAAATATCTACTTTTAGATATTCCATTAAAAGACACTAAGAACTATAGCAAAATCGATTCAATCGATGAGGCTTTTGAAAAGTTGGATCGTTCCTTGGAGAGAGGAAAGCCTAGAAAATATCATATCACTCCAGATATTGAATTTTGGGGGCATTGTTCAAATCTACAAACATGGTATGAAAATAATTATGATACTCGTATTTTGCATAGTAACTTAGCATTCCCATTGCTGATGGCACTTGCAAAAACAGGAGATCCCCTTGCTAAAAAGGTTTTTAAAGAGGAAATAACTTTAAGGCTAATTAGCGGTTATCCTTCAGTAATACGGTATTTAATAAATGAAAACTACTTAAAGTATTTTAATAAAGAAGAATTGGATTTACTCTTAGGAGATTTTACTTTTATAAAAAACTTACCGAAATGGTTCAATGAATTTAAGGATATACCTAAATGGTTATTAAAGAGAATTAAAGCGAAATTAAAGGAATTGAGATGTCTATACTGTGATTCTAAGATATCGACTCATTCAATCAAGCAATTTCTTCAGGGAAAATCAATCAAATGTGAGTATTGTTATTCAACCATTATTTGAAATCTAAAAATCTCCAAAATTTAGAAAATGAATTAAGGATTTCAAGTCATTTCAAAATGATTTCTAAGGAATTCATTGATATTTAACTCTTACCTCTTTATATTTCCAAGAGTAGATTCTTAAATAAAAAAATACTCGATCAATTATTGTATTTTATATTTTAAACAATGATAAATTAGTGAGGATTTATGCCAAATTATTTAGAAAATTTAATAAGAGGTCTTCCAGGAGAAGCTTTAGTTATTGTATCGTTTGGTGAGGCGTTTATTAAGCAAAATGTTGAGAACATTTCAAGTAATTTTCTACCTGCTTATGGAATAATTATTTTAGTTGCAGTATTTATAATTACATTTGTTCTGAAATATTTTGCTACGGGGATTGCTAAATTTGATGGATTTAAAAGTAATAACGGAACAATGATTGGCTTAATATTTACCTTAATAGTTTCATTTCAAGCCGTTAGTTATAGCTTAGTAGTAGTAGGAGGATATATTTTTACCAATACTGATATAGCACTACTCGTTACCTTTATAGGCGTAATTATTGGTTTAATATTAAGTGCTGTTGCTACAATATTTCCAAAATCATAGTAGTATTACTACATTATTTTTGAAAATTCTGGATTATAATTCAACTATAAACATACTTTTTTTCACCGATCAACATCCACATAGTATGAAATTCTGTATCTGTGGCATAGTTTTTATGGAAAAATTTAGAAAGGTTGAGAATATACAAGAATTTAAAGTCTTCTCGAAGCTCGTCCTCTGAACAGAAGTGAAGAAAGTACTCATTTGTCTGAAATGAATGTGGATCATTTTTAACAGGGGTGCCTTTCCCGTAATATTGCGTATCATTTGAGGAGAGGGTGCTTAGAAAAAAGAGACCGCGTGGTTTTAAAATTTCCTTAACTTTCTCAACGAAAGTCTCTCTCTCAGACAGATTAAAGAAGTGGTAGACGCCTGAAATGTAGATAATATCGTATTGAGTATCATCTAAGTCATTCCAATTTTTACATTCAAATGTAGCGTGAGGGTTGTTTGAATTGATCCTAATCGCGTCTTCGATAGCATTTTGCGATATATCAATTCCATATGTAATGAGATTATCTAATTGGGAAGTAAAATAGGCAATATCTCGTCCATTACCGCACCCTACATCAAGAAAAGTATATGTTCTAGATTTACTCAATCGATTTCGAAGCACAGGAAGAGTTAAGTTTGCTGGTTTACTTATTTTATCTTCACCACTTGGAATACGCGTCATAACAACACTTCAATTATTTTTTTAATTTATAAAATTAACTGATCATTTAGAATTTCAATCTGAAAGATTTTACCGTCATTCCAGTTTTCACACGTCTTTTGACTTGTCCAAAGGTAGGTACCGTCCCACGCGAGTCCAGTAGTTCCTTCTGCGGGAGGGTAAATTCTGCCAACTAAAGTTCCGTTTATATCCCATCGCGTGAGATCGGACTCAGATGCAGCCCAAAAATCAGTCCCTGTCCAAACTATCGCCCCAAAAATATGTCCCCCGATCAGAGTTATATTTTCAATAAGAACTCCAGATTTATTTAGTTTAAAAAGCTTAGTCCCGTCAGCTCCAGAAACATAAATAAAATTACCATCAGTAGCAATACCGTAGGCAAATCCCACCTCGCTGGGGTATGTATATGAATCATTAATTTCAACAAAATTACTGCTATTTAGCTTAAACTTAAAAATTTTGTATTGTATCCTATCACAGGTCCAGAAGTGTTCGCCGTCATATGCTAAGCCCATAGGATTGATAATATCATTGTTTCCAAAGTTGGTGATGTTACCAGAGGTAAGGTTAATCTTTATGAAGTTTTGTTGAGTTCCAATATAGGGGGGTTGGTGTCTGAACTTCCATAGGGAATTATTGAGATATTCAAGCGTCCAATCGAAGGAAGTGATATAATCAAGACGATTAATGACTCTTCGAGTTTCATCTTCCGCGGGATAAACATACATATATTGATCTTCAGGATCTCCAGGAACATAACCTAAGGGTCGTGGCTGAGGGTCACCAAAGTCGAGACTAGGAATAGGAACCGTACCATTGCCAAGGAAATCATTCCCAGAGAGAACCATCATCGCTGTAGAATCGTTTAAGATATTACTTCCGATGATATTTTCGAATTTATTATCTATAATGCTCATATTCGAGTATTGTGTCGCAATAATTGCGATGTTAGAATAATTAACGAAGTAGTTACCTTTTACTGAAACGTTGGTGGCATCAGCATATATCCCAAAATTGCCTCCATTAAATATATTATATTGGATGGTAATATTTGGATTGTAATCCTCTAGAGCTATTTCATGATATCCATTTTCATAGAGGAGATTATATTCAATGGTGGCGTTAGTGTGGGCCATCATAATACCCTCTGTATGCACCCATCTGACGATAGAGTGAGAGATTGAAAGATTCGATTGAGCAGAATCAAAACCAACTAATGGAAATTCTACAATAACATATTTGAATACAGAGTTATGGGTATTAGCACATAAAATTCCTCCCCAATCACCATTAATAGGCTGTTCAGCATCAGACGTGAACCAAATTTGTTGATCAGGGGTTCCGATTGCCTTAATAGTACCTTCTACAATGAATAACCCAATACGATTTACATTTTGATATCCTCTAGAATGTTTAAACTCAATAAACGTTCCGGGAAG
>JBHLOF010000178.1:0-4830 GCA_048940805.1 Promethearchaeota archaeon
ATCAAAAGATCCTTTTGATTCCATATAATCGGGCTTCTTCTAAAAATTGAACATATCCTTCAATTTTAGCGATCGTGATGCAGGATGAGGAAACTCTGTTTAAGGAGCAAATTTTAATAAATGTTGCTGACCATCTTATATTTAATACTATTTAAGGTCAACAATTCTTAGTATGATAGTGTGTCAATACGATGATGAAGAAAATCAATTCAAAAAATTGGATTTTCAAAAGGAGACTGGTTTATATTCTTTATTGAACCCAGATTCTATTTTTATGTTCATAGATCCACTTAGATATAGAGTATGGATATGGTATGGAAAAAATGCTACATCGAAAATGAAACTTTTGTCAGCCAAAATAGCCCCAAGAATACGAGATAGGTATGCATTTGCCTTTAAACTCGCCTCAGTTGAAGAGGGTAATGAACCAAAAGATTTTAAATTAATGATTGGATTAGAGAAGACTTAGAATTCAGGCATAGTTGTGAGAGAATTAGTCGAGTTATATACTATTAAAGCGTTTAATACTTTTTATAATGCAATGGTTAAAATCGCGTTTCAATTCGATCTGAAAAATTTTCGGTATTCACATGAATATTTGAAGGGAGTTGCGAACCCTTTAGATGAACAAGGGCAAATTCAAATTGCTCATGCAATTAGTAATATTAATTATCAGATACTTAATGACACGGAGATAAAGGTATCTTTCCATTTTCAGTAGCATTATCAAATGAGGTATTACAATTTGAGAGATAATTCAAATGGAAGGATATATTTAATAAAGATTAATCCCATTAGACACATGATTACAATGAAAAAAAAGTGTGATAATTGTGCACATTATCATCATTTCTTGGGAGCAGAATATTGTTTATTCGACAAAGACACTGATTTTTGGGAAATAAGAAGAAAAGATTACGAACTAATGTGTGATCGATTCATTTCAAAAAATTCCTCGTTTGAAGAGGAAATGGAATACTTAAAAAAGCGAAGATCAAACTCTGTGAAAATTGAATTATGGAAAGAACCAACGGAAGAAGAAAAAGAAGAAGAAGAATTGGGACTGTGTGCGGGACTTTCTAAATCGGACATCTATGAAGCGAGGGAATCTCAAAAGGCTAGAATTGCCATTGATAGTGAATTTATAAAGAAATATCCTGTTCTAAATCCCGATTATCCAGGTGTATCCAAAAGAAAGAAGAGAGTAAGATAAGTCATTAAGTTATCTAATTTATTACAAAAATAGAAGTATTAAATCCTAAATATCCATGAATGTAAATGATTTTAATTCCATGATAAAAATGCAAGAATCAGGAAAATGAATGAAAATAAATCTAAAGAAATTAAAAAAGAGAGTGTAATCTCTAAACAATGTTTTTATTGCAGAAGCAAAATAGAAAACATTGATGAGCCATGTCCATACTGTGGTTTTTCAATACCAAAAAAACTTCCTATAGATGAAATAGATACAGAGGAAGTATCAGAAATGATAAAGGTTATAGTAAGGAAAGCAAATATAGGAACTATCAAACAATTTATTAAAGAAATTGATGCATGGTTAAATAGTCCACATAATGATAAAATACTTAATGTAGAAGTTAACAAATACTTAAGGGCATTAAAAAAGATTTGGGAAAAGAGATTATAATGAATATAGAAAAAGTACAAAAATAGAAGAAAACACATTAACTCAATTTTAAGTACATAACTCTTATAGTTTGAAACATATTTCCTAATAACTGCTATTCCGTTTTCTACATATCTATATTATTTTAAACGTCTAACTATTTTAAGAGGAACTCTTATTATATTTATTGTATGGTCACTAACTTCATTCCATGATGCTACCAACTTATCTCCAACCTCGAAGTAATATGATACTGATACCCATTGATTATTAGTAATTGACCTATAATCATATATTGATAGATCCTCTCGAGCAGATGATAATCCAATACTACCAAGAAGGATCGTCAGAAAGCAAGTTAAGGCTTTTTATATGTTTTCTTGAGCCCGAGCTTTTTGTATACTATCTTGATATAAATCTCTACAGATCTCACCAAAAGCGGTTACTACTTCACCCCCTGTCACTGCTGATGTCAAATAATAACCCCGAAAATTATTCTCTTCAGCCATCTTCTTAATTCGAATCTCATTTAATTTATCTACCTTTACTAAATCTACCTTATTCGCAAAAATATACATTGGAATTTCTCCACGATTTTTAAATACTTCCTTTTGCCATTTAAGAATATTTATAAAACTCTTTTTTCCCAGTTCAGTATCTTCAAGACTAAACACAATTATTGCAGCATTTTTATTTTTATAAAAAGTAGGACGCAAAAATTGAAAAGCCTTACCTGCATTAATATCCCAAAATATTAATCTAACATCATCATTCCCTATTCTTAGGTCAAATCTAGATAATTGTACTCCAAGGGTATTATCATATCGTTTTGTAAAATCACCTTTGGCAAATTTCATGATAAGGCATGTCTTCCCAACCTGACTATCACCTATAACAGCAACTTCATAACGGAATTTATGACCTTCGACCATTAAAGGCTTTCACCTAAATTTCAGAAACTAATTTCACCCAATTTAGAATGAATCCTCTACCCTTTTAACTTTTATTCTATTCTTTAAATTAATATTTGAGTTTAATAACAATCCAAAACTTCGCTTAAACTTTCCAATCTAAAACTATATAAAGCAAACAAACAAGGAGATACAAGGAATCCAATTTTTGATTCATAATAAGTTAAATCTACAGTTAGGAAGTGATTAAAATCGAAGAAATGAAAATGGGACTTAAGACTCTCGAGAATGAAAAACTCGAGATGTCGGCTGAAATTAAGAAAAGGATTAAAGAACGAATTGATAGAGCATTGGAGAACCATATGGTAGAGAGTGAACTCCTGAAGTCTAGAATGAGAACACCTGAAGAGTTTGAGCAGGAGGAGAAACTACGAGCTAGTATTGTTAGTAAGCTAAACATCGAGAAAGAGATAATGGAACTAATAAATATTAAGAAGGCTCGAGGAGAACGATGGAACAAAGCATTGGAAAAAGTACATCCAAAGAGCAAGGAGGAGGAGTGACAAATGTCTTCTGTGTTGATGTGGTGGGGTCAAACTTCATATTGGGGAGATGCCCTCTCTCACGGGCTCTTAGCCAACTTCGGACCTAATGCCAGAATTGAGCTAAGGAGTGGAGTTACTGGACCGGGATGTGGAAATTGGAATTGTGGTCGTGAACATACCCACTTCTACTCCTTGGCAACCTATCATCTATCTCCGCCAAGAATGCCTGAGGGAGGATGTAAGTTCGAATCACGACCAGTCACAAATTTCTCAGGTTATGTTGAGGGTTGGACACTGAATGGTGGATGGTTTGATGATCCTGACGCCAAATTTGGCTATCGGCTGAGACAATATGTTTATGTAGGTGGTACTTATATTGGAAAGACTGAGCAAAGATACCCTCGTCGGATAAACATCGACGGAGAAGAGGATGAATGGGATATCTATACCTTTCCAAACTCCGTGACCCATCCTGCATTCGTATGGTTTCTCGACCGTGATAAGGACTTGGAGATTGATGTAGAGATAAGATTCTCCCTTAACGTAGAAGGCACCGGCAAACTTCGATTCTATGGAAGTAGTGACTATCAATGGCCTTGGCCTTGGGGTAGTGATCCATTCCATATGATCACACCTCAATGGAGTATTCAATCAATTGATTGATATCTGGAAACTATATTAAGCAATTAAATAAGGAGATACAAGGAATCCAATTTTTGATTCATAATAAGTTAAATTTACAGTTAGGAAGTGATTAAAATCGAAGAAAAACATGTCTTTAACATAATTTATGATGGGAAAGAGTTTTCAAAGGAAGAATTTAATAAAATATCCGAGGAAGAAATATCTGATATTGTTGCTTCATCAGAAAAATTGAAGAATGGAACAATTTATGCCTTTTCAGATCGTAAAATTCTCGAGGAGTGGGTTCAGTCTACAGAGTATTACGATAAATACAAGAATATAATGAAAAAACTTGAAACTGTAAAACCTGAATTGACTGAAGAAAAGGAAATTGAATTAGAACTCTTGCAATCAAGTGCTATTCATCATTCAACAAACCATATATTGAATGAATTAAAGCCCAAGCTTGAGAAAATGTCCAAACGCAACTCAATGATCTTCTTCCGACATAATCCCGACAAAAAAATTTAATCATACTAATTATAAGTTGGGTAATATTTAAAAGAGAGAATTTAGATGTATAGAAAAGGAAAGTAGTAATTTCTACTCAGCCTACTAGAATATTTTTTAGCGATTAAAACCTTCAGTAATTAAAATGCTGATTCGAGAAGCAGGGATCATCTTTAATGGAATACCTGTTATATTTACTAGCTATCATAGGGCTAGTAAAGAAAAGACAGATCTAATTTGTTCCAGTGGAATATTGAGTGGATTATTAACGTTTGCCGAGTCCTTGTTGAAGCCTATTGAATACTTTGAGAGCAACAAATATTCAATTATATTTAGGAAAGGAAAAATAGAAGACTTTTACGGCGGATATCGAGATATAACGGCATTTTTGGTGCTTGATAAAGACAATAGGTTAGAAAAATATTTAAATAAAACTATCAATCCTCTATTGGAAAGACTTCTTAAAAGATTCATTTCTGAATTTCGAGGGTGCAGGCTAACAGAAATCGCTCAATTTGAACCTTTTAAAAAAACTATTAATAAATTGTTCGGTACAGGTGTTCAAACTTTAGAAGAGAAAGTGTCTTCTTTATTTTCATAATACCCCACTCAT
>JBHLOF010000179.1:0-4825 GCA_048940805.1 Promethearchaeota archaeon
AATAAAGTTGCTGCAGCACCATCAACTATTTGAGATGAATTCCCTGCTGTCACTTTTCCTCCTTTATTTTCAGGTCTAAAAACTGGTTTCAAAGAGCTTATCATCTCCCATCCTTTCTCTGGATCATCGAGATATACACTACGGACTGTCTGATCTTCAGTAATTGTTACTTCCTCTACCTTTTGTTTCCCAGTAGCTTCATCTGTTATTGGTTTCATGCTCTCATCTATAAATTTCTTTTCAAAAGTAACTGGTACAACCCGTTTGAAATAATTTTCTTTATCACGCATTGCTTTCGTAGCTTTTTGATGACTCCACATACCAAATTTATCCAAGTCTTCCCGTGTAAATCCATATCTATCATTAATCATTTCTGAAGAAACTCCTTGAGGTACTAGACTTCTCATGGGTTCATTAGCCATTCTCGGAGACACAATCATTGGGTAATTTGGGATCATCTGAGTTATTTGCATATCGGATCCCATAGCATAATGAGTCATAGATTCTACTCCCGCAGCAATACAAATATCACCATCACCAACTCGTATTGCATTAGCAGCTGTATTAATTGCTTGAAGTCCAGCATTACAATATCTATTAACTGTCGCACCTGCTATTTCTTCAGGCAATCCTGCCATCACAACTGCTATCCTTGCTATATTACCACCTTGTTCACCTAGTTGAGATAAACAACCCACTTGGCAATCCTCTATTTCCTTAGGATCAAAATCTGGGTGTCTTTCCTTTGTTCTATCTACCACTGACCTTAAAACGGTAACTAAAAGGTCTTGTGCTGAACACTCTCTAAACGCACCACCGAGTTTCCTCATTTGGGCGCGTCCTGACTTACCTATTGGAGTGCGTACAGCATCAACTACTACACATTCTTTTAATTCTTTCATTTTTTATCACTCTATTATTGGATTTTCTTTTTGAATTAATTTTTCTGGCATTCCTAATATAATTTCTTCTGCCTCAGTCATGATACTTTGAATTAAATCATGAACAGTTGGGATTGAATGGATCCTTCCTGTTACAACCCCGGCATTCATAAGACTCAATTTTTCATCCTCATCGACTAATTTATTGAATCCACGATTTTCCAATTCCATAATTTTCGGTGTTGTAGGACAAGGTGTTCCTCGATAAAGATCTGAAGCCCCTCTAATAGTTTCATCAACAACTTCAAGAGAAGCTGGATTAATTAAGAATCTCATCGGTCCGAATATTCCTCTTCCTACAATTGTATCAAATTCTGTAGCTTTTACAAGTTGTTCTTTCCACATTTGTTCAAAATCTCCTTCTTGAGTAGCAATAAAACGCGTACCCATTTGAACCCCAATTGCACCTAAAGCAAGAGCTGCGGCTAAGGAAGCTCCGTCAGCAAATCCTCCCGCTCCAATTACAGGAAGATTGACCGTTCTTACTACTTCAGGAAGTAGAACCATAGATGACGTGTCTCTCCAAGCACAATGAGCTCCCCCTTCCCTTCCTGAGGCAATTACAATATCCACTCCAGATTTTTCGGCTCTTACAGCCCCTCTTACATTTGGAGCTACCTGGCACCAAATAATTGAGGGTAATTCTTTTTTAACTTCATAATATGAATCTTTTGCACCTTTTGCTTTTGCATCAATCGTCCAAGGAAGGGGATCTCCTGCTGATGTTACCACTACTCTTAACTTTTTCTTGACCTCAGGCATTTCATCAAATATTTCCTTAATTGCTATCATGAATTCCCTTGAAACCATATAAAATTCTTTGGCAATTGGTATATTAACACCAAATACCGCCTCGGGATAATCTTCAAGTCTTTCATAGACATATCTTATGGTTTGTTTTAAAACGTTCTTGGGGGAACCACCAACCCCAAAATCGAGTTTCCGGTCTTCTTCAGGAATGAAATTTACATCAGAACCCGCCATGCCAATTGTTGAGATTAAACCTAGTCCACCTTCTTTTGCTACTGCTATACAAAGCTTTGTTGTCGCGTAGGGTCCCATCCCCGCTTGAATAATGGGGTATTTCGTCCCAATTATTTCTTGGAATTTTGTATGTATCATTTTTTATCATATATTGAATTTTTTTAGAAATTATCTATTCAAAATATTTTCGATTAAATAAATTTTATACTGTTTCGATATATAAGATTTAAATTTTTTGAGAGCTTGATTGATTTTTAGCATAAATTAGTATTTATCTTATATAATAAGGAGATTCAAGAATTATGAAGGAATTTAAGGATAAAGTTGCTGTAATCACCGGAGCTGCTAGTGGTATTGGATTTGGAATTGTTAAAAAGGCAGTTAAAGAAGGTATGAACGTCGTTATAGCAGATATAGAAGAAGAAGCATTAGCTAAAGCAGATCAAGAATTGAATTCCCTAGGGGGTAAAATACTCTCTGTAATAACAGTAGAAAAAATATAATAAATGAAATATTTCACATTATTTCTTCCTTAAAGCAGCAGCATCCGCATATCTCTGAGTCCATCCTGATAATGCCTCTCGATCTACTTCAACATTGATAATCGAAGGTTTTCCATTGGCTGCCGCTCGTTTAATTGCAGGAATTATCTGTTCAGGTTCATTAACTCTTTCACCATGTCCACCCCACATCGCTGTCATCAACTCATAAGCCCTAATTTGACCTTCAGAATCGTAAAGTTCAGTATTACAGTGACCATGCTTTTCAACTTCTTCAGGTAGATTGTATTTTTCCTCTAATCGAATCATTCCCCAGGCAGCGTCATTAGAGATTACAATGACAGCGGGGATTCCTTTTCTAGCCATTGTATCCATTTCCATGGCATAAAATCCGAAACTACCATCCCCCGTGAGTAATAAAACTGGTTTACGGTTTGCTACCCAAGTTCCTACAATATGACCCGGTCCAGTACCGATCATCCCATAACGACCAGGAGTATGAATCTGGCCAGGGCGATGTGCTGTCATAAGGCGAGATTCCCACATATGAACTTGGATATCACCACCATCAACAATGAAATCCCAATCTTTACCCTCTCCTGCAAGAAATTTTGCTACTTCGAATACCAAACGCGATGGATGAATTGGACTTCCCTCTGTTTTAAATTTATCGGGCATATTTTCGAAGATATTAGCTTTCGACGGACCGATCCAAGAACTATCTACAGGTTTTTCCCGCTTTTCTCTTATTGCATCTAATAATTGACTTGCTACAACGCCAGCTCCCCCTATAATTCCAATATCCGCTCGAAGATTATAGCCAATTATTTTTGAATCTGTATGAACTTGTATAATTTTGGTGTTAGATGGTATGAATCTTGTAGACATCATATCAAATCTACTACCCAAACTTAGTATGACATCTGCTTCCGAAAGTCTATTTGTGTTTAATAATGGATTTTCATATTCACTTCCGAATAATCCTTTACAAGCGCATCTTCTAACACTTAAAGGCATTTTTAGATAGTCAGAAAGGGCTCTAACATCCTTGGCGTATTTACCAATACTAAACCGTGCTCCTTCACCAACGATTGCAGCGGGGTGCTTAGCGTTGACAAGAAGTTCTGCTGCGGAATCAATCAATTTTAAATCACCGCAAGGCATCGTTTTTGCACGATAATTTACTGGAAATTCAACATTTTTGTCATCAACCGTCCCATAGGCAATGTCTATAGGAACTTCAAGATAAACCGGTCCTGGTGTTCCATCCATAGCATGACGGAATGCCATCGCAACGAAATACGGTATACTAGCTGTGCTGATGATCCTATGAGTCCATTTAGAACACTGTTCCTGTATAGAAAGCGTTGGTAGGTCTTGAAGTTCACCCCTCCTAAATCCATAGGTAGATGCTGCTCCACCAATATGGATTATAGGCATACAACTTCCTTCCGCTTCCATCATTCCTGCTACTGTATTTATTACACCTGGACCCGCAGTAGTAACAACTACAACGGGTTTCCCTAAAACGCGTGCACATGCGATAGCTGCATACATAGCCGCACATTCATGACGCATATCAGTTATTTCGATTCCTTCTCTTCGCATTCCATGGAGAATTGGCAAGATATGCCCGCCTACTAATGTAAATGCTTTTTCTACCCCCTCATTAACTAATGCCTTACCTATTAAGGTTCCACCATTAACTAATCCCATTCTAGAATACCCCTAATTTATGTAAGCTTTTCTAAAACTTCAGAAAAACGTCTAATAAACATTTTTGGGTAATAAAATAATCTAACCTTAATATAAATTTGTAAATATTTTATAAGAATGAATATGGTTTTGGATTAAATATTAAAAAAGGTTATGGAAAGATTATCACTTCTGGTATTTAAAAAAAAATTAAGAGTGCTTTTTTCTTAATACCTTCTCTAACAATTGAGAATTCAATTCCCTTAGGCTTGCTACAGCTGGAGGTTCCTCTAATGGATTGATAATACGGTTTAAAAATGAAAAACCATTTGGAATTCTTTCTCGAAAAGAGATTCCAATATGATCTGCTCCGTAAACCAACCTATATTCATGGGGGATATTTCTATCAAATAGTACTCTATGCAAAAAATCTGTGCCCCGATGAAGGCCATAAGTATCTTCTGTCCCTGCTTCAATGTATATTTTAATCCCCGATTCCCGTATGACATCGGGATTCTTTCGTACAATATAGGCTGGATTGTTCTCATTCCAATAATTCTCATCAAATGGGGATCCAAAAATTTTTTTGAATAACCACTCAGGACGATAGAATTTATCCTCAATTTTAACATCTTTCCACTCAAATGCGGGTTCTATACCTGGTTCAAATGATATGATCGCACCAAATTTACTTGGATTTTTTAA
>JBHLOF010000078.1:0-20381 GCA_048940805.1 Promethearchaeota archaeon
CTGACCAACTGTCTGTCCCTACCATAGTAAATTGACTTTTCATCAAACGTCTAACATCTTCTTCATTTCCGTATTCAGTAATTTGTTCTGCAAAAGCGTTATTATCAATGAGGATTTCACAAAAGATATCAAATTCACTGTTTGATTGTTTTACTTTAGCTATCTCTGATATTGACAATCCCTCAATGTCTCTCCATTTATCTGTTCTTTGAGAAGCTACAAATATTTTATCCCATGACATTTTAGATTTTTCGAAATTTTCTTCTATTCCCTCTTTTATTTTTTTTTTGGATTTAGGATCTAGCAATCTCTCAACGATATCCTCATTACTTCCTTGTTTTGCCCAATCTGGTAAAGAATCTTTCAATGAATTCATTCCTCTCTTATAGGGATATTGATCAGCCCGAATAGTTAATCCTTGATTATTAATTTCCTCAATCAATTGAAGCATTTCTACACTTTTACCCCAATTTAAAGGTCCAGCAACTTTTATATGCGAAATTTGTCCGCTTCGGCACCCCGATTCTTTCACTATTTTAATCAATTCTTTTATTGCATCTATAACATAATCTCCTTCATTCCGCATATGACTAAAATATATACCTCCATATTTTCCTGCAATTTTAGCACATTCGATAATCTCTTGAGTTTTCGCATTTAATTGAGGTGGATATATCAATCCAGTAGAAATTCCGTAAGCTCCAGCTTGCATTGCTTCTTCTAAATATGATTGCATTAATTTTAATTCTTGTTTTGATGGAGATCGAACAGCATCTTCTAAAACAGATCTTCGAATTATTCCAAATCCAACCAATGGTACTATATTTAAAGAAGTACCTAAGTTTTCTATGATATCTAAATACTCCTTGAATGTGTGCCAAGACATCTTTCCCCTAACTGCATAGGATTTTCTAAAATAATTATCTTTTTCTGGGTTTAATGGTGCAGAAGAAACCCCACAATTACCAACCACAATGGTAGTAATTCCTTGTTGAGCTAAACATTCTAATTTTTGATCGTAAACGAGTCCCATATCTGCATGAGAGTGAACGTCAATAAATCCGGGACTCACGATGAGATCCTTAGCATCAATGACTAATGTATCATCTGATTCAATTTGAATGTTTTTTGATATTTTTGTTATCTTCGCCTTTTCGATTTTAATATCAGCAGAAAACCAAGGATTTCCTGTTCCATCAATTATTTTTCCATCTTTAATTATTATATTTAATGCCATTATTGTTCCTCTTAGCGTTAAAAATAATAAAATACGTTTTGTATTAAATGAGATGAATTTTCGACTAATCGACAATTCACATTTTTTTAAAAAGTAGTATGTTCTACATATTATTTCCGTATATATATTACTAATTATACTTACAAATATGATGTAATTGAGTCTTTTGAGTCAATTCTATAATGATCAATTTGCGTGAATAATGGAGCCATGAATCAAAAAGAAAAACTAAAGTGTCCAGTTTGCAGTACTGAATTCATTCCCAGAACTTTTTATCCAGAAGAGGCAACATTCTCGACTTCTGATGGTAAAAAATTATCAGGATTTAATGGTTATATTAGTTCAAGAGGAGTAAAACCCGCAGAGGTAATTCTAAGTTCATGGATAACATATTGCCCTAAATGCAATTATGTATTAAAGTTCGTAAAAGAAATAGTAAAAAAAGAAAAAATTCAAGCGCAGAGACCAGATGTTAAGGAAATTACTGAAAAATATAACAGCTATTATTTTGGATTTCCCTTTGAAGATTACTCACAATATTTAACAATGGTCGTAGAAAATGTTAAAGCGGATATTGATGCTTCTTTAAAAGATCTGAACTTAGCTGCTTTTGAAAATATGTATGAAATAAAAGATGCGTTTAAACTCCTAGTAAGATTCTATGCTAACTTAGAAAATTACTGTAATGCTCAATTCACAGATAACAATAATAAAGATTTAGTAAATAAAATTAAAGCTCTTAAGCTCTCAGTAGAAATGGAGCAAATACTATTAGAATTAAATGAAATTAGGGATAAAGCAATCCATAGTGATTATGAGTTATCTGATGATGATAAGAACAAAGTGAATAAGGCGGTTGTGGGATTTATTTTAAATTTAGTAGAGAAGCATATAAGACCTCTAATTGACACTAATAAGATCAGAAATGAATATAACTACCTCGATATTCAGGATCTTAATACCGAGATTAAGCTTTACTTAAATGGGTATTTTAGTAATATAATTAAAAACGGCAGCTCAACAGAAACCCATATAAGAAATTATTTGGATGAAATTTTGGTAAATTAATATTACACTCAAACTTTTTTATATGGTCGATTTTTGTTTGAGTTTAGGGTGTATTTTCTAATATTATCACCGTGCTATACTGATTTTTGAATTTAACTCTCATACATTTCATCCATGATTTTAAACGATTTAAAAGTTAAAGTTGATGGTAGCTTTTCAAGAGAAATTGTTATAGATGATGATGGGGAAGAGTTAGTCTATATTTTTCCTGATACAAACGCATTTATTTCTGTACTAAAGAGAAAAGTGAGCAAAGAAGTTTTATCAGAATAGTTAACCATGACAATATCTTTTTAATTATAGGTTCATTTTAATATTATGGACCATTTGGGGTGGTCTGAAGTCCCATTGCTGGACGGACCGTAAAATCCTCATAGCGGAAATCGCCCAGGTTAAGGCTTCATGAGTGTTGTTATCCGACGTTATGTTCTCGTCGAAGCATTCCCTATAATGGTAGGTGTCAGAGCAGTATCTTTTGAAGGGAAGATAAAAGCTCGTAATTAGAAAATCGGCTAGGCCAGGGATGGAGCAACCGTAACTATAGATATTTACGCTTTATAGTAAGGGTGTGGAGAGGCATGACTATTGGTCATAGCAACAGGATTGACGATTCGAGGCTTGGGTTTTTAAAAAATCCTTAATCATTTCTTTTTTCTTCGGTTTTCAAATGGTAATGACAAATTTTTTCATTCGAATCAAGAATACATTCCTTGAAATAAGGATGAAACCTTAAGTTAGGATGAATGGTATTTAGAATTGACGTTGTATATGGGATACAAATTGTTTCTTGGACAATGTTTGCTCGTTCTGGGTTTAATTTTCCACCAATAGGGCAGAATTTTTTTGAATACTTTAAATAAATATCATAGCTATTATCAGTATTAATATCAATCACAATTTTGGCTTTTAATGCATTATATATTCTCATTAAGCTATTTTCAATTCCTGTCACTCCACGTTCTCTTAAAATTTTACCTAATTTAGCTCCTAAACTGACAGATATCGATTTTGGAAGGTTTGCTCCCCCTACATCAATCATTTCATTAATGAATGCTTGGAAAAATGTTAAGGTATCTCTTTTTTTTGGCATAAGGCTCCTTTATGAAAATCTTAGATTAATGTTAATATCTCCATTTTTGACTATTTAACATATTGTAATATTACTATATATCAAATTTGAAACAATTTATCCTTAATCAAGAACTTTGAACCTAAGCAATTTATCCTTATCTTCTTCAGCATAATCAACACCAATCCTTTTAAGTGCGACAATAGTTTTATCAAAAAGTTTTCCACTATCGGCAAAATACAGTTTTGAATCAATAGCACATGAATCTGTAGCATTAAACTCATTTTTAGTAATATTAAAAGCCATACATAATTTTCCTGGACCATCGGTTAAATTTTTATAATTATTGCCTGCCTGTATTTTACGATTTTCGGTAATTAATTCAATCCCCTTAATAGGGAATACTTGCCTTATTAATACCGCACAAGGTATTGATTCTGCTTCGGTTATTACGTTTAGGCAGAAATACATTCCATAAACTAGGTATACATATAGAGTACCAGGTTTATCATACATCACTTTTGTCCTTTCAGTTTTCTTATAATTATATGAATGGCTAGCTTTATCATCAGGACCAAGATAAGCTTCTACTTCGATAATTTCGCCAACAATCCGTCCAAAGTCTGTTTCTCTAACTAATAATTTCCCTAGTAAATCTCTTGCTACTCTTTCAGTATTTCTATTGAAGAAGGGTCTTTTTAGTCTTTCAAAACAAGTCAATGATTTGCGTGTTTTCTGAAAGAATTATTTATTTAACAAGAATAATGTTTATACTTATATTAATTTATTATATGAATAAAGGGATTATGAACGCTCCGGAAAGAGTGCTAAAAGCAATAAATCATGAAGAACCAGATCGAGTTCCAGCATTTGAAATTATTACAAGTAATACGATTATGAGGCATTATGGATTTAAACCTGGAGGTGCTAGAATCCCTAGTGTTTCAGATGAACTCCTAAAGAAAGGAGTTGAAAATAAGGAACTTATGAAAAATGCGTTTGAAAGATCATTTAAATTCTCTAAAGCGGTTGGTTTAGATATAGGTTATGCAGCTGCTTCGCTATTTCCTCGTACTATACTAAAAGGTGGTATAATCCTTGATGAATATGGTAGAATGATGCGAAATGAGGTTTATGAAAAGGATGGTACGTTGATATATGGTTATGTGGGAGGATTTTTCAAAAGTTTTGAAGATTATGAGAATTGGGAGCCACTTGATCCTAATTGGGAAGCAAGGTGGGTGGGTTTTGAAGCGGGAAGAGAAATTCAAGAAAAAATGAATAATGAGATCCTTGCTATCCCTTCTGTTGGATGTCTTATGGAGTGTTCATGGGAAGGCTTCGGATTAGAGGTATTTTCAAGAATTTTAACGAAACCAAAACAAGTTCAAAAAATCTTTGATGATAGAGGTAAATTTACACTCGAAGTTGTTAAAATATTAGCTGAAAAGAATGCGCAGATGATATTATTATGGGATGATTATGGATATAAACATGGATTGTTTATGAGCCCTCGATTGTATAAAAAATATATTTTCCCTTGGTTAAAACGGATTTGTGATGCTGCACATAAACAGGATTGTAAAATCCTGCTTCATTCAGATGGAGATCTTTTAGAAATCTTTGAGGACATTATTAATTGTGGGGTTGATGTAATACATCCAATCGAACCAACCACAGCTAATCCAGATTATGATATATTTGAACTAAATGAGAAATATGGTAATAAAATTACTTTTTGCGGGAATGTTTCTCCAATGATGTTAGCTATGGGAGAGATTTCTGAAATTGAAGCGTATTCTAAAAAATTGATAAGAGAAATAGCTCCTGGAGGAGGATATATTTTCAGTTCTGGTCATAGTATTAATCCTGCAGTTACCCTAGATCGCTTTGAAGCAATGCAAAACATTAGAAGAAAATATGGAACTTATCCTATAAATGTACCAGATTAGAGCTCCTAATAATTTCTATTTTCATTTGATTACTTTATCATTTATTTCTAGATAATTTGATAGTTTCTGATAAGCTTTAATATGCATCCCTGATTGATTCCCTCCAAGGTCAAATGGAATTTTATCAGGATCTTGATGATTTAATGTGATTTTTATTCTTTCTCTTGAATTTATAATTAATACTAAAATAGAGATTTATCTAAATATAACCTTTTTCTAAGCAAATGTACAATTTGCTCATTAATTTCAGCTAAATCCAAACGTTCGTTAATACTAGATTTTGATGCCTTAAAACTCTCCCACGTAGTCAATTGTTTTTGCAAGTCTTCTTGTTCACTTACGATTCTCATTAGTAACTGATTAAATCCATACATCTTAGAAATTCTTAGAGCTTCAGCATAAGATTTTTGAGCTGCTTTCATATCCAAGATTAACAATTCTAATTTAGCCTGTAATATGTATGTCTCGGCTAGAAGTAAGTAAGAATGTTGGTTTTTTGCATTTTCCATTAGTTGGTTTATAAGGGGTTGTATCTCATTGAGTAATTTCAAATTGTTAGTATCACGCAGGTTAATTAAGAGTAGATCTGATAGTTCAATTAATGCTTCAATAGTATACATAATGGAAATAATGTCTTCTTTAATTATTTGCTCGTATATTTCTCTAGCCTTAATTTGATTATGATTAGAGGGAATATACTTAAATAATTTAGCCTTGTTAGCTCGATAAACTAGATTAATTAATTTATCCTCCTCTACCTCATTAATTTGTTCGAGACGTTGAAAATATTGTTTTGCTTGTTTGAAATCACCCATCTCTATTGTTATATCAATAAAAAGAACTAGTACATCACATATTCCGTGAAGATTTCCATTTATCTCGTATAAAGCTAAAGCTTTCTTATAAAAATTTAAACCAATTTTAAGGTCCCCCTTAAGCTCATATATAACTCCAATATTAATAAGGCAATAACCACTAAACATAGGTTTGTTATATTTGTTGAAAATAGATAAAGCCTCCTCATAATTATGAAGGGAGTTATCTAAATCACCCCGTTGAAGAGAAACGAAACCAAAATTACCGAGATTATATGCAATAAGTAGTTCATTATGGATATCTTTTGCTATTTTCATACTACGGTTTGAATAGATCAGGGAACGATCGAAATCGCCCATGCTCCTATAGTAATATCCAATAAGCATTAGACAGTGACAAATTCCATATTTATAACCGATTTTTTCCCATAGGTCTACGCCTAGTTGTAAGAACTCAATTTGTTGATCTCGTTCACCCATACTAAAGTAGACTACGGATCTACCCCAAGCTATCCATCCTTCTCTTTTAATCACATCGTACTCTTTTTTTTTAGTAATAGTACTAAGTATTTTTTCTGCTTGATTAAATAAATCAAGCGCATGGTCTAACTTTCCAAGCCACCATAAAGGCCTTCCTTTCAGAATCAGTGCATCTACTATTTGGAGTTTTTTTCCTAGCTTTTGACTCTCTTTAATCGCTTGATCTGCAAGCGTAAGAGCCTCATTATAACGTCCTAACATGACTAAAACATATCCTTTAAGGAGGTGGCAAGATAATTTATCACCTTCTGTGAGATTTTCCACTTGTTCGAAATTAATTATGACCTGAAGGGCTTCTTCACATTTACCCTGTTCATATAGTTGTTCAACTAATAGCAATTCTTGATTCTTAGAAATAACCATAAATCAGATGATGTAATAGAATTTCAATTTTAAAACATTTTGAGATTATTAAAGAATAAAAGTAAAATCGCATAAAACTATTTTTCTTTTGAAATTCATCATCCCATAAAATTTTGATTACTTATTCTTTAAAATTTTCTCTTTTTTCAATTCAAATATGGCTTTTAATGGAATAGAGGCATCAAAATAAACAAATGTATTGTTTGTGTTAATATTTTGCTGCTGAGCAAGTTTAATTAACTTTAATTGATATTCTAATCGAATGTCTAAAAATTCTTTATAATGATTGTAGTCAAAATACAATAGATTAAACAACGGTTCACTTTCATCAGAAAGATATCTCTCATATATATACTTTGCCTGGTCAATATCATCTAAACTGTTTTCAACAATTTTTAACAAAGGAGTTAGAAGATCAAGTAATTTATGATAGGTGTAAATAGCATTTTGGTAATTTTTAATCTGTACCATATAGAATTTACGAAGATCATGTGATTCTGGAGGAAGATCCAATCTATTTAACTCAAATTCATTTTTATCACGGTATTCTTCATTTAGTTTGTAAATTTTTGCTGGTATTTTTTCACCTTCCTTTTTAGTTGTTTTTCCTCTTC
Source organism: Promethearchaeota archaeon (assembly GCA_048940805.1). Lineage (GTDB taxonomy): Archaea > Asgardarchaeota > Lokiarchaeia > Sigyniarchaeales > SOKP01 > Loki-b32. The sequence goes on from JBHLOF010000078.1 coordinate 7,659, forward strand.
TTGATTTAACTAATCCATCTTTTTCCATCCCAATTAGTACTCTAGACACTGTAGATTTACTTTGTTTTACTAGATGGGAGATTTCAGTTACGTTTAATTCATTATCTAATTTCAAGATCATCCAAATTTCATAACGTAATTTGTGTTTATCTAATAACCGCATCCAATCTTCTTCAATAATGACCTCTTTGTAAAGAGCTTGTTTTGTAGATAAATTTCTCAAATCTTTTTCTTCTTCATTAGCCATATCTTTACCACCCTATTCATATATTAATAATTAATTATGTAGAAATACACAAAAAAAGCTTGAAAGTTCCGAATAACAAGAAATATTCTAATTTGGTATTATTCAATTCTTTTCCTGGTTATATATAAACGATCAAAACATTTAAATATGAGCCTTCCCATCTAATTATTTAGTGAGCCGTCTCATAATTTTCCAAAGTGGAACGGGGATCTTATAAAAAATTAAATATAAATTACTAAATAAAAGGTTTATAAAAATGAATTTGCAAGCAAAATATGTATTTATTTTCAATTCTATCATAGCACTAATTTTTGGTCTAGGTTTCATGTTTATGCCAGACATCTTAATGACGATGATTGGGTTTAGTAGTGGTGCCGATGGACCAACTGCGTTTAGATTTTTTGGAATTTCTGTCTTTGGTGCCTGTATACTTACGTTTTTAGTCCGTAATGAAGATTCTTCAACAGCAAGAAAAGCAATCATGATTACTCAGGTGATTAATTTTGTACTTATAAATGTATTTCTTCTTATTTTTGGTGATATAACTAATCTAATGCTCTGGTTTACCTTTATCATACATATCTTGATGATTATAGCTTATGTATATATTCTAATTCAAAAATAATTGATGTAAGATAGTGAAAAGAGAGAATAAAGAGGGTTGAAATTTTAATTAAAATATGGAAAAAACCGGTTTAGTTTATATTCCTTCATTCCATATATCTTTTTTTTATTGAACAATTATTACATTAAATTTTTTTTTTTTTTATTTTCAGTTCATCTTTAAGAAAAGTTTCTAATTTAACATTACAAGCTATAAATGGAAACCTTACATCTATAGAAAGGGGATAATTTATTTCACTTCCATCTAAAGCAAAGAATTTGCCTCCAGCTTCCCTTAAGATCAACATTCCTGCAGCTACATCAACTAACCTATTACTCTCTCTCATATTGATGAAAGCTTCCATGCTACCACGTGCTATTTGACATAAAGTTAAAGCGCTGCTCCCTAATATTCTAATACGATAAAATCTTTCTATAATGGGGGTTAAATCTTGCAGTGATTTTATTATATTTTCCTTAGGGAGATTTAGTTCGAAAATGCACTTATGGGAAATGTCTAACTCGGAAACTTGAATTTTTGCTTCATTAAGAAAAGCCCCCTTCCCCTTTTCTGCCCAAAAAATATCTTTTGTGTTTAAGTTGAGAACCACCGCTTTATGAATATCATTAATTTTCGAACCATTTGCATATGCTATTGAAACTGAACAATATGGTATCCCTCTTGCAGCATTATTGGACCCATCTAAAGGATCGACGATTAAAATAGCTTGTTTTTCCCTTGCTTTTTCCTCGTCACCTATATATTTATCTCCTATTTCTTCACTTACTAATAATAAATTAGCTCTAGCGTTATTTAGTGTTTCAATTATAACATTTTCAGCAACAAGATCAATATTCATAGACACATCTCCCCCTGCTCCTTTTTTTTGTCCTTTCTTTGCTTCTTCGGTACCTAAAAGAGGAGAAACAGCATCATTTACGTTTAAAACTAACTGTTTTAAAAAATCAATTGTAAATTCCATAATAATCAAACTGGATATAATTAGATAAACAAATAGGTTTAAGTTATTATTTTTTATCCTTTCTTTTAGATTTATCCTAGGATAATCATTTCAAGACTTTATGCTTGTCAATAATCCATTTATCAATAACAAAATTTTGTAATGTCTCTTTATTATTGACATCATACTTAGAATGTACCGTAGATTTTGGTATCCAATATTCCTCACCAGATTCTAATGTAATTAACAAAGCTTTGGGACTTTCAACTTTAATTTTGGCTTTTATATCGATTGTATCAATCGAGGTATCATATTCAGTTGTTTCTACAATGTGTAAACCATCTCTCGTAGTAATATGTTCCGTGAAAACGCCGTATTCTCCTTCATTATCAACTTCTCGTTTTTCTTTTGTCGGTGATTCAAATGTTCCACTCGTTGCGAATTCAATTTTTTCAGTTAACAAATGTTCGAGCATTAAAGATAAGAAATTCAAATTTGGAAACCTAAGCTTTTTTGTATAATCTCCTATCCTAATAAGTAATACTTGACGACTTTCATCTTCCCAACCGGCATAGATCTCAGTTTTACGATCTTTAAATACATGATATCCTCTCCAGTTTGCACTTCTTCTATACAAGACCTCTAAAATGCAGATTATTTCTTCAATAGAAATTTTGACGGTTTTCCCTTCTCCTTTCGTGGTTTTTTCCCAAGTTCCATCCTCCTTCCTACTAATACAACTAAGAAAAATATAGGGTACCATTTTTGCGGGACTGGAGATTACAATACTTGTTTTATGCCCATAAAAGGTTTTGGTGTGAAAGTCTGCCATTCATTTTCACTATATTATAATTCAATATTCGAATTTGCTAATAGAATTATATCGATATATTGATTTAAATCTGAGTAATTAAACAAAAGCTTTTCTTCGAATTTTTATAAATGAGAAAATGTTTTATTAAATTTGATTTTATATTACTTTATATTAATTCTGTTCATTGTGATGTATTTTGGAAAAAAAAGAAGAAAAAAGAGCTGTTATTAGTAGTACTGGAGATTTAATGGAATATAATGAGCATGTTAGTGTTTCAGGATCAGCCAAAATCTTGGGTGGAAAGATCAATAAATCCATACGGGTTTCCGGCTCTGGTAAAATTACTGGTGATTTAGAGTGTAATGGGCTTACTTCTTCAGGTTCATTAAAGGGCTCGGGCAATTTAACCGCTCACGGAGATGTGAGTAGTGCAGGGTCATTTAATATTGCTGGTTTTCTTTATGGAGATGAGAGTGCTGATTTTTCTGGTTCAACTCAAATTGGAAACCTTGTAAATATCCAAGGAACCTTAATCGCATCAGGTTCCTTTAAAGTTGGACATTTTGTAAGAGGGGACCAAGGAGTTACTCTTTCCGGTTCTTCAACTATAAATGGAAACTTATCTTCTGAAAAAGAAATAAGTATAGATGGTACTACACAAATAGAAGGAAATGTTGTGGCTGAAGATATTCTTATTGGGGCTTCTGAAACAATAAAGAAGAAACAACATTTTAGAATTCACGGAAGTGTTCTTGCAAAAAATATCGTAAAGATTGGAAGAGGACATGTTGAAAATGATGTGAAAGGTAAAAACGTTACGATTGGAAAAGGAACGGAAATTCTAGGTACTGTATATTATGTCGATAATCTTGATGTTGACAAAAAGGCAAAGTTAGCTAATGAAGCAGTTCAGATTAATACCGAGGATTTATAGCGTTTAATATTTCTCCCATAAAGTTATAATTTTATTACATTAACTCAATTTCTACGAGTACCGATTCAGGGATTTGAATCTTCATAATAAGATGCATACTTCTTTCATTTGCAATTATTTCAAAAAGACGTTTATGAATACGCATCTCAAATTTCGCCCATGTTGCAGTGCCTTGTCCAGAAGGCGCTTTCAAGATTGGGACTCGTAATCTTTTTGTGGGAAGGGGAATAGGTCCGTTTTTACGAATACCTTGACTATTGCAAACAGATTCAATTTGCCCGCATACTGATTTTAATGCATCTAACTGGGTGGATGATAATCGTATGCGTGCTTTTTGTATGTTTAGTTCACCACAAAATATTGTTAAAATTATCGTTTATTCTTATGTTCTACATACCAAGAAATAATTCCTATTAAATAAACTTTATTAAGTAACTATTTAAAGGCGATTTGAATACTCTTATGATAATCCCAATAAAAATTTATTTCCTAAATTTACTTTAGGCAGATGTTTTTTAGCAATTTTCAAACATTTTAATACCTGATCTCGAGGTGTGACTCTTAAATCTCTCATTTGATAATCCCCGTGGAATATTAATAAACTGTAGGGAATATTTTTATTAATCGAGCTAATATATTTTGCAATTAAGCCAACCTCTTCGGAGGTGGTATACCCTGGAACTAATAGAGTGCACGCACTCATCTCCGGCATTTCAAAACCTCTGTTTCCAAAATAATTCTCTGCTAAAAATTTAAAGTTTTCAAGTGTTCTTTTATTACTCACACCACATAATGCAAAATTCAATTTTTCATTGTAAGTTTTTAAATCGAATTTAATATTTCCTCCTGATTCAATAGCAATTTGCATACATTTTTCGATTAGTTTTTTATTTCCACTGCCATTCCACTCCCAACAAACTCTGAACTTTCGATTTTTATCTTCTTGTTTTATATTTTCTAAAATTTTTTTTGATAAGTTAATCGAAAAGGGCAATTGGGGTTCTGGTGTACCTCCAAAATAGCAGATACAGGTTATGTCCTTATTCCTAACTATTTGATTTGCGAGAGTTTCCACATCAAATAGATTTCTTTTTGAGAAATGCTTATGAGAGGAATTTTGACAAAATAAGCAATCGAAAGTGCACCCATACAAAAATGCTGCATAACTAAAGGTTCCAAATTCAGCTCCTTTATAATCTGAATATTCTGGGAAGCCTACGGATGATCCAGCTGGACAAAACCACGCATTACAACAGTTTGTTGGATTTGGATCTATATAACCATGAATGTAACCTTTTGATTTTGATGGAAATGGCAAATCTCCGCTTTTCTCAGCTTGAATGTTCCTTAATCCACAATAACTTATATCATCTTCAGAAAGAGAACATTCATTCATACAATAATTACAACTTAATTTTATATTTGGTCGTTCAGCTTTTGGAGGTTCTTTAGGGAGATTCACAAGTTTCCTTACCTGTTCGTGAACAGATAATATGTGGGTTTTTATTTTGTTCCACTCTCCCTCTAAAATACAATTTCTGCATACCTGAAGAATTTCAGATATCAGAGCTTCAGTCTTTCCGCAAAACCGGCAAGTTCCCATTTTCAGTTTACTTTTTTTAATAATAAAAATGTTTGACCAGATTTCTGGTGGGGATTACTTTTTACCATGAATCCTTTAAAACCATTTCTTATGAATGATTTATTAAATTTTGTTAATTCCTGTTCATCTTTAGGATAAAATTCAATAATAATTCTTCCCTTTCTTTTTAGAATTTTCCCTAAACTTTTAGCTGTTTCATTTAGAAGCTTAACCTGCTTACCATAATTCTCTTTACCGTGGACTATGAAATTGTAGGATGAGACTGATATGATATGATCAATTTTTTTTTCTCTTATCGGTAGTGAATTAATATCAGCTAAGATTAACATGAGTCGTTTTAATTTTTTGCTCTTTTCCTTAGCTTTATATATCATATCTGGTAAAATATCAACCCCAACCACGTAAAAACCATTTTTAGTTAAAATTTCAGAAGAAAATCCCGTTCCGCATCCCAAATCTAAAACTAGAATTGGATCTCCCATTTGATTCCCATTTGGCTTATCATTATTCAAATTTTCATCGAAAAGATATTGAATGCATATAGTAGTTGTCCGCTTTTGATTACGCTCCATCCATCTTGAATTATCGTACTCATTAGCCTTATCGTTTATATAGTCAAACGGAAATCTAGGTAAACGGTTTTTTCTTCCCATTTGCGATCACATTCATCCAAAAACTGCTATTTATATATTTATGAATAACTAAATTCAATATAATATTGTAAATTATTTTATATTTAATCAAGACAAAAATAATATAGTTAAGATTATAATGTCTGCTGCGCGAAATACAATTCTTATAGTAGATGATGAACCTGATATCGTTAACCTTACTGAAAAATTTTTGAAATTAGGAGACTATGACACTATAACAAGTAACAATGCAAAAGAAGCAATGCAAATGGTCGAGGAAAATTACGATAAAATAGCTTTAATACTACTGGATATAATGATGCCTGGTCGTTCCGGATACAGCGTTCTTGAAGAAATTAAAAACAGCGAAAAGTATAAAAATATTCTCGTAGTGCTATTTACTGTCAAAAGCTTTAATGAAGACGTTCAGAAGGGAAAAAAATTAGGCGCTGATGCGTATATTACCAAACCTTTTGCTGGTAAAGAACTACTAAAAACCATTCAAGAAGTTTTGGAAAAAAGAAACTAAGGACATTACCCGCTTTCTCTAAATTCTTTTTAAGGTTTCCCATGTTATAATTGTTATCCGAAATTCGATTAATTAGATAATTATAAATAATAACTAATCTTATCTAAAAGCAAAAGTCATAGTATAAGCCTTTTTCTGAACTTTTCCATTAAAAGCGACCGTGTTTCCTACTTGAATATCTAAAGAAATTACTGAGCGTCCCAACCCCCTTTTGCCCTAGCATCTTCAACATCTTTTTCTACTCGATCTTTCAGGATGACGTAATCCGTTTTTGCGATTCTATTTAAAGGGAATTCATCTAAAAATACGACTAAGGAAGGCCTCTTAAAGGATGCTATACTTTTACAATGTTCGAGAACCTGATCTTCTGTTAAAGACTGCCCTTCTTTTACCTTAATATAAGCAACAATACCATCAGTAAACACTTCGTGTTTTGCTCCAACAACACCAACAAATTCAACTTGCGGAATTTCTGCAATAAAAGCTTCAACTTCAGGGGGAAAAACTTGAAATCCCTTTGGCTTAATTAAATACTTCCTTCTTCCTGATAAATGTAGTCCATTTTCATCTTTATGACCCATATCTCCCGTATAAAGAACTCCATCTGTAGATAATGTCTCCCGTGTAGCTAGTTCATTTCCGAAATATCCCAAGAAATTCTGAGGGCCTGTAAAACATATTTCTCCAATTTCCCCATCGGGTAATTCTTCTCCTGCTGATCCATCATTTTTCATAGGTTTTCGAATACTCATTGGATAAATTGGATAATCTGTCCCAATACTAGCTAGTATATCATCAACTGTTCCATCTAACGGTGTAAAAGTACAGAAACCAGAGCTTTCTGTTAGTCCGAATCCACTACCAAATTTTGGGGCCATAGTTGATAATTTTTCAAGAAAGGGTCTATCTACTGCTTGACCACCGTATAACGCAAATTTTAATGAACTTAAATCATAATCATCATAATTTTGTAATCTCCATTGCATAACAAACATGGCGGGAATCTGACCAAATGTAGTTACTTTGTATTTTTGAATAGCATCCAACGTCTTCTCTGCATCAAAGATATGTAAAACAACACATGTACCCCCAATAAACATAGGTGTCATGAATTGTTCTGTAGTTCCACCTACATGAGAAGGTGGCAAATTTACGAGCATTTTATCGTTCTCATTGACATCAAAACCTTTTGATAGACACATGTTTTGGCAGGTTATACTTTTATTAGTCAACATAGCGGGTTTTGGATATCCTGTAGATCCCGTCGTAAAGATAATCATTATAGGATCATCTTCCCCTACGTTAACGCATTCATTCATAAATTTGTTCATTGATTCTGGATTTTCCATTGCCTGTTTTATCTCCTTTTGAGCTTCTTCAACTATCTTATATGCGGGGATAATTCCGGCTCTATATTTGTCATCGGGAGTACTAAATTGCACAACATACTCTAACCATGGATTGTTTTTTCTCACTGCGGATCCAATCAACCCAAAATTTGCTAATGAAGTTTTTCCAAGATGACAAAACATTTTACATTTGTCCTTTAATAAACTTAAATTCCGCATGATTTCCGGGGGTTTTAACCTCAAATCGAAGGGTGTCCACATTACTCCAAGTTTTGCACAAGCATAACCTAACACAATATGTTCATATGTAAATGGTAATGAGGTAGTGATAATATTTCCTTTTCTGAAACCCATATTGTAAAGCTTGTAGGCCATTATATTAATTGAATCGTTAAATTCTTTGTAAGTATATTGCTTATCAGTATCATATACAATAATCGCGATTTTATCTGGCCGTTTTTTGGCCCATTTTTCGATTACTCCTACTATCGTGTGTGGATGTTTATTAAATTCTTTCCAAGACATTTTATTCAACCTTTTAATTTTTGATTAAAGTATGATATTTAATAATTTAATTGTTATGCTATCTCACATCTTATTTGATTGAAATAGATGAAGCTTAGATAGAATAAGAATCTACCTATTTTCTTATTAACTGGTTTGATATTATCGATTTATTCCAATGGCACTTTTTTAGTCAAAGTAGAAATATTTTTAAGCAATTTGAGAAAGATCTTTTTAATACCTAACTTTGAATCAAATTAAAATTAACGAGATAATTTAAATGGTATTAGAAGCAGAACCCGATAAAATTCCATTTTTTAAACAGTATTTCTCAGTCATCATATTAGTTGCGAATGTAATCGTTTTCGTCTGGCAAATAATGGATCCCGCCCAAATGATGCACCTTGAAGCGGCTTTTGTACCAGCAGATTTTTTTGCGGGGAGAAATTGGTGGACTCTAATAAGTTCGATGTTTATGCATGGTGATATTGTTCATATTATAATGAATATGTGGTTTTTCATTATTATCACCGATAATTGTGAACACGCTATGGGACATATCCTGTATTTAATAACCTATTTCGTCTCAGGATTTTTTGGGAGTATACTACATGCATTAAGTACATTAATGATACCCATACCTGGTTTTGACAGTATTCCTTCGCTAGGGGCTTCTGGTGCAATATTTGGGCTGATGGGAGTCTATCTTGTCCTTTATGCTAAAAATAAATTTTATCTTCCATCTGCTACTGGAACTTCTATGCGAAAAGTAAGTGCGGGCTATTTTATATTAACATATTTTATCGCGGAATTGACTTATGCAATAGTTTCTTTGGTTGATCCATTTTCTATAGGTCAAACAGCACACTTTGCACACGTCGGCGGTTTTGTTGCTGGAGCTATCATCGCTGGAATTTATAAAGGAATAAAAGGTTCATCTTACAAAAAGAAACCAAAATAATTATTATATATTCTATTATTTCCTTTTTTTTTCATAAACTTTTTTCAGTGATGAGTAACTTAGAACTTTAACAGAATAATTACATATGATCTAAATTTAAAATGTCGACAAAAATTGTTGTTATTGGAATGGGATATGTTGGGATTCCAATGGCTGCTTTACTCGCTGATATTGATGATTTCTTTGTTACGGGAATTCAACGGAAATCACTGAGATCTGGTTGGAAAATTGATTGGCTTAACAATGGGAAAAATCCGTTTGAAGGAGAAGAACCAGGATTAGATGAATTAATTGCTAAAGTAGTTGAAGATGGAAAACTTAAAGTAACCGATAATTACGATGCTGTTAATGATGCGGATTATATTCTTATTGATGTTCAGACCCCTGTAGATTTAGTCTCCAAAATGCCACGGTATGAATCATTAAATGATGTATCAAAATTATTGGCCCCCCATATGAAAAAAGGAGCAACCGTTATAATTGAATCAACTGTTGCTCCCGGAACTACAGATAATATTGTTGCTCCTATCTTAGAAGAGTACAGTGGGATGAAAAGAGGTCAAGATTTTTACTTAGTGTTCTCTTTTGAACGTGTCATGCCAGGGAAATTATTAGAATATATCACAGATTTTCCTCGAGTCATTGGGGGAGGCTGTGAGAAGGCAAATGAGAATGCGATATTTTTATATAGTAAAGTAGTTAAAGAGGAACTCCAAATAACTGATACACTTACAGCAGAATTAACAAAATGCATTGAAAATACATATAGAGACGTCAATATTGCATTTGCAAATGAGATGGCTCTAGTTGTGGAGGATTTCAATAGAAACATTTTCGAAATAATCGAATTAATAAATTATAGGCATGATCGGATGATGCATATTCCTGGTGCTGGAGTCGGTGGACATTGCTTAACAAAAGATCCATATCTACTTGTCTATGGACATCGTACATATACTGAGAATAAGCACAATTCAGACCTTTTATTAAAATCCAGAGAAATTAATGATTTCATGCCAACCCATATGGTTGAACTACTAGAAGATGCACTTAAAGTTGCCGATAAATATGATAACTTAAAAATTGTCATGATGGGAGTCGCTTACAAAGCTGATTGTGATGATACCAGAAATACTCCCGCAGAAAAAATTGTTCTCTTCTTAAAACGTCGGTATCATTCTCATAATATACAATATGTTGCTCACGATCCATGGGTTAAAGAAAGAGATTACAATGAAACTGAATTAACGTCAAATATCAATGAAGCAGTTAAGGATGCAGATGTTCTAATATTTGTTACTAATCATAAACAATACTATTCACTCAATTTAGATGAAATCAAGAATTCTATGAGAGATAATCCCATATTAATAGATGGTCGAAACATTTTTGATAAAAAAGTTGTGGAAAGTAAAGGGTTTATTTATAGAAAGATAGGAGAAGGTTCAAATAAGTAAAAAATTAGTAAGAAAATATTAATACTTTTAATCTCTCGTTCTTGCAGAACTTTGATTTAAATCCTCGTTTTTTTTGATTTAAATCTTTAAGATTTAATCATTTTTTTTTTGTTTTGTTTTTTTCTTTTCTTTTTGTTTTCGTAGTTTTCTTGCTTTGTTATACCACATCTCAATTAATGATCAAGTGCTGTAATAGCAGCTATCATCAAAACCAAGATCTAAAAAATCCTCTTCTTCCTCCAATATGTTACACCTGATTGGTTATTAATCTTCAAAAGGTAAATAGAAATTAAAAGAATAGTGATTATAAAAGATAAAAACGCAAGGTAAAGGATTGATTTTTTATAAAGATGATCTACTATAAATTTTTATAAACATAATCCTACTCTTATTTTATATCTAAAAAAACACATAATTTAGATGATATATCTTGATTCTACAAATAGATTATTGGGCAATCATCAGCGGTTTCTTTAATTGGGTTGCTGAATCTGCTGCGATAATGATGGTCTTATCAGGTTTTATGGCAATTACTTGGTTTGGCTATGAAAGAAAGCGTAGAGGATCTATTACTAAACGAAAAGCTGAAGAAGAATTTGATGTAACCAAATTTCTCAGAGGATTATCATATATCGGATTAATTTTAGGAGTCTTTGTTGTTTGGTCGGGAGTAGTCTCACTTATTATGAACATACCTCCGAGTCATCAATATCAAGTCGTTACTGAGAATGCTTCTAATCATTTTACTAGTATATATCTAATAATAATAGGAATAGCGATGTTTTTCAAGCCTATTTCAGACTTACCCCTATCAAGCATTCTTGGTTTAATCGCAGGCACCGTTACTGCGTTTATAATAGCTTTACTAGTACCCGACTCAGTTGTTACTTTAATTGGTGGAATCATCAACCCAAAATGGTTATTAGTGATAATTTTTATCATTGTATCAGTAGTAGTTGCTCTCACCGCTAAGTTCTATATAGGAACTCTTCAGAAGATATCAAAGTTTTTATCGTGGCCACCTATTGCGTTAATTATCGTAATTTTCTCCTTAGTTCAAGGATTTTCTATCTGGATATTCGGTTTTAGTATTTTTGGGCCTTATCCCTAATTTCTAAATTTATTTTTTTCTTTTTATAGATATCTTGCCAATTTACTAGTTTTAAAAAGTATTAAATTAATAATTGAAGTAACAATCCATAGATTATACATTATGGCAGGTATTAAAGAGTTTAAGAAAGAACTTTCTGAATTGAGAGTCAGTATGGATAGGTTAACAAAAGAATTACATGAAGTAAATATTACAATTCGTGATTCTCTAAAATTAACCTCTGAAACGATAAAAGAAATGAGTGAATCGTTGGATTTAACAATGAAAACCATGTCTGATTTAACAATTCAGATGAATATAAGAGATACAGTTTTAAAGAGTCTAGGGCTTGATGGAATGATTCCAGATTTTCTCAAGAAAAAGAAATAATAGTTAAATTCCTTTTCTCTTCTCCCACCTGGTAAAAATAAAGTAGGATATAGCTAAAGAGACTACATAAATTATTGTTATCATGGACCATAGAGTTGTTTCATTAGGATTATTTGCGATTATTCCCATTATTATTTTATATAGAAAAAAGCCGCTAAATAATGCTAAAAGTCGAAATCCTGCTTTAATACTATCCATAGTGATACATAAATTTCAATCTAATAATTAAGTAAATATATTACTTACAATTAAAAGTATAATATAGACTTACTATAATTAGGTTAGAAAAATGTCTGAACATCCACCTCCACAGTGCTTTATATGCGGGAAAAATTGCGATATTTCGATGGAAGATACGTTTTATTGTATTTGCGATATTGCCATATGTAATGATTGTATCAATTCTGTGAAGAAAAATGATAATACCTGGGTTTGCCCTCATTGTAAAGAAGAAAATAATATTGAAGAAAGTAAATTATTTCGTACAACATAAAAAAGTTTTAGGATAATTGTCATTGATGAAAACATCATGTCGATAAGATTAAATGAAATAATTGAGGAAGTCTGAGAAAGACAATTATCAACTAATAATGTAGCAAAATCAAAAATATAAAGATATAAACAATTATATGCCTTTTATATCTTGAT
>JBHLOF010000079.1:0-20363 GCA_048940805.1 Promethearchaeota archaeon
GCTTCTAACATAGCTCTTACTTCTGCTGCAAATGGATCTTCTGTTTGGATTACATGAGGTCCACTTTTTGCCTCTAACTCATGGAGATATTCTACAATATTCTTTTTTTTCATTTTATTTAGCTCAGCAATAGTGGGAATTTTTCCAACTCTAACATCATTAATATATTGTTCATCAAGTTTTAAGATATTAAAGCAATTATGACATCTAAATACATGAGAAATGCCGATACTTGAAGTTTCTGCCCATTGAGCCCAACATACTTTATGGGCAACTGCATTACAAGAAGGGCATGAAATCATATCTTGATCATCCATCTGGAAACAAATAGAACATGTAGCTATTTCAGACACCACATTTGGTTCATCCGCTAAATTTATAAAAAATGGCTGGTTATCGGGGAGTATCATTCTTACCCGCTTTACAAATGCGGGTACCGTAATTATCTTTTTTTCTGACAATTCCGATAAAATTGGGTTTATTTCCTTTACTCCTTTTATACCATATAATTCCCCTTTACACAGATTGGTCAACTTTAGAAGTTTTTGAGCTTGATCAGAATATGGTGAACCAATGAGTACTGTATCAATAAAGAAAGGAAGGTCTTTTACTCTGCTAATGAGGCTTTCTAAAGCAGGAAGGATATTATCTGGGATTTCATAAGCACCATCATCTACTAATATTAATAGTCGAAAGAATTTTTCAGATATCTTTTTAAACACTTCAATTATGAAACTTATGGCAATAAATATCCCCCCAGCAATATTGGCTTTATCAATGTCCTTACCAAAAGACTTCAATGTTTTTAAAATATGATCTGGGTCAAATGTAAAGTTATCTAAATAATTTGGACCATCTTTTAAAAACACGATAAGATTAAATCTATCAGAAGGATCAGAAAGCTGTTTACTCTTCATAAATTCTGAAATTGCTGGAGATACATGTTTGAATTTTGTATATTCTGGAGTAAGCGCGTAAAAAATAAGACAGTCTTCACTTTTAAATGATTCCATTTTCAACCCTTTAATTTAAGAAATAGTTTTTAAGTTCTTAATTAGTAATTCGAGTATTATTTAATAAGTTTGAGGGAAAGATCAATTTTTACGAAAACATTATAATCTATTTATCTTCAACCTCTTAGAACAAATTTTTTATAAAACTATACTTTAAGTTTAATACAATATTAATCATATAGAAAGGATTTATAAATTTATAAAAGACCTACTAGCATTTTACGCTATTGTAAGACATGTTAAATATTTCTAATTAAGAATGAGGGGAAAAGATGCAAGTTTACCGACTAAAAATAAACCGAAACATATGTACTGGCTGTAATGTATGTGTTGTCTCATGTCCCATTAATTTTGACCAATTGAAAAATAAAAGCTTCTTAAATAAAGAAAACGCTGTAATTTTAGTTAAAAATGGAATAGCATTTAATATTTATGATGAAAACCGAAAAATAAATTGTGATGGGTGTGGTGTTTGTATTAAAAATTGCCCTCAAAATGCAATTAAATTAGAAATTGTTGAAGTTGAATGAGGTGTGAAAAATTTCATTTCCAAAAATCTCAAGATCAATTAGTAAAGAATTAGAACACGTTAAAGTCCAGTTTTTAACTGAAAGTTTAGAATTAATCCTAAATAGGGAAAAATGTGTGGGATGTGGAACTTGTGCTCGTGTTTGCCCAAAAGATGCCATATCGCGCGGTCCAGTGGGAACATCTCGTAGATTTCCAACTCTAGATGATATTATTCCGGAAGTATATGATCCCCATGCTTGCGTATTCTGTGGAACATGTGTGTATATGTGTCCTTTTAGCGCCTTAACCATAAAAAAAGATGGAGAAACAATTGAATTGGATGACATTCAAATTGTAAAAGAACATGTTGTTCCTAAGTTGGAGTTTGAAGCCAAGAAAATTACGAGCAATGAGGGGATAGAGAGAATTGCAAAGCAATATACAGAAGCGGAAATAACCATCGTGGATCAAGAATGTGCTGGAGGGTGCCAAACATGTGCTGATGTATGTCCTTCTGGTGCGATAACAGTTCCACCAAAATCAGATAAAGGTTGGGAGACGGTTCCAAATGTAGTTGTTGATCCTGATAAATGTATTGCATGTGGAGCATGTGATAATGGGTGTCCGACAGGGGCAGTTAAATTAAAAATATCTGAAGTTAAAACTTCTGGTGAATATAGTGAGATGTTCTGGGAACCATTATTAGAAAGGCTAACAACATTGAGATGGAGTGAAACTAAGGAGGAGGAATAATCTGATGACTGTAGATAATTTGATTTTAATTACTTGTCGTACAATTAGTCAAGGAGTTGCTCTTGAAGGGGGTAAAAATACACGAGAAAATGTTAGAGCTGCAGCAATTTGTGCTTTTGATAAAGAAGATTTTAAAAAACTAGACTGTCTCGTTGGAACTCCTGTTAAAGTTGTTACTAATTATGGAGAAGTGATGGTTTACTCAACAATTTCAGAAGAGGGTCCTCATCCTGGAATAATCTTTATTCCAATGGGTCCTTGGGCTAACCAGGTGGTAAATCCAGATTCACAATCATGTGGCACGCCAACCTATAAAGGTATGAAAGCAACAGTTGAAGCAGTTCCTAACGGACGTGTTTTAGGTGCTGTCGATTTAATAAAAACATTAAGGTGAGTTTGATTATGGTAGAAAAAATTGAGACGATAACTGATGTTGTCTGTCCCTTTTGTGGGACATTATGTGATGATTTAGAAGTAGATGTTAATATTACTGAACAAAAAGTGGTAGAAGTCCGAAATGGATGCCAAATTGGTGTAAAGAAATATTTTTCTTCAAATCCCAGTGAACATAGATATGATAAACCACTAATTAAGGAAAATGGGTCTTATAAAGAAGTTTCTTGGGAAGAAGCCCTCAATAAAGCAGCAGATATTTTAGTAAAAGCCAAAAGACCATTACTCTATGGATTTTCAAGTACAGAATGTGACGCTCAAGGGAAAGGAGTAGAATTGGCAGAGATTCTAGGTAGTATTTTAGATAATACAGCATCCGTTTGTCATGGCCCATCTTTATTAGCTATCCAAGATGTAGGTGCTCCTACATCAACTTTAGGTGAGTATAAAAATAGAGCAGACCTCGTTATTTTTTGGGGTAGCAATCCCGTTCATGCTCATCCTCGGCATATGGGAAGATACAGTGAATTTGTAAGAGGATATTTCAGAAAAGATGGTCGTCATGATAGAAAAATAGTAGTTGTAGATCCTAGAAACACTCATACTGCCCAAATAGCGGATTTATATGTACAGATCAACCCAAGTGAGGATTATGAACTACTAAACGCAATCAGAGCGATACTTAGGGGTGTTGAGTTAGATGCCAAGGAAATATCAGGTGTACCAATGGAAGTTATAGTAAAACTTGTCGATATTATGAAATCATGTAATTTTGGGGTAATATTTTTCGGAATGGGATTAACTCAATCATTATCTCATCATAGAAATATAGATGCTGCCATTTGTTTGGTTAGGGAATTGAATGATCATACAAAATTTTTATTAACTCCAATGCGAGGGCATTATAACGTTGCTGGTGCGAATCAAGTTTTCACATGGCAGACAGGATATTCATATTCTATTGATTTTTCGAAGGGGTATCCTCGGTATAATCCTGGAGAATTTTCTTCTGTAGACGTACTACTGAGAGATGGTATAGATGCTTCGTTAATTGTAGCCTCTGATCCTGCTAGTAATTTTCCTGCTGCAGCTGTTAAAAATATGTTTAAACACCCTTTAATTGCAATTGAACCACATCACACACCAACCTCAGTATATGCAGATGTTATATTACCCCCAGCTATTGCGGGAATCGAATGTGAAGGGACGGCATATCGTATGGATAGTGTTCCTCTTAGACTTAGAAAGGTTAAAGAAGCACCGGGAGAATGTTTAACTGATAAAGAAATATTAGAAAGACTAATTGAAGTTGTAAAGAAAAAGAAAGGTGAATAAAGTATGGGAGAAATCAAACTTAAACTAAAAGTAGAACCAACCTTTCCAATAGAAGCGGAGAATATATCCCCTGATAAATTTGCAGGAAAATCAGAAACCGAAATAAAAAATTTGATTGTATACCATGGAAATGAAGAGAAAACCATTGGAAATTTCTTCGATGTCAAGGGAAAAGGAGATAATGTCAATGATATATTAATTACGATTGAAGGAAACCTCTCAAAAGTTAAACGAATAGGTGAAAAAATGAGTGGGGGTGAGATTGTAATCAATAGTGATGTTGGAATGCATGTGGGCAATAATATGACAGGTGGTAAAATTCTAGTAAACGGTAATGCTGATGATTGGGCAGGTGCGATGTTAAATGGGGGAGAATTAGAGATTACAGGTAATGCGGGAAATTATGTAGGTGCAGCTTACAGAGGTTTTTGGAAAGGAATGCAGAATGGAGTTATCAAAGTCCACGGCAAGATAGGAGATGAAGCCTTAACATGGGTCAACGGTTCAAAACCAGCAAAAAGATTTCCAACATTAATTTGTGGAAGCGCAGGTTCATTTTTGGGGATTCATAGTCATGGAGGTACTATTATCGTTGAAGGCGACACTGATCGATGTACGGGAGCGGATCAAGTAAGGGGGACTATTGTAGTTAAAGGAAAAGTATCAAGAATCTTACCCTCATATAAGAAAATTGGTGAAGTAAAAGAAATTGAGTTAATGAACGGTGAAATAATTAAGGGTAAATTTACCGAATATAGTGGTGACCATTCAGTAGAAAAAAATCATTCAAAGATTGATAAGAAAACTGAAAAAATCTCAAACAGTTCTAATGGTAGGCTATTCGTGGCTGCCTGAGTCATTTTTTTATACTAAACCTTGTAATTTATTTATTGTTTGGAAGATAGATTCTTCGCATTAATGAAACATTACTTTTTAAAGTGAGTTCTGCTCGTTGAAGAACAGCATTTACTCCTTGTTCCCAGATAGCAGCATCTATCTCCTCTGGTCGTACTCCTACAATATCTCGAGTTTTTTCCCAATGAGAAATTGACTTATAACCTGCAAATAATTTGATTTCATGTAAATTCTCATAAGAAAGAGATGAAAAAAGACCTAAAATACCACAACCCCATGATTCATATAAAGGCCAGACTTTTTCATAAGATAATTCAGCACATAAATTGATATCTTTTTTATGGATAAAGAAACTTCTGTTAGAATAAATTGGTCTATCACCTTCAATTGGAAATGGATCTTTAGGATATGGGGTAATATTTGTCAAGAAACTGACTTGTTCATTTTCAATCAGTTCCCTTCTGTTTCTGTTTAAATTAGTTTGGATTTTATGATATTCTTCGAAATTTGAATATCTTGTAAGCTGTAAAAAAACATTGGTTGGGATTCCAATTACTCCTTGAAAAAGGCAAATAACCTTTGCGCCAACTTTCTCTAAATCTAAAAAGTAATCATTCCTGCAATTTGCAACATATTCTTTTAATGGATTAATATCTATTTGAGATTTTTGGCTAATTTGAGTAATTCTTTGTTCATACATAAATCGTTTATATGACATAAGTTCGACACATTAAATTGTTAGTAGTTACAATTAATAATTAGTATTTTTAATTGATGCATAATAAATATTAGATTAATACCAATAATGAGTCTGTTTAAGAATGAGGAATAAATTAGGAATAGTTTTATTGATAATAGGTGGAGCCTTGATGATATGGAGTTCTGCTATCGGAAGTATTGGGGTATATGAATTTCTACGTGATTATATTTCAACCTATATACCTTCAGATCTAAATTGGGTAAAAATTATATTAAATGTTCTTGTGGAAGTTTTGAGATGGATCGCAGATACAGGAGGGGCAGCTGTAATTGTCGGTGCTTTTTTTATTATGGTTGAATGGACTAGATTTGGTAAGTGGCTTGTGGGTATTGGATTAACTTTTGGGACACTTGCGTTAATCATTTGGCTAATAGCACAAATCTCTGATTTGACAGGAATAATAATTCCCTATATTAATAGATTGCAGAAGTTTTTTACTTACAATACAGGATTACAATTTATAGGAGTAACTACTGCCATTATTGGGCGAAACTTTGTCAAAAAGCCAAAAGAAGTTATAGAAGAAGAAGTAGGAGAAGAGGAGATCTCTGGAGATACTCAAGTTAGTGAATCTATTGTACAAACACCCTCAGAGACTAAATATTGTCCCAATTGCGGTTCTATTTTACCTCTAGATGCTAATTTCTGTAATGAATGTGGCACGAGTTTCGGAGAAAGATAAATTATTTCTTCTTTTTTCATAATTTAATTTAATGGTAATTTTGTCTCGTATAGCCAAGAATAAAATATAGGTTATTATTAAATAGGAAGGAAAACAAAATGAATGTAATACGATATCCAATTTATTAAAAATTTAAACTAGGGTGAAAATAATTAAAAAGTATAGACTTTTACCGTTAGCTCTATTTTTCTTCCTTTTTATTCCAATAAATCCCCTCTACTTCAAATCAAACACATCAATGCTCCCTAATCTTTCTCAACCAACAATTCTAAAAATGGGAGTATCAGCTCAAATCATCTTTGGTAATTGGGATCCTGCAATAACTGATGGTTATAATATTTTGGAATATTACAAGAAGAGTTGTCTTGAGCCATTATTTTGGTATCCTGATGATTCTATTATACCTGAACCACAGCTTGCTATTTCTTGGGATTATGAATACCGTCCTGAAGGATTTATTAATGCACTTGGATTTAATAATTCCGGTGGATTAGAAGCGATAAATATTACACTTCGAAGTGGAGTTACATTTTCCGATGGCTCCAATTGGAACGCTACAGTTGCTAAATGGAACATAGATAGGTTATTTTTAATAACTGGAAATTTGACAGATAATGCTAATGGAGTGTTTGATCAAAGAAATGCTGGAGCTTACTGGATTGATGTAAATAGTGTAAGTCCTTATTTTACAGCTAATTGGAATTTGTCAGAATATGACGCACCAGATGCTACAGTAACTCCCGTTTTCAGTCCACCTGACCCCACTCGGTATTCTTATTATTATCTTTCTGATCCTGATGGTCCTTCTCCAATAATTGCCAATAACTCTGATCCCTATGGAGGTTTTGATCCTGTCTCTAATAGCTTTATTCATTATGCTCCTTATGATAAATTTCCTGTTGTTAAATGTGTAGAAATAATCGAAGATTTATCTTCAGGGGGAAAAATTCGAGTCGAATTAAATAGTTGGAATTTACTCGGTATAGAAGATAGTCTTTGGACACCACAAATTTCAATGAAAACCTACAAAGATTACTATGAAACCGGTATAAATGGATATGAAAATGGTAATGATATGATCGGAACTGGACCTTATATTTTTCAAGATCATGATGAAATAACAGATTATGGATATATGATAAAGAATGAAAATTACTGGAATAAAAGTGCTCTTGAAGCTAATGGGTGGTTTAACGCAGATCAAGTTGATTTTCTCCAATTCCCTCCTGGTGATTTGGGGAGAGATGCGCAAAATATTGCACTACTCACCCATTCTATAGATTATGTTTTTGATGCAATACCAATGAATATTGATTATGATACTGTGATATCTGATCCAAATATAAATTATATTGAATATGGTGTTTCCGATTATATAACTCAGATTACCTTAAATAGTATAAATGAAACTTGGTGGTCTGGAAAACCTTCACCACAATTCGATTTTGTTGATATCCACGCTTGGTATTCCAATACTATAGGAGCAGATCCTGCAGCAAATGGAATTCCGCGACCTCTTCGCAAAGCTTTGAACTATGCTTTCGATTATGATGCTCTTATCCACACCTCTCTTGACGATCGTGTAGTAAGAGCGGGTGGTATGCTTGGGGTTGATAATTTTTATTATAATTCTACTGTTCCAGTTCCGTTTTATAATCTTACCTATGCTAGGGAAGTTTTACTTAGCACTGAATCTGATAGTTATTCACTTACAGACCCCGCATGGCCAGAGCTTGCAGATAATCATAATTTTAGTAAGCAGTTAGCCAATAGGGGATTAACTGATCCGACTGACAACTCTTCTAATAATGCGTTATGGCAAAGTGTAGCTAATAGTAATCCCATAGTTACTATCAATTTTTACTGGGATGATGTTCATCAGGATTTAAAAGATATTTTTGAACTGGCATGTAATAATCTTGGAGTAGCAATAGTGCAAGATGCGGATAATAAAGCACCTGGAGGTATGACACTTTGGGATTTAGCAATTGGATCTTATTGGATTTCAACTTTAGATGGAGTACACTCAATTTGGTCAGCACAAGCTTGGGTAATGGATTATACCATGCCAGATGCTAAACCATTAGGTTGGGTTGAAGCAAATTATGCAGACCCAAATAAGGGTTCCTGGAGGGCTCCTATATACACCGTAACTGATTTTTTTCCGTGGTGGAATTTTGGTTTTTCCTATGATCCAGTAATTGATTATTGGTTAGGTAGAGCAATGTATTCAGATGCCGTTGAAAGGAATTATTGGTTTAGTAAAATTGCTGAAAAAGAACATAATGAACTATATCCGATGATTTATGTCTATCAAGGTAAAGAAGGTAGGGTTCTTTGGAATGATTGGGAAATGAATTTCAACCGAGGAGACCTCTTTTTTGCGAACTTCAGATATAAAACACCTCAAATTGAGCCATTTCCTCCAAGTGCCTTTATTTTGACAACCGATGCGGATTTTCCTAATGATGACGGGTTTTTTAATTTAAGCTGGACATCTTCAGATAGAGCTGACAATTATTCGCTTTATATGCATAATAGTCCAATCACGAGTATTGAGCCAACTATTTCATTAATTATAAATCAAACCGCAACATCCCCCTACTTAGTATCGGAATTATCTAATGGTGAATATTATTTCGTGGTTGTCGCTCATAATCAATATGGTGATACATTATCTAATAACGTACATGTCAATGTACGACCAATAGGAGAAATTCCTGGATATAATGCATTCATAATATTAGGAATTGCTGTCTGTGCATTCTTAATATTTTTAAGAAGAAAAAGAATGAAATTTGGATGAATATAACTCCTAATTCCTTTCCATTTTTTTTTAATCTTTTCATTAAATATATTATGATTGATAGAGAAGTTCTTTAAAATTAATGTATTAATATTTCATGTAGGTAGTTTCTTTAATATCCTCAATATAAAGGTTAAAAGCTTGTTTAAACGGAAAGTAAAGATTACAAAAATTAAAAAGGATCTCAAAAATCTGGTCGAAGATATAGTTTTGGTTGAACATCCTGTTGATCTATACGTCAATTCTGAACCCTTGGCTAATATTATTTGTTTACCAAAAGATCTTAAGGAATTAGCAGTTGGGTTTTTGTATTCCATAGGATTAATCGATACTTTCAAGGATATTGAATATATTGAGATTACAGAATTGGGGAATGAAATACTAGTAACATTAAAGGATTCGATTGATTTTGATATTAATAATATTACTATGAATCCTGTAAGTAGAGTAGTTGATACGACTTGTGGTATTTCTTCACCATGGCGAAATCTAATTAAAAATCGATTAGATGAATCAAAAGTAAAAGAAAAACTCTGGTCCGAAAATATTATTAAAGTTCCGTCAAAAACCATTTTTTCTGCTATAAAAGAAATGCAAATGGCTACACCCTTATATAAAGAAACTGGAGGTTGCCACGGTGCTGCTATCTTTGATCTTCAAGGAAATTTATTGAGTGTTAAAGAGGACATTGGAAGACATAATGCCATTGATAAGGTGATTGGCGACATGCTTATTCAAAGGCATAGTTTTGATGAGGTATTTTTAACATCCACGGGAAGATTAACAAGTGATTTAGTTTTGAAAGCAATTAGAGCAAAGATTCCGATTTTAGCATCTTTTTCAGCGGCAATAGAATCAGGTATTAAATTAGCTTTTGCGTATGGAATTACTTTAATAGGATTTGCTCGTGGAAGGCGAATGAATATTTATACTCATCCCGAAAGAATAAGTGATTAAAATCTATCTTTTTTAAATATTTTTAAATATCATATTGTTTCTACTTAAAATTGGATGAGACAATATTTTTAAGAAATTTAATATTTAACAACACAAACTATAGTTTCAAAATAACAATTATAGATGATTAAAATTGGCAAAAGCAGAAGAATACAAAATGTTCCAAGGCTGTGTTATCGGTAATCGTATACCCTTCATTGAAGCATCAGCTAGAAAAGTTTTTGACAAACTTGGAATCAATACTTCCGATGCTGCCTTCGCATGTTGCCCAGATCCAGTAGGATTTAACAGTACTGACCATGAATCTTGGCTCGCCATGGCGGCTCGAAATCTTACACTTGCAGAGCAAGAAAATAAAAACGTAATTTCTCTTTGTAATGGTTGCTTTCAAACGCTTAAGCTCGTTAATGAAGAATTAAAACACGATGACCACGAAAGAGAAAAAGTAAATAGTGTTTTAAAATCAATTGGACGAGAATTCAAAGGTTCAATAGATGTAAAGCACTTTGTTGAAGTTTTGCATGGTTATACAGACAAGATAAAGGAACTTGTAACTAAAGATCTATCGGGATTAAAAGTCGCGTGTCATACTGGTTGTCATTATAACCGACCTTCAGAAAAAATCCAAACGGATGATCCAATGAATCCTGTCAAATTAAGAGAGATTGTAGCAGCCTCGGGAGCAATCCCCGTAGATTATGAAGAAGAAGTCCTCTGTTGTGGTACTGGAACTGGAAATACTGAAGAAGAACCATCGATGCAGATTTTATCCAACAAATTATCAAGCGCGATGAATGCCGGTGCAGAGGCTATGATTGTAAATTGTCCAGCATGTTACCAACAGTTTGATAATAATCAGAAAAAGGCTGAAAAAATAGATAATAAAACTTTCGGAATTCCTGTTTTGTACGTAACTGAGCTATTAGCGCTTGCTTTTGGAGAAGACCCCAAAGAATTAGGTTTAAATTTCCACCGTACAAGACTAAAAGCGCTTTTAGAGAAATATGGATTTGAATAATCAATTATTCTTATTTCATACTTCTAACTTTTAAATATTTCAGTATGTAAGTTTTTCACTTTAGGAATGTCCTTCACTTCTACATAAGACTTATGTACTTAAATATAACAACTATTCAAACTAGCTTTATAATCATGTGTTCAACTTTAGTTAAGAGATTTTCAGGCATTTCATTCAATACTGCTTGAGCAGATCTAGGGTTACCTCCTCCTTTTCCTCCATATATATCGATTAGATTCTGGAGAATTTGATTTGCGTCTATTTTCTCATGCTTTGAAAGTACTCTTATTTTATAATTTCCAATGTCTAAAACAAGAAGAGCATTTTCAGGAAATAAATCCAACAATTTATTAAGTGTTTTAATATCAACATCAAAATCAATATAGAAAAGAGGAACAGTATTTATCATTTTTGAAGGTAATTTCGAAGTTAATTCTAATAGTTTTTCGGACAATACTTTTTGTTCGAATTGAAGATTTTTTAGTGAATCAAGACGTTTGTTGACGTTTTCATGAAATTTATCTATTGGACTATTAAGTTCATTCACAACAGACATTAAATCTATATTAATATTAGAAATCATCGAATTTGCTTTATTTCCAACAAAATACTTGATTTCATTCCCTTTCTTAAAATCAAAAATAAACAAGCTCCCTATTTCATTTGTAGTTCGAACATGTGTTCCACCACAACACACTAAATCCAGATTTTGAATACCCATAAGACGAACCTTAGGTTCTTTTGGGATATTACTTCGTATTTTTAGAGCCAGTGTTTTAGCTTCCTCTTGCGGAACGATTCTCGAAGTGATTTTCAGATCTTTTGTGGTACAAATCGTATTCACATCATATAAAATCTCTTTTAACTTATGTACATCTACTTTTTGAGACCATTGGAGAAAAACCTCTTCAAAATATAGATTTGCTCGAACTGTATCGATATCGCACTTACTTTTTAGTACAGCAGAAAAGACATGTTGAGAAGAATGAGCTCTCATCAATCCATATCGATATTTCCAATCGATTTCTCCTTGAATTTCATCACCGACACTAATTCTATGTACAAAATTATTTGAGATGTGATGTATAATATCATCCCCCCTTTTACTTGCATTGTCTATCTTAAACTCATGTTCCCCGATTTTCAAAATCCCATGATCACTTAGTTGATTACCGCTTTCAGGATAAAAAAGTGTTTGATCTAGTATAACTCCATCTTCTACAATTGAAGCAACTTTAGCTGAAAAATTAGTTTCATAAGGAGATTCCCAATATAATTTTTTGGTCATTTATTCACATCTCTAAAAAGATTAATATGAGATTATGTCAAATAATATTCAAATGTATTTCAAATTATTAGATGTTCAGGATACATTAAGGTTATGAAAACTGGTCCTACGAAGATTAGGAAAAAAAAAGTTAGATTTTAAACAAGATTTTTTTTCATTTCAATAGTTAATCTTTTACTCCTATTATTTGAAGGAAAATTCAATAGGCTCAATATTCGTTGCATCTTGGAATTTTTTGTAGGCACCAGAAACGTGTTCCACAGCCACAATCATCATTCCTTTAAGTATGAACATCTTCAATCGTTGAATTTCTAAACCTAGATATTCACTGAGAACCAAAACTTTTTTCGTAGTATCACCCATCGATTCACCCTCTAATTTTCCAATATTAAAAAATGAAAGATCTTTGTCAGAGAAATTTGTTAATCTTACGGGTACAATTCCTAGTTCTTGTAGCATCATTCCTAAGTCTGCTTTTTCAGGTGCAATCATTACTAATTTATTAGCGGGATCCAATTCAAAATAAGGAATTTTAAGCTCTTTAATGAATTTTTCAAATATAGGTGGCAAGTATTCAATTCCTATGATTGTTTTTTCGTAATAAGGGAACATTTTTACTAATCCATTAGGAATTTCGTATTTTTTTGACAATTCCTTTATAGTTTCTGCAGTTTCTGTTAAATTAGGGTTTTTCATGCCCATATCATAGAAGATAAGTCCTTTTCTTGGTGAGTTGTCAAGTTTTGATAGTTTAAATCCATATTCGGAGAAAATTTCTGGAGCATCATAGATTTTCTCTAATGTCTCGTTCAATTTTTCATTCCCAAGTGGAAACTCCTTAAGATATTTTAAGGAACCACCAAAATAGACTGCTGCTGATAATAATTTTCTTTTTTCTCGTTGTTCTAATCCTTTATCATAATAAAATTTCGAGCGATTAGAAAGAGTTTTGACTAATTCTTCCTTTTTTTCTAAAGAATTCAGTAGGTTAATCTTATTTTGCCAAGCTAATTCATAAAATGGATTAATTTTGATAGAATTGTCCCAACATTGAAAGGCACTCTCATAATCCTTTAATTCTCGATGAGAATTACCTTTTAGTGTCCAAGTATCACAATCATCAGGATTATATTTTAAACTCATCTCTAACGATTCAATTGCGTCTTTAAATCGATTTAATTGTTTCTGAGCATGTCCTTTAAAATACCAAAGCCATGAGTCTTCTTTATGATACTTCAAGCCTTGTTCCATTATTTTTAACAATTGAGCATTGTTATTTGATCTAATATAAATATATCCTAGATTTTTATAAGTAGCGAGATGTTTTGGATTCTTTTTTAAAGATTTTAGAAATTTAGCCGTAGCTTCTGTTTCATTCATCCTGTGTAATAAATCTAATCCCTTTTTAAAATGTTTATCCAACCCAAACTCTTCTATATCTACCATGGGGGTCATATATAAATCACTTATTTTTCTCAAAAATTAGGTTAATGGATTTTTGTTTAATATTTATAATTATATAAATTAAGATTATGTAAGAGGTTTTACTTTATATTTATAACCTTTCCTAAATGATTTTTCCAAATAGATTAAAACTATCGATGGATTCTATTTTAACGTTGACAAATTTGCCATATTCACCGTGGAAATCATTCACAAAAACATTTTTATAAGCAAAATTTCTTCCAAAAGCTTGAGAATCTTCAGATCCTTTATGTAATAATAAAACCTTACCTTCCCAATTTTTCCAATATTCATTTATATGCTCCAAACTATTCCGGAAAATAGTTGACAACCTTTGCGACCTTCCTTTTATAACTTTATTATCAAGTTGTTTCATTTGTTTTGCTTTAGTTCCGGGTCTAGGCGTGAATTTAGAGATATTAATAATCTCAGGTTTTAACCATTTGATAAAATTCACAGTTCTAAGAAAATCATATTCAGTTTCTGCTGGAAAACCACATATAATATCTGTTGAAATCGTTAGGGAAGGAAATCTGTTTCTTAAGATCTCTATGTTTTCAACTAATTCAGAAATAATATATGTTCTCTTCATTTCTTTTAGAATTCGATTACTGCCAGATTGAATGGGAATATGTAGAAATTGGTATACTTTTGACAATTTAAATATAGAAATTAGTTGGTCGGTATTATCGATTAAAAAGCTTGGATTTATCATTCCTATCCTCAAAAAAAAATTAAAATCTAAATCAACAATATCTCTAACTAAATCGAACAATTGGGTCTCATTAAATTGGTAGATGCTACAATCTTGTGAGGTTAGATAGATTTGTTTGATTCCTTGCTTTAATTGGTGTTCAATATTTCTGATAATGTTATTTGGATCATAGCAATTTAATTTTCCCCTAGCATTCTTTACACAACAATAGGTACAAGAACCTAAACAACCTTCTGAGATGGGTATTATCCCTGTAATTTTTCCTTTTGGATGATTAATTAAAATCTTAGATTTATCAATTAATTCTTTTGATCTGAAAACTAGATTTCTATTTCCCTTTTTAATTTCACTTAAGATCTCGGGAAGCTCTTGAAGATTATCTAGATCTATAATTGCTGAAAAGGAAGGAATGATTTTTTTAATAACATCGATATAATTAGGACTAATGTGAGGTAAACATCCAGCAATTATGATGTATTTATTGCCATATTCGCAATACGATTCATGTAGATTTCTCAGTCGTTGCTTAATTTTGTTTTCAGTCTGTTCTTTAACAGCACAGGTGTTAATTATTAAAAATTGAGCATCTTCTATTCCAACTTGGGTGTAACCAGAACTAATTAGAACATTAGAAATTATATAAGAATCTGCTTTATTTGAAGTACAACCGTAGGTCTCGATATAAAAAGAATTCTCAAGCAAATTTGATTCATTTAAAAAGAATATAATAGTTTATTACAAGAACTTGATTATTAGGTAATAAAAACACTTTTTAATTAAAATAGTCTTATATTACGAAATATATATTATACATTTAGAGTTGGGTAAGGATGTCAACAAAAATCAAATATTCTTATTGTAATGTATGTAAACATGAAGTTGAGAACCCCAGTAAAAAGCCGCTTACCAGAATGGAGATAACTATTTGGGTAATTATTATTGTAGCCACTCTGGGCTTAGCTGCCATTGTTTTAGCAATTTATTATTCTACAAGACCAAAAGATTACTGTCCCGAATGTCATACTAAATTAGTTAAATCTGATAAGCCATTTGAGACACCTAAGAAAAAAGCAGAAGAAATGACACCAAAAGAAAGAATTCTTGATAAAGCTGAAGTTGAAGCTGTAAAACCCAAGAAAAAGAAACTATCAGATGAGGTTTCAGAAGAAGAACTCGAAGAAGAGGAGGAAATTACCTGTCCCTATTGTGGTGAAGTATTAAAGAAAAAATATCCGACTTGTCCATTTTGCCAATCTGTACTAGATTAATTACAAAATTAATATTCTTGAAATTATTATTATTCACACTCTAAAAATAATAAAAATATATAGTAGAAATACCAAATATAAAATTATAATATTTGAAAACCTAAATAAAACAATAATGAAAATATAAAGTGAAGTGAAAAATGCCAAGAGGAGGTCGTAAAGCAGTACAAAGAGAATCTCAACCCTTAGATGCATACAGTACATGGGATCTTCGTTTCGCAAAAATAATTTATTATGGATTTATACTTGCATCAGTTGTTCTCGTTTTAGGAATTTGGGCTCTGATACTAACTATAGTGCTTCCTAGTGGAGCCTGGACTGCTTTTTTAGGACTTGAGCTAGGATATCAGATCGCTATAATTGCAGGTGCAATCACAGGTCATCTTTTCTTATTGGTTCTATTTTATACCCTCTTTCGTGGAGGTATGGTACGTTTATGTCAGGTTTTATTTAAAGATCGACTTGTAGCCAAAAAATGGGAAGATTATTATGGATTAAGAATGCTGGTTGGGATTGCTCTTATTGGTCTTTATATAACAATTTTAAGCCTTTTAATCGGTCTTCTTCCAACTGTATTTTTTGATACTTTGGGAGCAATGTGGCTATGGATGGTAGCTAATTTTAACCTCGGTCATTGGATATTATGGGTAGGAGCCGATATTCTTATAATAGTAGGAATAATCTTCATTGGATTAACGTTGTGGAATAGGGGAGTATTCTGGGTGCTTAGCCATGTAAAGGAAATCGAAGAAGAGATCGAAATCGAAGAAGAAATCAAAAAAGAAGCAATTCGAAACTCTGATGAAAGAACTCTTAGAGACATTTATAAGAAAGAAACAGGACAGAAAGCGATCTTCAGAGGAAAAGAAACTAAAGGCTATCAAGAGTGGAAAAAGAAATTAAATATCTAAAATTAAGTTAGTATATAAAAAAGTAAAATAATTTTTTTTAATTCTTATTTTCTCATCATTCGAGGATTCTTGAAGAGGTCTATTTCTGTTTTTGGGGGTTTATAATCTGAAGTTGCTGTTTTCTTCATCTTTTTATAAAGTCTTTTAATAACTTTTTCAGCATCATGCATGAAATTACAACAACAACCGAATAATGTCATATACTTGACAAAAGTCTTATCTTTTGCGTAATCCTCTAAATAAATCTCAACTTCAAAATTCTTTTGAACTCTTTGGCCATCAACTCTTGCGATTTTTTCATTACCGAGAAAGATATTGTAATTTCTGCCTGGTCCGACAACTCCTTTACACATTATCATTTGGAGTTTATCATCTGATTGCTCAGGAAGGAGAGGAAAAGTCCACCTTGTCCCTACTAATCTCCATCCTCTTACGACACGAACTAGAGCGAGAGTGCCAGGGATTTGCATGAAAAATACGGGAGCAGGATGTTTGATTTCATAACTTTGAATTAATGAATGGGTGATGCTTAATTCGATTCCTGCTTTAAAATTACCACCCTTTTGATTACCATCCAGGCCTTCTTCCATTATAGTGAAATAGCGACAGACAAGTCTTTTTTCCTCTACAGGGTTCTCTTCCCAATCATCTTTACTAAAAGCAATAACGAATTTTTTCTCATCATCTATCTCAATAACACCCTCAATGTCAAAGTTTTTGGAAAAATAACGTGTTTTAGCTTGATATTTGAGTTGTTGGTGAATCCCAAGCTCTTCATCATGTAAACGTGTACGCCAGAAATTGACTTTTATCTTTTTATAAACTTGTTTTTTAGGTTTTGGAGGGGCAACGGCTTTAGGAGCTTTCTTAGGTGCTTTTTTAGTAGCTTTTTTCTTTACTTCTTCTTTTTTAGTCTCCGCAACTTTTTCTTCTGCTTGTTTTTTTGCCATGGATATTCATACCTTTTTACTTTAGATTAAAATTTTAGATTTATATATATCAATTCTTAGGATACTTAATAATTTTTATTCATTTTAAATATGAGTACAAAAAATAGCAGATCTGATTAGCTAAAAAGTATAAGTTATCATACTTACAGAAGAAAATTAAACAGGTTTACCACTCAGATCAAAAGCTACCTCACATTTACCTTCTGCATCACAGAATTTGCTTCCTATTTCACGATCTCTCGTCTCGTCTAAATTAAGTGGTTTTATATTTTCAATCATTTCTTCATAAGTTTCTTGGTTGATTTCTTCATAAGGGGCTTGTTTATATCCATGCTCTTTAATTGGTAAAAAACTAACGCTTTTTAATTTATCTTCAAAAGCGTCAAGAACATGTTTGATCTGGTCCGCTTCTTCTTGTTTAAATGTAATAGTTATTGATACTTGGTTATCCGACCAATATTTTTGATAATCTGCCGCATTAGCTGCTTGTTCCCATATTGAAACCTCATTTTTTGAACGGTCAAAATATTTTTCATGAATTGGAAATTCTGCTACTACGGTATTAGGTGAATACAAATCTTCCTCAATTTTGTAGCCTGCATCCCGAACAATAGGAATTAAATCAGAGTTTTTCGATAATCGAATTCTTCTAATATAATATTCTGAATGAGGGTAATGAATACCAGGCGGTACTCCGGGAAGTAGGCTTACCGTGCCGCTAGGTTTAACAGTTGTCATTTTTATAGATTTCGGGATGCATAACCAATCTGAGTATTGCTCATCTAACTTTCGTAAATAATTATAAGCTTTATCGCTCCATTCGAGCATATTTCTCCTCCCATGTTTTACAAATGCTTCTATTATCCCGGTTTGTGATATTCCCATCCTACGGTTTTTAAGCATAACGGCATTTGTTTCTTGCCAATGAGTATTTACAAGTGTGACTGACTTTGAATAGAGATATGCATACTTCAGAGTATTTTGGAATTCCTCATAACTATCATGCCGAGAGGGAAACGTTTCAACCAAACAACATAATTCAAAGGATTCTAAAGTTTGTTCACCACAAGGATTAACTCCTGCGGCCTTTTTGTCTTTATTATCGGGATCATCACCCATTCTTGAATAAGCTCTAGCATTTTCTAACCAGAAAACTCCCGGTTCTCCGTTTACTGCAATTTGATTTGCGATAAATGAATAATCCAATCCTCTGACAGCAAAAACAGAATTATTACTTGCCCATCGATGTGAATATAGTGCTTCTTCATCTTGTTTGCTTGTAACAAAATCATAATCAGCAGGATCACCTAAGGCAATTTCAGCACTTCTTCTTACATTACCTGCAACAACACATTTTCCGATATGATTCATTATATCTAAAATATCTACTGATGTTATCTCATTCCCAATCCTTTTTTCAAGGATTTTTTGAATGTCTTCAAGCATCTCTTTTAATGGTTCTGGACCTGAAGCTATACCACCAAAACCATGTATAGGTGCACCTGCTGGCCGAATCTTGCTGAAATCAAAGGTAGGTACTTGTTTTCCTAAGAAATAAGCTTCTAAAATAAGTTTTAAAGATTCCACCCATCCTTCTCTCGAATCCTCTAATGGAAAATTAAATGTTCCTTCAGCAGGACGCTTTATTTTTATTTTACCAGCACCTTTTGTGTCAAATCCAACCCCGACTCCTAGCATTAATGCATCCATAACAAATTCGAAGGCTTTAGAATATTTTAGGCCGATATCTTCTGTAGATGCAAATCCACAATTATTTAACGACATAGAACCATGACGGGCGATAAATTCAGTACCCATCATCCATAATCCACGTCCTGGCGGAGAAAATTTGAAGTTCCATATCTTATCAAACATAATCTGGGCACTCTTTTGGGCTTTAGCATCATCCCAGGGTAAACTTAGTTTTACACAATGCTCTTTCTGGATGGAATAACAGCCCTCAACAACTCTTCTAATTGTCTCCCAAAATTCTTCCTTACGGTTTTCCTCTTCAATAATTCTTGCATAAGTTCTTTTGTAGGTGATATATCCAATAGGTCCCCAATCAGGTTGCTTTCCCTTATATTGACTAATAAAATCTTCATCAAGTTTAAATCCAACACTTTCTAAATTAATCGCTCTCGCAAAGAGATTTCGGTATTTATTTAAACCACGTTGAGTGAGTTCAACACAGACTAATTCACGAATATAATTAGTCGTTATTTCATCCATCCCTAACCCGATAATAGTTCTTATAACATCTTCTGCGACACTCTCAGAAATATTCATGTCTAAGCCTGTCTCTTTATTTAGTATCTTCGCAATACTATTCTCATCAAATTTTGACTTTTCCCCCTTTGAATTAATAACATATTTAGGGTATAAATCTATTAACGAAAACGAATTATCGGTCATGCTATTCAACCATTATTATTTTTATAATTAAGATAGGAATTTTATCGGCGTATATATTAATTGATTAAATTAACCTTAACCGTTCCTATAATTCTATTGTATCTTATTATTTATACTTATTGCTGGTTTGATATTAAGGTATTGATTTATCTTTCTACTTCTTATCGGTTCACATTAATGTAAATCTATGCATTATACACAATTTTGTAAATAAATCTTTATTGGTTTTATTCTAAAAATTCTTACTCGTTTTTTGTCGTCAATTTCACG
>JBHLOF010000080.1:0-20212 GCA_048940805.1 Promethearchaeota archaeon
ATTGGTGCTGGGAGTATAGGTGTTCCAACAGCCTTAGCAACGGCTAGAGATGGTCTTAAAACACTTGTTATCGATGCTTTACCTTCCGTCGCTCAAGCAGACAATAAGCATGCAATTGGTGGGATCCGGGCGACACACTCCAATATCGGAAAAGCGTTAATATGTATACGATCAATTGAGATTTTTTCTAATTGGGAAGAAATCTATGGAGATGATATCTGGTGGAATCAAGGTGGATACACGTTCTTAGCCTACTCGGAAGGAGATAAAGTTTTACTTCAAGACACAGTAAAGATCCAAAAAAATTTTGGCTTGAACATTGATTTTATTGATACAGAAAAGATCAAAGAACTTATTCCAGGTATTAATGAAGAGGGTTTGTTAGGAGGTACTTATAGTCCTGAAGATGGGAATGCATCTCCACTTTTAGCTTTGCATGCATTTTTTCGTCAATCAAAAGAATTAGGTGCAAAATATCTTTTTAACGAAAAGGTAATTGATATTAACCTGAAAAAAGGTTCTATCATAGGGGTTAAAACAACTAAAGCAAAATACAAAGCAAATACTGTTATTAATGCCGCCGGGGCACAGGCAAAGAATATTGGTAATATGATCGGTTTGGATCTCCCTGTCGAACCAGAATCTCATGAAGCTGGAATTACTGAGCCTGTGAAAAAGTTTTTCTCTCCAATGGTAGTTGATATTAGTCCTTGTATTGATGAAAAGTTCGGAAATTCGAATAATTATTATTTTTATCAAAATAATGAAGGGAAGATAATTTTTTGTCTAACACCTAATCCAAATATACCTGGAATTGATAGGAGAGAAACAAGTTCATTTTTACCTCAAATCACGAAAAGAATGGTTCAGCTTATACCCCGTTTAAAAAACATCAAGGTTAGAAGAACTTGGCGCGGTTTATATCCAATGACCCTCGATGGCAACCCAATTATAGGGCCTATTGAAGATACCCACGGATATATCAATGCCGTTGGTATGTGTGGTCAGGGATTTATGTTAGGTCCAGGATTAGGAGAAATTATCTCTCGTGTAATAATTGAGAAACTTACACCTGGTGATGAATTAATATTAAATAGCTTAACCCCTAAAGAGGGATTTTTCAAAGAAGAAGCGTTAAAATAAAACTCAATCTAAAAAAATTTTGGGGGTTCTATAGGTCTTTTTGAAGTTTTTCGGAACAGGATATAACGGTTGTTTTGATCTTGATTAATGAATATTGATTGGAGGTTCTTCAACTTTTTACTTATTAAAATTGTAATAGGTATTAAAGAGATAATACCAATTATCCCTGTAACAATCATTGAAGTAAGAAAAGCATACATAAAATTATATAAGCGTCTAATAAATAGATAACGTTCAAAATTCATATCCTGTAAAACAGATCTTGCTGGTGGAAATGCTTGAATCATAATTAATACTAGAATAGCAATAAAGATAATTGCTCCGAATATAGATAAAATTCCATTTAAAATTTTATTTATATTAGATAGTAATTTTATTTTGCTGAGAGTAACTTTTTTTTGCTGATTCATAATGAAATTGTTTTCCTTTGGGTAATGGAAAGTAAGTTTTCATTTTAAATCTATTGGATGTACTCGAATTAGGAATTTGAAATAACTTTTAAAATTCTTTAATTAGTGGAATCTTGACATTACTCTATGCGAGAAAAAGAAGGAACAGAGTTATCTTCTTGTTTTCAGTACATTGGATTCTACAAGTTGGTTCGTGATTTTGGTTAGATCCAAAAACAATGGCTTAAAGTTATTTAGTACTCAATTAGTTTCTAAATATCTTTCAGATATTGAGACTAATTATCACAATATTAGTAGTTTTGACGATACCATTGCTATTATCTGAAAGGTCTTTGATTTCGTGCCAAATTATTATAATTATTACGAAATAATTTTAATCATTTCATATTATAAAGAATTAACAGATATTATAAGTATAAATTAATTAAGATGGTACGAAATCTATTAAAAGTATCTGACTTTTCACGTGTAGAATGCGAAAATGTTATCGATAAAGCTATTGAAATAAAGAGAAACCCCAAGAAATTCAAATCTTCCTTGGAGGGGGAGACCCTCTTAATGTTATTTGAAAAGCCTTCCTTAAGAACTCGCATTTCTTTCGAAACAGGGATGCAACAATTAGGGGGGCACGCGATTTTTTATTCAATTCAAGACTCTCCACTTGGAAAAAAAGAGAACATTAGCGATACAGCAAAAGTAGCCTCAAGATTTGTGAACATTATTGCTGCGCGAGTATATAAAAGACAGGATATTTGGGACCTAGCGAAATATGCTAATGTTCCTATTATCAACATGCTTGATGACTTCGCACATCCTTGCCAAATTCTGGGAGATTTCCAAACGATTAAAGAAAAAAAAGCAAAACTTGATGATTTCAAGCTCTCCTATTTTGGGGATGCACATAATAACGTAACTTATGATCTCATGAGGATTTGTGCAATGTTTGGGTTAAAGATGGATGTCGCTTGTCCAAATGGTCAAGAGTATTCTCCGGAACAAATAGTCTTAGATGAAGTTTCAGAAATATCTAAAGATTCTGGAGCCGATATAAGAGTAACTCATGATGCGATCCAAGCTGCTAGAGATTCTGATGTAGTGTATACAGATAGTTGGATGAGTTATGGAATACCATTAGTTCAAGAAGAAGAACGGAAAAAGGCTTTTACTCCTTTTCAAGTTACATCGTCAATTTTGAAAACCGCAAAAAAAGATGCAATTTTTATGAATTGTCTCCCTGCAATGAGAGGGTATGAACAAACTGCTGATGTAATTGATGGACCTCAATCTATTGTATTTGACCAAGCAGAAAACCGATTACATATCCAAAAAGCTATTATGCTATTTTTACGAGAAAAATTGTAGACTAATTACATAATATTGCTTGGATCTTTATAACTACATCAGAAAGAAATATTTTTATGGTAACACGTCTCTAATAATTAGTATAGAAAATCTAACTGAAATGTCAAATTAGCATTTTCGAATTAAGTGTGATCAATTTTGCATTTAGAAAAGAAAAATTTAGCAATTGTTCTTTTAGTAGTCCTTTTGACCGCATCGGGAATTGGAAATATAGTTCTTTTGATATTTGGGGGATTTTTTTCACATTATGAGAAAGTAACCTGCGTTATAGGATATCCTAACGATCCTTTTTCTATAGATCCTGTTGATACTTGGGATGGATTGTCTCACGGTATCGAACAGCAGGTCGTTGAAGGATTAGTTGAATATGACACATCAAGTCATCCAAATTATTTTGTAAAACCGAAGTTAGCAGAATCATGGCATTGGCATAGCAATACAAAAATTTCATTTAAAATTCGAGAAGATGTATTTTTTCATGATGGAACGAGTTTAGATGCTGATGCAGTTAAATGGAATTTTGAGAGGCTTGTTTATTTCTGTAATGCGAGTGGTACACTTCCTGCAAATCAATCGGAAGCATTAGCTTCTTCTTTATATTATTTGAATAATGGTACACTTTTATTTAATCATTTTGAAGTTCCGAGTAAATACAATTTTACTATATATTTAAATTCTCAATTTAATGCATTATTAGATTTATTAACGTTTACCGCTACGTATATATGTTCTCCTAGCTCCACACCTATTGATAGATATATTGATATAGCTTCAGAGAAATTAGTGGGTACTGGTCCTTTTAAATACATTAATTATAAAAGGAATAGTGAAGTTAGGTTAGAAAGATGGGAGAGATATTGGCGAACCAATCCATACTTTGAGGAAGTAGTGTTCAAAATAACTGGGGATCCTATTTCGAGAATGAATGCGATGTTAGGAGGACAATTTGATTATATGGGGAGAGCGATCCTACCATCCTTTATTGATATTTTTAATTCTTCAACAAATATTCATGTAGAGGAGGTGGGTGAAAGTTTAAGTTATAATTATATTGAGTTTTACTGCGGTCCGGGTGATCCCGCAGATAACCATTCATATGACTATCAAACATTAAATGCAACTTGGAGAAAAGCTCTTTCTCTAGCGATTAATTATTCATATATTAAGCAAGAGATAGGACAGGGGACGTTAAGTAATGGAATTCCTGCGATTCCTCGAGCAATGTCCGCTCACAATTCATCAATAATTCTACCTGATTACTGGCAAGATATCTATGGTTATGAGGCAGCAGTTGAGTGGGCAAGGGAGATAATAAAATCAATGTTTCCCACAGAAACGACATTACTTGATTCAACTTTCCCCGGAACAACAGAATCAGGTTGGAAAGCATTATCACTTAGAACCATTGAATTAAATGAAATATTCGAATCAGGAGTCGGTTTCGCATTAAATTTAGTGTTTGAACAGAGTTGGGAATTAATCGGCGTTGATGTTCACAAAACTATTCGAACTTTTGGAGAATATTTGGAAACTGGTGAAGATTCACCCTGGGAAATGGAAGTTAGCGTGATAAGTTGGACTCCTGATTATTTAGATGCCTTTAATATGCTTAATCCTTTGTTTAACATTAATTCAACAGCTTGTTTCTCTCGCATTAACGACACCTATTTAACAAATCTATTATTAGATGCGAGTAAAGAATTTGATTCAAATTTAAGAGATGAAATTTGTAAAGAAATTCAGTCTTACATCTTTAACCTTAATTTCGATAATCCCGTTACCTTAACTCACGCACCACTACCGACAAGCATTGTATATAATGTCCATAAAACCGATTTAAAAGGAATTTTATATAACGTACTTGAAATTAGTTCAATCTATCATTGGTATATAGAAATTTAACTCTAGCTTTCTTTTTTTTTCGGGATATGATAAATGATTAATATTGTCAAAAAAGTCTTAATAAATAATAAAAAAATATATAGAATTGAGGAATATTAGTTTAGGTGTGGTCAATCGAGAAGCCAGTTTTCTAAACTTATTCCTCTCATTCTATTTTTCATTAAAAATTTAAGCCCTCATTTTTATTTCTCCCTTAAATTATTTAGTACATATTCTTATGGATTAATTATTGATAACTACTATCCCTATCCCTTCAAATTCCATTACCATGGCAAAATTTTGATATATATATCCAGTTGAAGCATCTGCATAAACCCAAAGAGGTAATCCTATGAGAAAATTAAAATTTAAAGGTGTTTGTATTACATATCCTTGTAATGTTATGGAGTTCTCATTTATTTCACCTGTGATTGTAAATGTAATTTCCGCAAGCATTTCAATATGAAATCCTACACCCTTTCCTTTTATCAATTTCTGATCTCCCCTTGCACTTATATGAAGATTGACTGTTCCCCATGGACCACTTACTTTTCCCGTAATACTAATTGTTTTATATGGTTGAGCCGATACACCACTTACTATTCCAATGAGGAACATAGTTATTATTAGCCCAAATCCGACATTTCTAAGAAATTTTTTACTACTCATTTGTATAGTTCACTCTTAAAATTTTATATTATGATCCCTTTTAAAGCAAATTTTTAGTACACATTTAATGTATGGTAGACAATATTTGGTACTCCTAAAGGTCCATAAAATTCCGGAGGTCCATAGAAGTTAACAAAATGCCGCCATCCATATACTTCGCTTCCTAAGTAAGGTTTTTGAACGAAAGATTCCTCCCTAACAATATGGTTCCCTTCTTCAAAGTATCCCATTCTAAAGGTTTGGTAAAAGATCCACCAATGTACTCTTGGTATTCCCCAAATGTTTCCCTCTTTGTCGTAGAATTGCGCCCTACGTAAGCTTATCTCTTCATCATCAATAAATAACTTTATCTCAAAAGGGAGTTTAGGATATAATCCTGATGAGATCTCATCTTCAGTCGCGCCTATGGCTATGAAATATAAACTTTCCTCATCATCAGGAATCTCCGTATATTCTGTATACCATCCACTCTCAATATGATTATAATTAGAATAATAATGAAAAATGAAAGGGGGAATGCCGGCTCTTGATGTTGTGGAAAATCCAAAGAGTACAACTGTTACTGATAATGCTACAAGAACTTTCGATATTAATTTCGATTTATTTATAATGTCTTCACTTTTTTTTTAAGATTTTTTTGATAAATCGTGCCATAAATCATTGATTTTGAGACGACCGATATATTGATCAAAATAGGAAGGGTCATATTTAAATGTTATTGTTACTAATTTATAATTGAAGAAGATTTTTCAGATTAGATATTTAAGAAGCATCTGTATCTCATATAAATAGGTAAAAAATTGTCGACAAAACGCTTGAGACTGTCTAAATGGAAGAATAAAACAAGATTATACGTAAATTTAGATCAGATAAGGTGAACTAATGATAAAAAGCGATATGAAAGCCGAGAAAGAAAAAAATTGGTTAGAATTAATTGAGGAACATCCATTACGCCATGATATTTGGATGATTTTGGACCTTTATAATGAATTAAATGTCACAGAGTTAACTTATTATGTCAAACGAAGCAAGTCAACTGTGGGGCGTGTTTTAACTGGGATGGAGGAGGATAATCTTTTAATATCAAGGAGGGGGAAAAAAGAAAGAGGAGAAAAAATTCCTCCAAAATTTTATCGAATTAATCCAAAATTCAAAAAAGTGGAAGAAGATTGGGATGAAGAAAAGTTACCTGATGATCCGGAAACGCTTCAAAATTTCTATAATTCAAAAATTGATCAATATCGAAATTTTATAAAAGATATCGAAAAACGGTTTGAATATTTGGAAATGATACTTAAATATTTTCAAGATCAATTAGAAAATATTGAAAATCTTGAAGTGGCAAAAAGAATTTATAAAAATTTTTTATCAGATATAAATGAACCTTCCTTTTCTATAATCCGTATTGATAAAGAACGCTTTCAAGATTTTCTAGATTTACGTATTGAATATCTCATGAAACTTCGACAATTATTAATGAGAAATGAAATAGATGAGAATAATGCAATTACATGTATCGACATGACATTACCTTATTCCGCATTTTTCGAACTTACAAAAAATTTAAAATCCAAAAAATCTATAAAAAGATAGAAATCGGGTGTCCAAAATATGTTAAATTCAGAAGCAACTGAATTCATTCAAGTAGAAAAACTTATAGATCAAGGCAAACATGAAGAAGCCATTAAAATGATGAAAGAGTTTGAACAGATAGGAGAAGCATCTCAATATAATAATATAAAATTAAATCTTCTCAAATGTGAACTTTTCTATCAAAAGGGGATGTATGAAATTGTTATTGATTTTGCGCAAAAAGCTTATGAAGTGA
This sequence comes from Promethearchaeota archaeon, assembly GCA_048940805.1. GTDB lineage: Archaea > Asgardarchaeota > Lokiarchaeia > Sigyniarchaeales > SOKP01 > Loki-b32. Next base: position 7,294 of record JBHLOF010000080.1, read on the forward strand.
GTTTAAGTATAGGGAAAAGCCTTTTCTCCGTCGATGCTTTATTAAATATGGCCAGGGCTTCAATCTTTCTTTATGAATTAGAAAATGCTTTTAAATTTATTAGGCAAAGTGAGGAAATGTTAAAAACACTGGCTCACTACCCGCCTATCGAGTACAAAAGAAGAAAAGCTACTATTGATTATGAAAAAGGAAGGTATTATGGGCGTACACTTGATTTTGCTTTATCTATAAAGCATTTAGAGGAGAGTCTAGCAATTCGAAAAGAAATGGGAGAAAAAAAGGAGATCGCTAGAGCCCTTTTGGATTTTGGGTGGATAGTAGGTGTTTATAAAGGAGAGTTAGACCGTGGATTAGAGATTATTAAACAAGGATTTTCATTAGCCAAGGAAAATGACATAAAATTTGATATTGCTTGTGGATTTAATCTGAAAGGGTGTATTTATGGCCTTAAAGGAAATTTAGATCGTACCATTTTAAATTTTGAAAAAAGTCTAACTATTTTCAAGGAACTTAATAATAAGGAGCGGATGGCCGCAATTCTTAATAATTTAGGAGATCCTTATAAAAGAAAAGGTCTGTTCGATCGTGCTTTAGAGTATTTAGAGCAAAGTTTAATTCTTAGTGAAGAACTGGGAATCACGATAAAAAAGGCATTACCATATGATTTTATAATTCAAATTTTAATTGAGAAGGGTGATCTCGAAAGAGCAGAACAACATCTGATTGATTTAGAGAACTTAAGCAGTCAATTAAATAATAAACACGTCGATTTAATATATTTTTTCAATAAGGCTCTAATATTGAAGGCCAATACTGAAAATAGTAAGCGTAACGAAGCGGAAGTTATTTTAAAACAAATTCTTGACGATAAATTCTCTACCTATGAAATTATGATTTTGACTCTTCTCAATTTGTGTGATATTCTCATTTTCAACCTTAGTAAATCACATAATTTAAAATATTTGGATGAGCTTGTATTCTATGTAAATCAAATAATGAATATAGCTAGAAATTCACAGTCATATTGGTTATTAGCTGAATCATATTTAATACAAGCTAAATTGAAATTGCTAATTTTAGAATTTGAAGAAACTCGACAATTATTAACTCAAGCAGAGCATATTGCCGAAAAGTATAGCTTAAATTTATTGAATAAACAGATCGAAGAAGAAAAAATAAAATTATCGAAATATCATAATAATTGGAAAGATCTAAAGCATTCAAACTTAAATCTTACATCTAGGATAGAATTAACTGGATTAGAAGATCAAATCAGACATTTATTGAAAAAAAGGTTGAATTTACGAAAAACTTTATAGTACAAAACCAATTCAAGTTTGAATAATAGTTCCTTCTCAAATGTAATTGATAATTACGTTAGTTGAAGTCCCCTGAGAAAAATTTTAAATAATAAGTATAATATTATAATTTTTTCATTTATGTGAAATATTTTCTCACTAGAGGTTTTGCATTGAAAACACTAATCGTCGCCTTAGGTGGAAATGCTCTTATAAAATTTGGTGATGAGGGTACAACAGAAGAGCAGTTTCGAAACCTAAGAGTACCTATTAGCCAAATTGCACAATTAGCTAAAGAATATAATATTATCATAACTCATGGTAATGGCCCACAAGTTGGGAATCTATTACTGCAACAAGAAGCTACGAAAGCCGTTTCAAAAAGACCATTACAAATCTTAGTAGCTGAGACTCAAGGTCAAATTGGTTTCATGATCGAATCCACTCTAGATGAGGAGCTGATGAAAATCGACCTTGATGAAGAAAAACTTTTCCTCACTGTTCTTACTTATGTTAAAGTTGATGCAGAGGATCCTGCTTTCCTTAATCCTACTAAACCGATAGGTCCCGCATATTCGGTACCAAAACCAGGATATGTAAAAACCGCTAAAGGTTATCGTCGAGTTGTCCCTTCTCCAAAACCAATAAAAATCTACCAGTGGCGTGAAATAAAAAAGTTAATGGAGTTGGGAAGTTGGATAGTTATAGCATGCGGAGGTGGGGGCATCCCAGTTATTAAGGAGAATAAAAGACTTTATGGAGTCGAAGCTGTAATAGATAAGGATCTTGCCAGTGCCAAATTAGCAGAACAAATTAATGCAGATATTTTGTTGATCGCTACTGATGTGGAAAAAGTTGCTCTTAATTATGGAAGCAGTGATCAAAAAGATTTAGAAACACTATCAATCACTAAAGCAAAAGAATATTTGGAGGAAGGAGAATTTCCTCCTGGCAGTATGGGGCCAAAAATTCAAGCTGTTGTCAACTTTTTAGAATCAGGTGGAGAAAAAGCGATAATTACATCAATTGATAAGATAATAAAGGCTTTAGAAGGAAAAGCTGGAACAATGATATATAAATAATAACGGAATATAAAATATTAGAAAGTTTTTATTTTATTGTTTTACAATTACTTTTTCTATGATATCCAGCGCCCAATCGATTTCTTCTCGGGTTATTACCAATGGAGGTGCAAACCGTATTGTTGTGGAATGGGTATCTTTAGCCAAAATACCATTGTTTTTTAATTTTTCAACAATATGCCTAGCATCGTCGGTAAATTCAATCGCTATTAGCAATCCTTTACCTCTAATCTCTTTTATTGGAATAATAGTTCTTTTTTCTCCAATTTCCCTTAGTCGTTTAATAAAATATGCACCCATTTCTTTTGCTCTCTCTGCAAGGTTCTCACGTAAATGAATATCTATTGACTTCATTGCGATTGCACTTGCTAAAGGATTTCCACCAAATGTGCTACCGTGACTTCCAGGAATAATAACATCTGGACCTACTATTTCTTTATTTGTAACACAAGCAGAAACAGGATAAACACCACCTCCTAAAGCTTTACCAAGTAATAACATATCGGGTTTTACATCTTCATGATCACAGGCAAAAAATCTTCCAGTTCTCCCAAAACCCGTTTGAATTTCGTCTAGAATAAGTAAAACGTTGTATTTAGTACATATTTCTCTTACCTTTTTTAAATATCCTTCTGGAGGTACATTCACTCCGGCTTCTCCTTGAATTGGTTCAACCAAAAAGGCCGTTACTTTTTCAGGTCCAATTTCTAGGATGACACTTTCTAATTCTTCTGCATTCCCATATGGAATAATTTCAAAACCAGGTGTATATGGTCCGAAATTTCCATAATATCTTACTGCCGAAATGTCAGAACTAAACCCAACAATAGTAATAGTTCGCCCGTGAAAATTATTTCGACAGACTATAATTTTAGCTTCATTTTTTGGGATTTTTTTCTTAATATACCCCCAGGCTCGTGCCACTTTTAATCCAGTTGATACGGCCTCTGTTCCTGTATTCATTGGAATAGACATAATTCCTGAGTTTGAAGGATCATTGATGTGGGGACCGACAATCTGTGCTAACATTTTTAGGAATGGCCCCATCTTATCATTATGAAAAGCACGCGATGACAAGGTTACAATTTCTGCTTGTTCTTTTAAAGCTGCAATAATTTCGGGATGACAATGACCTGCATTCTGGCTTGAGTATGCCGATAAACAATCTAAATACTTCTTGCCTTCTGGATCATAAACCCAAACGCCTTCTGCACGTGAAATGACAACAGGAATAGGATGGTAGTTATGAGCACAATATTCATCATCCAAATCGATATAATATTTTGAATTAGGCATGATATATCATATCCTTTTATTACCATGAATTAAAATTAACAATTTCATTAAACCTTTTTTGTTTAAAAGGAATTAGAAATTAAATAACATTTTTTACAAGATTTCAGATTTATAAATTTTTATTAAAACTAATTCTAAATTTTAATAATATTCTAAGCTTAATTTGTGAAAAAAAAAGATTTATATACAACTATAGGAAGAGTTACATTACGAAAAATTTTATTAAAAATGACTTAAAAAAAGTGATCTAACAATATGAAAAAGAAAATTTTGGTATCTGTTCTTTCAATCCTATTCATCTTTTCTCTTGTGCCTATCGTTTCTGCATGTCCTCGAGGAAAAGCCTGGGGTCGAGAAAAAATCACAATAATAAGAGATAATTTTGGTGTTCCTCATGTATTTGCTAAAACAAAGGAGGGTCTTGCATTCGGAGCGGGTTATGCTATGGCACAGGATAGGCTTTGGCAAGCGGACATATTTAGAAGAGCAGCATTCGGGAGTTTAGCTGAGTTTGGATTAGCCACGATTGAACAAGATTATCAAACAAGAAAGTTAGGTTATAGTAAGGAAGAGTTGCAAGAGATTTTTGATAATTGGGTACCTACTCAGCCAAATGCCAAGCTCAAGGAGATGAACTTAGCGTATATCGATGGAGTAAACTACTACATTTCTGAAGCGACTACAGCCCTTTTAGGTGGAGATCCATCTCTAATGCCTATCGAATACCTTGCTAATGGAATTCTTCCAGAACCATTTACGATTGCAGATAGTGCGGTTATTACCGTAATGATGGCTTGGAGATTTGGTGGTACTGGTGGAAATGAATTAAACTATTATGCAGCTTTACAAGCTCTGCAGGCTCTGTACGGTGAAACGCAAGGATGGATGATGTTCAATGATCTTTATCCACAACAAGATCCTGGAGCAGAAGTAACAATTCAGGGCAGTGGATGCAAATTTCCTTCATCTGGTTCATCTAGTTCTATGATGTTTTTACCTGATGGTTTTGAGACGGCTTTTAATGAATATGAAAAAATTAGAATGGGTCAAACTCAATTACTTGAATCTCTTGGCGTTCCTACAAAATTCGGAAGTAACGCATGGGTTGTTAGTCCAAAAAGAACAACAACCGGTAATGCTATGGAGCTGGGAGGACCTCAGATGGGACATACAATTCCTCAAATAGTTCTTGAAGTAGGCTTACATGGGGCAGGAATTGATGCTGTTGGAATGATGATGCCACAAGCACCCTCAATTTTGATAGGAGTTAATAAATATGGAGCTTGGACATCTACGACAGGTGGTTCGGATGTAATGGATACCTATGTAGAAGAACTAAACCCATTAGACCACACTCAATATTGGTACAATGGTGAATGGGTGGATATGGAGGTTAGGACTGAAACATTTTATTCTGCTATTCAACCAACTGAGACAAGATCGATCTACCGTACTATTCATGGACCTATTCTATTTATTGATGAAGTCAACCATCTTGCATTTACAATTAAAGCTCCGTATTATAAAAATGAATTAGCCGCAGAAGAAGGCTGGTCTCTATTTCAGCAAGCAAGACATATTTGGGATTTCCAAAAAGCTGTTAAAACAATACAACCTTCACATAATTTCTTATGGGCAGATAGAAATGGTAGAGTGGGCTATTGGCATGCAGGAACATTCCCAATAAAACCAGAAACTGGAGTCGGAGGGCGAATTATTGATGATCGATTTCCATTAAATGGAACAGGAGAAGAAGAATGGGTTGGATTAACTGGTTTTGAGGAAATGCCAAAATGCATTGATCCAAAGGATGGATTTTTGGCAAATTGGAATAATAAACCAATCGCTAATTGGCCATATGCAGAGGCAGACTGGGGTGAAGGACATCGTATCAAACGTATACAGGAATTACTTACGGCTGATGATGCGATCTCATTTGAAGATATGAATAGAATAAATATGGATGCAGGATACAATCATATCCCAGCAATGAACTTTCTTGATTATCTAATCGATGCTGCAAGCACATCCTCCGAACCTAATGTTCAAACCGCGCTACCCTATCTTGAATCTTGGAATGAGCACTACAATGATATTGTACCCCCAACTTGGCCTGATCCTAGTGCCACATATGACGATCCGGGTCTTACCATATTTGAAAGATGGTATAGTAAGATATTCGGCGAAGTTTTCGATGAACCAGGAGTTAATGGAGGTTCTAGCACATTAATTCATGTATTTGATGGTGTAGATTCGAAATTACCACTTTCCTTTGACTATTTAAATGGCGAAGATAGAGATGAAGTCATCAATCGTGTACTCAACGAGACTATGGTTGAATTGATTGCAGAAAAGGGATCAGATATATCACTTTGGCTTACTCCTGTTAGAACTGTTACCTTTGATCAACAAGGTGCATTACCAGCTCCTACTATGCATGCTATGAATCGAGGTACTTATAACCAAATTGCAGAAATGGTAAGAGGTAAATGGTGGAATAGGTGGTGGAAACCAGCACCACATGCTGTAAATGTAATTCCACCTGGTCAAAGTGGATTTGTGCAATTTCCAGGTATCCCAAGTGATCATGCATATGATCAATTAATGCTCTACGAGACGTGGACTTATAAGCCTATGAGATATAACTTTTGGGATATTTGGAAAGTTAAAGAATCAGTAACATACCTATACTACTAAATATTCCATGTGAATTAATTTTAAAACCAAATTTATAATATTTTTTTTTTGATGGATTAACACGGAACTTATTAATTTAATTTGGATCGTGACACAAATTCTTTTATGAAAAAAGACGCTACATTTTCAGCATACGTACCTGGACCAAATCCTGCGTCAAATCCTAATTCCTTAGCTAACTCATTACTTATCCTTGCTCCTCCACATATTAGTATAACCTTATCTCTTATTTTTTCTGCTTCCAAGAGATCTACTAACTGAGTTAAATTCTTTACATGTATATCCTTCTGTGTGATTGTTTGAGAAACAAGTAATATATCTGCTTTAAGTTCTATAACTTTTTTAACAAATTCTTCATTGGTTACTTGGCTGCCAAGGTTAAAAGCCTCTATCATTTCATAATTTTCTAGACCATAATGCCCCGCAAATCCCTTCATATTCATAATTGCATCAATTCCTACTGTATGAGCATCAGTACCTGTTGAAGCACCAAGAACAATTAGTTTACGCCCAACTTTTGCTTTAATATAATTATTAATTTCTTCTTTAGACATAATGTCTACTTTGACAGTATCTACCTTGATCTTGGTATAATCGATAGTATGAATTAGTTCCCCATAAACGACAAAAAATGTAAATCCTTTATCTAAAGCCGCATGATATACCACTTCGGGATCTTTTAATCCCATTTTATTTGCCAATTCTTTAGCTGCCATCACTGCTTTCTCAGTATCTTCAATGGATAAGGTAAAACTTAATTGAACTATCCCATCATTCATAGTGTCTCCATAGGGTTTAAGTCTTGTTAAATCAAGTTGCCTATCAAATTCTTTCTTTTCAGTAGAGTATAATCCTCCACCCATTTTAATTCTCCTCCTTTATTAATTCATTAACCATAATTTCCATAAATGGATTATAATAATCTTTATGTTTTGGAAATACTCCATCAACACCTTTACCTCCATTTATAGATCTTTTAATATTCGCAAAAATACCTTTCTCAATTGTCGTGAATAATCCCTGTTTTTCAATTAGCTTCAATAAATCGTAAGCATTAGAAAGTACTTCATTCGCTCTTTTTTCTATTATTCCCCCCTTTTTAAAATTAATTTCTTCACTTATGGATTCCATATTATTGAAAATGTACTTCGCATTTTCTATGGATAAAGCTCTATCTGCCATTAAGGGAGTATGGATGGCTTCGGTTAACATGCCTAGAAGATGAATTCGTTGGTTAGTCATAATTGTAATAATATTAAAAAGTGCATCTTGAATGTGTCCCTTGAAGATATTCCCGGTCATATATTTCGTAGGAGGCATGTACTTAAGGGGAGCGTTTGGAAAGATCTCTCTTGCCATTTGGGCTTGAGCAAGCTCGTATAAAAAACCGTTTTTTAAGTCAGGATTCATCTCAAAAGCATGTCCTAATCCCATCAGTTCCTCTTTTAAGCCTGCAAGTAAGGCAAATTGCTCATTGATAAATTCAGAAGCTAGAACAGTATGAGCCGCATCATAAGCATCTGCAGTTGTTAAATAATTATCTTCACCAGTATTAATTATAGTTCCTGCATATGCGTTTATCATTCTTGAGAAGTATTGATCTATTAATGTTCTTTTCATATTAATATCGCGGAACAAAATCCCATAAAGTGAATCATTAAGCATCATATCAAGCCTTTCAAATGCTCCCATTACCGCAATTTCTGGCATACATAATCCTGAACAATAGTTAGTCAATCGAACATAGCGTCCTAATTCCTCACTTACTTCATCTAATGCCTTTCTCATTAAATGAAAGTTTTCTTGAGTTGCATAAGTTCCTCCAAAACCTTCCGTGGTTGCACCATATGGAACATAATCAAGAAGACTCTGTACTGTAGATCTGATTACCGCGATCACATCTGCCCCTTGACGTGCTGCTGCTTGAGCCTGAACTATATCTTCATAAATATTACCAGTTGCTACAATAACATAAATAAGAGGCCCAACTTTCTCTCCATACTTATTTATTAGTTCTTTTCTGGTATTTTTATTACGAGATATAGTCTGCAATTTTTCTTTCGCAATTGAATTGATTTTTACCTTGATCTCAGAAATGTCTTTTAATGGCAAATCAAGCAGATTCAATTCATCTTCACCAACTTTTTCAGCAATTGCTTGAGGTGTTAAGCCAGTATGCAAAATTGCATTTCCAATATATAGTGCTGCTCCGATTTCTAATTTGGTGTTAATATTATCAACCACTACGTTTGGTAACGGAACGTCAAATTCATCTACACCATCGATACCAAATAATCTACACACAGTTCTTTCTACTGTAGTAGTACTGTATTGATCTATGAATTTTTGTGTATCTAAAGCAATATTTTTTGCTGATTCTCTTGCTTTACTTACTATTGAAAAATCTAAATTAAGTTTACTTTCTTTTTCCATAATAAATTTCACTTATTTTTTACTTATTTAATCATTAACTCCAAGGTTATATACGGGGATATTAACTTCTTTAGCTAATGATTTTAAAAAATCATCTTTATCAAACTCATACCCATCTGGAGAAGTTGGATTTATAGTCACCGCGATAATTTTTATAGGGTTTAGAACTTTTATACTACCTACCTTCTTTTGGAACTTTTTTAAAGTTTTTTTGCTTAAAAACAATGCTGTAGCATCACTCACTAAGAATGTGATTCCTCTGTACTTTTGAATAGATTTGATCAAATCTTCTAACAGTTTATCAGTGATAGCACCATTTATTACAATATAGCTAGAGTCTTCTTCGAGATTATCAATTATTAATTTAGCTGAATCTAAGGCTGTTGCTACATTTAATAACTTGATTGAATTGTTGCTACTGATAAGACCAATTTTGGATTCTTTCATTATTTTTTCGGAAAGCTTTAAAATTGTGTTATTTGTTTCTTGTTCTAAATTTAATAATTTAATAGTATGAACCGTTAAATCTATAACTTCTTTCATATTTCTCGAAACAGAAGCTCCTGTTGAGATAATGGTAGCATCTGAGATTAAAGGAGTTGAATATGATCTTCTGTCAAATGCTCCATCAATTAGAATTAGATCACAACCAAGGTCTTTTAATTGTATACAAATCTTTTTTAACTGGCTGTTTATTGATGGACCAGCTAACTCAATATATCCTTCCCCCTGTGCCTTGAGGATAATAATCTCTCCTAAGGGAGTATTAATACCCATGGGCTTGATAATTTCAAACTTTATTTCACTTTCCTCAAAACACTGCTTCGCAGTAACTACATAAGTTCCTTTTTTAATGTAAATTTGAGGTTTTGGTAAATCGGTAATGACATCATACTTTTCACCATCTCTACCAATTGAGGTGAGACCCAAAATATAATCTTCCTTGATGTTCCTAATAATATAATTTAAAGTTGTAGTTTTAGAAACATTTTTTGCGAGACCTATTATTGAGATTACTTTGGGAGTCTCTATTTTGGTAAAATAATCTATAAATAAATCCATGGTCTCGCAAAACGCAAATAAGTTAATATGGGTAATTCTTAGATCGAGTTTTATTTACTTAGTTTTTTTCTTCTTAATTTTCTAACCATATCTTCTGGCTCAATTGTCATTTTTTGACCACTTAGTAGAGCACTAACTCCAATTTGCTTCTCACAGTCCTCACAATGGCAATTTGGAACATAATCGTTCGGTTCTTCATAAGTTGTTATTACTCCTTCGAAGTTTCTTAATACAACACGAGTATTACCTTGAGAAATCGTATAATCTGGCATAACGGGAATTTTACCACCTCCTCCAGGGGCGTCAACTACAAATGTCGGTACACATAATCCAGAGGTATGTCCTCTTAGTCCCTCAATTATTTCAATTCCTTGTGCCACACTTGTTCTAAAATGTCCTAATCCAATCGAAAGATCACATTGATAAATATAGTAAGGTCTAACCCGTATTTTTACTAAACCCTGCACTAACTTTTTCATTACATGAATACAATCATTCACTCCTCTTAAAAGAACAGATTGATTACCCATTGGGATGCCTGCGTCAGCTAACATCTCACATGCTTTTGTTGAATCTTCTGTAATTTCATTCGCATGGTTGAAATGTGTATTAAACCAAATCGGATGATATCTTTTCAGAATCTGACATAATTCAGGTGTAATTCTAAAAGGATTAGTGACGGGAGCCCTGGAACCAATTCGAATTATTTCTACATGAGGAATTTCTTTCAATTTTTTTAAAATCTCCTCGAGTTTCTTATTTGAGATTAATAACGCATCTCCACCAGATAATAGCACATCTCTAATTTTAGGAGTATCCCTTATATATTCAACGCATTCATCGATTTGTTTCTGAGGGGGTGCCATGTCATGATGACCCGCAAATCTTCTTCGTGTGCAATGTCGACAATACATCGAACAAACTTCAGTAACTAAAAACAATACCCTATCTGGATAACGGTGAGTTAAACCTTCAACAGGAGAATCAATATCCTCGCTTAAAGGGTCTTCAAGATCTCCAGTATATCTTTCCAATTCATAAATTGTGGGAATTGCTTGTTTTCTGATTGGATCATAAGGGTCATCGGGGTCAATTAGAGATAAATAATAAGGTGTTATCGCCATCCGATATTCTTCCAAAAGTCTAGGATCATCTTCTTCCTCGGTGAGTTTGATATACTTTTTGAGTTCTTCAAAAGTGGTTATTCGATTCTTTACTTGCCAACGCCAGTCATTCCATTCATCATCATTTACATGAGGGAACAATTCTTTCCGTCTATTTACTTTCATTATACTAAAGCTATTTGTATATTTTATTCTAATAATAGTAAAGTTTCTTGAACTAAAAAGATTGTTTAATAGAGTAAACTTGATTCATTATAAAACAAAAACTGATAAAGTAATTCATAAGGGTAATTCTGAAACTTATAAGAAGAAAATTAAACCAAAGTAATGAAATTTAACGGTGTACATATTTTTCTTCGAATATCTCTCTCAAAACCTTTGATTCCCGAAGTACCTCTAAAGCTATTTGGTCATGATGTTTAGTATAGCCATTACCAATAATCATTGTTACATCCTTTCCTACACCTTCTGCTCCCAAAGCAGCTTTAGTAAAACTTGTTGCCATTGAGAAAAAATAGACTACACCCCCATCACGAACCGGAAGAATACTTGACATCTCGGTATTTGGAATGCTCAAACAATTGATAGTAAGATCGATTTCCTTCTCGTTATTAATTTTTAAGACTTTTTCTAACACTTCTACCGGTTTCAATACATCAGCAACAATAATTTCATCACAAAATCCTGTACTTCTAAGAAATTCTGCACGAGTATCATTCCTTGCTTGGCCAATTACCTTACCTTCCTTACCACAAATAGTTTTAGCAATGTACGAACACATTAACCCCGATTTTCCTGTGGCTCCTAAAATTAGCACAATGTTACCCTTTTTTACCAATTTCTTAACTTGGGCGGGAGCACCTGCCACATCTAATGCTGCCAATGCTAAAGTGGATTCCATGTCGTCTGGAAGTTTAGCATATATTCCACTTTCAAATAGAATTGCCTTTCCTTCAATTTCAACCCTATCAATATCAGGTTGAACATTCAAAATTCTATCGATTTTTAGTGGTGTTAATGAAAGTGAAACAAGTGTAGCAATTTTATCTCCTTCTTTGATTTTCACCTTATTTTTTATTGAATCACCAATTTTCTCCACTTTTCCAATTAGCATTCCTCCAGAACCTGTAACTGGATTTTGCATCTTTCCTCGCTCATTTACAATTTTTAATATTTTTGCTTTAACTTTTTCAATATCACCTTTTGCCTCATCTTTAAGCTGAGTAAAACTGGCAGAATCAATATTCAAATAATCCACATCGATTAAAATTTCATTATCAAATATTTCCATATCATTCGATATTTTTAAGGCTGGTTGTGGAAGTGATCCCTTTGGTTCGATGACCCTATGAGTACCATATTTATTTCCTTTTTTCATATTCATCACAAATTACGATATTTAAGTTAATTATCCTATATTTAAGATTTTACGTGCTTCATCTGATGTGGCAATGTCTCGTCCAAAATCCTTAGCAATTTCTACTACCTTTTCTACCAACTCTCCATTAGACTGTGCCAACAATCCTTTAGAAAGATATACATTATCTTCAAAACCAACCCTCGCATGACCTCCTTTTTCAATAGCTAGTGACACCATTGGAAATTCATGCCTACCTATAGCGCATACCGTATATGTTGAACCTTCTGGTATAGTTTCTATAAGAAATGTTAAATTTCTAGTAGATGCACTAATTCCTCCAATTACCCCCAGAACAAAATTAAAATGCATTGGTTTTTTGATATAGCCCATTTTCTGTAATCTTAATGCCATATCGACCATACCGACATCAAAACATTCTAATTCATACTTAATTCCTCTTTTGTTCATTTCCTCGGCAAAATAAATTATTGTTTTTTCTGTATTCACAAAAATTTCATCTCCCCCAAAATTCATGGTTCCACAATCTAAGGTTGCCATTTCAGGAGG
>JBHLOF010000081.1:0-20119 GCA_048940805.1 Promethearchaeota archaeon
AAAAAATCAAAAAAAAAGGAAAATTGTAGAATAAGACTATTTGAAAGAAGACCTTACTCAATATGGACTCTTATTCGAGTAAATCCGCACCAAGTTCCATAGCGAGTCCAAGTATCTCCCCATAGGCAATTGCATCTTGCAGATTACCTTCAATTACAAGATCTCCAGACATATATGCACTGGTAGAATCAATTTCGCCCGAACTTAATCCAGTCCAAGTCGCTTGTGTTGCTTTCATCGTAACACTAGCTTCATCACTTGGTCCTTCTCCATAATCAACAGTACCTTCCCCAAATTTTATCCAATAAACATAATTAACGTCGGTTACTTCTTGTTGTACAATAATTGTATCAATATCCTCAAGCTCTTCCTTTAATTCTTCATTTTCTTCAGCGAGTTGTTTCATGAACTCATACATTTTAAGAGCCGCAGAAGGTTCACCTGGACCTTTATCTCTCATTGCCTTTAAATCATTTATTAAATTTGCATCAACCATTTTAATCATCAACCTAAATTTTTTTTATAACTAAAAAATCACTTAGTTATAAAATGCAATGTCATTTTCTTTTAAAGTTTTATTTTAAATTTAATGTTTAGATTTGATAATAAAAATTGAGTTTTGGATAATTCTATTAATTTATTCATCTAAAACAGCAATCCTTATATTTCTTTCCACTTAGACATGGACATAGCGAATTACGGCCTATTTTTTTTGCTTTAAATTGAAATGACGAATTCAGTTTACCATCATTTTTGATCTGATTCGCCATTGCTTTAAAACGAGGTAATGTATTTACATAAAATTTCTTCCATCCCCTACATAATATGCTTAAAGCTTTTGGGTTCTGCAAGGGATTAAATCGGTGTTTTTGACAGTCTCCATGACAAAAATTAATAAATGGACAATCATTGCACTGGTTATTGAATTGGGTTTTTTGAGCACCAAATGTTTGATATGTTTCGGAATTTAAGATATCTATCCAATTGTGAGTTTTTACGTTCCCTAATAACAAGCTGTCCCTCACGAAAAAATCGCACGGATAAATATTGCCTTGATATTCCACAACGAAATATTGACAACAATTATTATCCATATAACATATACTATAATTTCCTAATACCAAATAATTTATAATAGAATCAAATAGCCGAATGGAGACTTTATTTGTATCTTCCTTTATCCACTCATCAAATAAATCACATAAAAAATCCCCCCAATCTTTTCCCGTTATTGAAAACTGTTTAAGATTACCTTGTTCATCAAATTCTACGCAGGGGATATACTGGTGATAAAAAAATCCTTGGTCTTTTAGATAATGATATATCTCACTAGCTCTCTTTACAGTTTTATTATTGACTAGACTAAGGATATTGAATTCAACATTATTTTTTCTCAAGTGATTTATTCCCCGTAATACTTGGGAATGAGTTCCTTTAAGTCCGATTGTTTTTCTATAGAAATCGTGTAGATATTCTGGTCCATCAAGGCTTACACCAATAAGGAATCGGTATTCTGCAAAAAATTCAGCCATATCATTGGTTATAAGAGTTCCATTTGTTTGTAAACCATTACTTATAACCGCATTAGGTGGTGCGTATTTTGTTTGAAGCTCTACAACTTTCTTAAAGAACTTCAAGCCCATCATGGTTGGTTCGCCACCTTGCCACCCGAAAGCATAACTATTATTTTGGTTTGTTTGCATATATCCTGCTATCATGCTTTCGAGAATATCTTCTGACATTCTGGGTTGATTTTCTACAGTCTCAAGGTGATCTATATAAAAACAATATTGACATCTTAGATTGCAATCAGCAGAAGCAGGTTTGATAAGTAATGAAAATGGTTTCATATTTCTTTCGTATATTACTTCAGTATTATTTTATTTTCCCTTAGTTTTAACTAATCTGGTCATATTTCTAACTAGTGGGATATAATTTTTAGGAAGAATTTTTTCAAACACTTGTATTAGAAAATCCTCATCGATTTCATTTATGCTTCTCTTTTTAATCTCTTGTTCAATTTGTAAACTAGTTGCTTTTTGGAACTTGGAAGGAATATATCCCATAATAAGAGAATACATACTTTTTCCTTTTCTATTCCATACAATTTCAGTATTTCCAATCTTATCTTTTACCCCTGAGCGATTTTCAATTAAATCCAAATAGTCATTGGTAATTTCACCATCATAAGGAATTCCAAGGCGCTCGAATTGTTCCACCGGAGAATCATTTTTTTTCATTTCTTTTATCAATGCTGTGATCATCCTTTTCTCAATATTAGCATTGCTTATTGGATGTTCTTGGTGAGGATCATCATAAAGATCAAATAGTAAACTGCCAAAAATGTAGGGATTTATGTATCTAAGTCTTGTATCGGTTCTCAAGAGATTAAGCCCTTTTGTAAAGCTAAATGGATCTGCTATTTTAATAGTTTTTAACTCGTTAAAAGAAAAAAATCCGCGCATATGGGTAGGCATAAGAGTGTAATCGTAAAGTGGCTTGTTAAAAGGATTGGTTGGGGCTCTCATGTAGATATATCGTCCATCTGTTATATTTACATGTGCACCATGGGTTCCAAATAATCCAAAATCCCTTATCTTCGCATCTGATTTAATAGTTTCTCTTAGAACTTTTCCTTGCATATCCTTAGTACGTTCTATTCCAAAAAATTCGAGAATTGTAGGTACAATATCCGTAGTTTGCACAAGAGCTTCTCTTCTTTCATTTTTCTTACCGGATCTTGGATCCCATATAAATAATGGTATTTGGGCAATCTCATTATATATTGGTTGTACTCCTTTTGCCCACCAATCTTTTTCACCCAGAAGAAATCCATGATCAGTAGTTACTATAAGCATTGTGTCTTTCCACATATCTCTCTCATCCATTAGATCGATTATCTTACCAAGATAATTATCACACATGCTTATGGAAGCTGCATATTCTTTTCTTATATGTTCCACTTGCTCCTTAGTTTCAGTAACGATTCCATAATTTGGCCAGTCGAAATGAGGACCATCATATTCATGTTTATATAAATCTTTATATTTTTGTTGAGTAAAGAAGGGTTCATGGGGATCAAATGTCTCAATATGTAGAAACCAATTATCTTCCGTGTAATTTTTCTCAATAAACTCTAATGCTAACTTAAATGTTCCTGCCTGAGGTTGATCCTCCTCTTTTTGCATATATTTTCGATTCACCCAATCCTGACGCCAATGAGGCCAACCTTGTCGCATATTAGGTACCGTTTCAGGCATATCAGGATCTTTAACTTCCCCTTTCCAAGGATCACCTTCATGTCCTCGGACAATTTCCCACGAACTATATCTATTATGGTATGTACATCCACCATCTTCCCAATAATGATAATGATCACTTATGAGATGAGAATAAACTCCGTTATTCTTTAATATTTCCGGCATGGAGTCATCAAAAGGTTCAATAGGCCCCCAACTTCTATGTAAAAAGTTATGTCTACCGGTATGGAGTTCTCTTCTAGCAGGGATACACATTAAACTCCCACAATAACAATTATCAAAAATTACAGTTTTTCCTGCCAATCTTTTGAAATTAGGGGTATGCACCCATTTATTCCCATAGGGTTGTAAGAAACGTTTATTTAGTGTGTCAAATAAAATAAGGATGATTTTCATGTTTTCTCCTACAAGCTTTTTTTATTATGAGCAGTTGTTCTAATTTTATTTTTGAAGTTTGATAACATGAATATATGAGAATTTAAATTTTTAATTCAAAATTGTTCGAATGAGATGACAAATTTCATTAATTAATCAAATTTATATTTCACAATGTCAGTAAAGCAAGAAGAATTTGATGTAAGAAAGGTGTATGAAAGGGCGTTATATCATGGGTGTGGTTATTCCTCTGATGATCTGAAGAAATCTAAAATCGCAATAGTAAATTCGTGGAATGAAATTAATCCGGGACACATTCATTTACGGAAAGTAGCTGAGTTTGTTAAAAAGGGTGTTGAAGAAGCTGGTGGAACACCCATGGAATTCAATACTATAGCATCTTGCGATGGAATAGCTAATTCAGGGAATTTCTCTAGATATATCTTGCCGACAAGAGACATTATCGCTGCTTCAGTTGAATGTACCATTAAAGCCTATAATTTCGATGGGATGGTAATGATCTGTACGTGCGATAAAATTATTCCGGGGATGCTTTTAGCAGCGGCTAGATGTGATATCCCTACGATTTTTTTAACAGGCGGGATTATGCTTCCTAAAACTTTCCAAGAGGGACGACTTAAGGGAAAAACTTTTGTTACTTCTGATGTTAAAGAAGCAATTGGAAAATATAGTGCGGGATTATTATCAAAAGAAGATTTAGTACTAATTGAGTCAGAAACTTGTTGTTCTCCTGGAGCTTGTAATATGATGGGTACTGCAAATACAATGGCTTGTATTGTTGAAGCTATGGGTCTTTCACTACCTGATTGTGCAACTTTAAGTGCTATGAGTAAGGAGCGTGAGAATTTATGTGTTAATACTGGTAGAACAATAATAAGTTTAGTCAAACAATCAATTAGTGCTCTTGACTTAATCACTCACGATTCTATTGAAAATGGTATTAAGGTCGCTTTATCACTTGGTGGTTCTACTAACATGATACTCCATATGTGCGCACTCTCGCACGAAATAGGGGGAGATCTGACACATTTTGACTTTGATCGATTAAGTAAATCAGTACCATTACTAGTAAAATTAAAACCTATTTCGGAATATAATCTTTCAGATTTTCATGATGTAGGGAGTGTAAAAGTTTTGATGAAAAAATTATCAAATTTATTAAAACTATCAACTAGAACTGTTATGGGGGTAAGTTTACGTGAATATCTTGAAAATATTGAATATGATGATTACCAAATTATACGAAACTTAGAAGATCCAATTGAAAAAGAAGGAGCAATTGCTGTAATAAAAGGAAATTTAGCCCCCGAAGGTGCTGTTGTGAAACAGAGTGCAATAAATCCAACAATGAGATATCACAAAGGAAAGGCAAAAGTCTTTGATTGTGAAGAAGATTTAAAAGAAGCAATAGTGTCGAGTAAGATAGAACAGGGAGATGTGTTAATAGTTCGTTATGAAGGCCCTAAAGGGTCTCCAGGAATGAGAGAATTGTCGATACCTGCAGCTGTATTAATTGGTATGGGTTTAGGAGATTCTGTTGCCATAATTACAGATGGTCGTTATTCCGGTGCTACAAGAGGTCCCTTTATAGGGCATGTGTGTCCTGAGGCTATTGAAGGGGGTCCAATTGCAATTGTTAATAATGGTGATTTAATAGAAATAGATATTGATAATCGTCAATTGAATTTACTTGTTCCAAAGCAAGAAATAGAATTGAGATTAGAAAAATGGAAAAAACCTAAGCCCAAAATTACTGATGGTTATTTAAACATATATAGAAGGATCGTCAGTTCTGCTAAAGTAGGAGCGTTAATTAAATAATAATTCTATTCCAAATTTAAGATGATTGATGAAAAACGAATATCGAAGAATTTAGAAATATTTTCTTTTCCTAGGTTGTCAGGAACAGAATTTGAAAGGAATAGTTGCGGCTTAGCAAAGCAAAGGATAGAAAATTTAAACCTAATTCCAAATATTCAAAAATTTACCTTCAGCGTATTTTATTCTAGAGTGTTTCCAAAATTAGTTTTGATATTATTATCTTGGCTTCTTTTGGTTTTATTCCTAAGATTCAATTTCCTTTTTGTATTTATTAATAGTTCTTTAATTTTATTTCTACTAATTATATTAATTGGTTTTACTCGAAGTCCAGAAAAAATTAACCTGGGAGAAACTTATCATTCTCATAATTTATTTGTAAAAATGCCGATGAGAAGAAATGAGATTCACTCACAAAGGGATACATCAAATGAATTTGTTGGACATGAGAGGAATATTCTTCTATTTTCTCACTTAGATTCAAAGGGACAATCGATCTCCATTAAAGCACGAGTGTTATCATACAAAGCATGGATTGCTTCGTTTACTATGGGTATTCTAATAATCATGATCAATGCTACATTCTTCAATAACACAGTTCTTCTTCTTCACCTGTTTGTTGGCATAGTTATTGTTAGTAATTTTGTTGCAGCTGGAATTATTTTATTTAACACGACAAATAACAATTCAAAAGGAGCAATTGATGATGCTTCTGGAATTTCTTGTATAATGGAATTACTCCATTATTATTCAGCTCCAGAAAATAGACCGAAGAGTTTTAATCTGTGGTTTGTGTTTACAGGAGCAGAAGAATCAGGTACAATGGGGATACGGAATTTTTATAATTTCATTCAAGATTTAGATAGAAAGAAAACTTACATCATAAATTTTGATTCAATTGCTAATCATGCAGTGTTATATGACCATGGTCTCATTAATAAAAACAATTATAAATCACATCAGTATATTTTAGACAATAAAGTACACTTAAGTGTAAAGGGAGCAAGGAAATTCTACATTGGTACTTACAGTGATGGATTATTCCTTTATAATAGAAAATTTAAAGGATTAGGAATAGGTGATAGAAGTTCATATAGTTATCTTCACTCCACTGATGATGATATAAATAAAATCAATATAACAGTACTCAAGAAACTCTGTGAGTTAATCACAATCTTATTGAACGATATTGATAATTAAAAGGAATTTATAAAGCGTTGATTAAGAATAGAACTAAATAGTAGGGATTTCGGGACCGTTATCACACCTCCTAAAACCGCAGAATACATAATTTCGAGGTTAGGTCCATTCAAGGAAGAACAAAAGGTTTTGGATCCATGTGTGGGTCCAGGAATTTTCGTAACCAAATTATTAGAGGTAGGAATTAATAAAAGTCAGATTTATACTTTTGATATTAATGTTATTTATAAAAATAATACAAGGAAGTTAGGGGTTTCCTTTAAGGAGCAAGATAGCCTTCTAGCTTTATATCCTGATTCTTATAATGAATATGATATTATCTTAGGAAATCCCCCCTATTTAAATAAATCTAGTGTCTATGTTAAAAAAAACAAAATAGCCTTGAGAAATATTTATGGAAAGATAAACGCGCATGAATCTTATGCAATGTTCATCGTAAATAGTATTTGGAGGTTAAAAGAAGGAGGAAAATTGGGATTCATAACAAGTGACTCATTTTTAACATTAAGTACTCATAAAAAGCTAAGGAGATTTATTCTTAATAATTGTAAAATCAATGAAATTCTCCTAGCGCCTAAGGATTTGTTTTCTAAGCAAAACGTAAGTACTAGTCCCGTTATTATTATTCTGACAAAAAGCTCAGGTAGGGAAAATAAAATAATAAGGGAAAAAAATAAAATGAGAATAATACCTCGAGTAAGTAGTGAGGATAATTATTATAATCCTCCTATTGTTAATGAAATTGAGCAATCAAAATATTTTTCTTTACCATTTAATATATTTTTTACCGAAATCGAAGAAAGTATTATTGAATTATTTGAAAAAGCCCCTAAATTTAAAGAATTTTTACAAGGATTTATAGGGATGCATACCCATCATAATAAAAGATTCATAGCTGCTATCGAAGGAACAGAACTAGCGAAAATTTTTAAAAAGAGAAATTTAAAAATAGAAAATGTGAATATGAAATACAATATCATTGAAAGAGATTGTTTAAAATCCCATCAGTGGAAACCTTATTTAAAAAGAGGAGGCGCTGAACAATATTATAGACCAATAATGGAGGCACTAGATTGGAGGGAAGAATCAATTGGAAATTATGATATTCCGAAAAATATACCATTTGAAGAGGAAGGTATCGTAATAAGTGGTGTTAGCTCAAGATTAGCAGCACGTTATATGCCCAGAGGTTGCTATTGGGATTCTAATAAAGCTATTGGATTTATACCTAGGAAAAAATCTATTTCCATTCCTTATATTTTAGGTGTGCTAAACAGTTCCTTATATAATTACTTGGCAAAAGGAATTATTAATAATACTAGTAGTATACAAATTAGTGGGATCCATGCATTACCATTTGTTTTACCTGATAATGAAACTAAAGAAAAAATAGAAAAAATTGTTAATAAAATAATTAACTGTAAGGTAAAAGATCAAAGCTATAATTATGTGTTAGAACAAAAAGAAATTGATAATATAATTTTTAATTTTTATAAAAATAAATATAACTTTTCATTGAGCTTAAAAGAAAAATTAGATAATTCCTTTGCAATTTATTGATTAGATTCTTCTATTGATTTATGGGTAAACCCAACTTATTTAATTCCAATAACATGAGGACACACTTTTCTACAAGTATTGCATTTCTTCAAGATATACCCTTTCTGATGGTTAAAAATTGAGTGGGATCTACAGAGTTTTTGGTTTACTGTAATTCCGTCTAAAGCTCCAATAGGACAAGAAGTTAAACATGTTTCGCAACCTTTCAAACATGCGTTGTATTTGGCTATTGGATCACCCTGTAAATCTACATTGACTAAAATAGCTCCGAGTTGAATCATATTACCATATTGATTATTTATCAAAAGAGTATTTTTTCCCAAGACTCCAAGCCCAGCAAGATGACCAGCATGTCTTAATGATAAAATTGCCCTTCCATACATTCTATCAGGTTCCCAATATTCATAAGGATCATCAGAAGGAATTGGGACAGCACCTACACCCAATTCCTCTAATTTTCTAGTAAATTGTACTGTTAGATTATCCACTTCTTGAATAATTAAACTTCCTAAGTGGGAATATGGTACTAAATTCGAGGCATTAAGGGATTCATTTGGAACTGTTTTTGCAAATACAATTACAGCCTTACATTCTTTATATATATCTTTAGGTCGGAAACCTTCTGGAGCTTCACTAAATCGTTCAACCGGAGCGATTCCGCATAAATCAAATCCTAGATCTTTTGAAATTTCTTTAATCATATTTGAATTGACCATTATAGTTTCTCACCTTTAATTTCTTCTTCATACTTCTTTCTTCGATCCTTAAGATATGCTGGAATGGGAACATCCCACCATCCCATAGCGGGGCTCCCTGTAAATGGATATTCACGATTCACTAATATTTCAATAACAGATGGTTTTGCTGAATTACTTGCCCTTTCTAAAGCGGGAATAATTTCTTCCTTCTTAGAGACTCTCTCAGAATAGCATCCGAAAGCTTGACCAATTTCTGCAAACTTAGGGGAATATGTTTTTCCGCTTTTTGTTGTAAATGCTGTACCATACCCTCTTTCTTCTCCAAATGCTGATTGTTGTAAGTCTTTAATCGCTATCCAACCATGATTATTAAGTATGAGAAAGAATATATTTGACAATTCTAATTGTACAGCCACAGAAAGTTCTGAAATTGTCATCATAAAATCACCATCCCCAATAAGCGCTACAACCTGTTGATCTAGATTACCTATATCTATTGACCCTAATTTCGCACCAATTGCTGCTGGTAGACTGTATCCCATGGTGGAGAATCCTCCCGCTGTAAGACAAGTTCTGGGTTCATAGAATTCAAGTTCTTGAATCATTTGGGCTTGAACATTTCCAGAGCTAGTTACGATGATAGCATCCCGGTTAAAAAATTTCCTAACTTCCCTTAGTACAGTTGAAATCATCACAGGACTTTTAGATTCATCAATAAGATCATATAAGAAATTATGCCAGTTTTCCTTTTCTTTCTGTATCTCCTTGAAATAATTTGAATTTTTGTAATCTACTGAAAAATTTTCGTTGGTTAAGATATCAAGAATCTGTCTTAAACAAGATTTGGCATCACCAACAATACCAACGCTAACTGGATAGTTTTTCCCAATTTCATGGGGATCGATATCAATCTGAATCAATTTTGTAGGGGGAATTGAAAAACTTACTCCCTCTTTATATGAACTTGCAGTTTCATCAGCATAACGACACCCAACAGAAATTATCAAATCGGCAGTAGAGGTCATTTTTAATCCGATTGATGTTCCTTTGCTCCCCGTACTCCAGGCAAACAATGGATGATCATTGGGAAATGCATCTTTTGCCATCATTGTAACCACCACTGCAGCACCAATCATTTCAGCAAATTCTATAACCTCCTTAAAAGCATCAGCGGAAACTACTCCGCCACCTAACAGTAGCACAGGTCTTTTTGATTGCCTAATAATTTTCACAGCTTTCTGAACAAGTTCAGGATCTCCTAAAATTCGCCCATTTGTTCTTCTTTCAACTGGATCTGGAATTTCGACTTCAGTTGCATTCGCTTGAATATCCATTGGAAGATCAATTACAACCGGACCGCGACGTCCCGTTATCATTTGGTTAAAAGCTCGTTGTAAAATTGTGGGTAATTGTCCTATTGAACTTACTTGCCATACGCGTTTACTTATTGGTTCCAATATTCGATACATATCAGAATCACGTTTTCTTTCAATTTCTTGTAATACTCCTTTTCCTCTCATATGAACATGAGTATCTCCTGTTAAAACTAAAACAGGCATACTATCAACATATGCATCTGCTATACCAATTGCTGTATTAATCGCTCCAGGCCCTATTGATGTAAATACACACAAAGGTTGTTTCGTTATCCTATAATAACCTATAGCCATATGCACAGCACTCATTTCTTGTTTTGGCTGAATCAAGGTAATTTTGTCTTGATCCCTATAGAATGCATCAATTAAAGCTAAATTTCCATGTCCCGGAATTCCTAAAACATGCTTTACACCTTCTCTAATAAGGTATTTAGCAATTATTTCACCACCAGTATACTTTGGCATAATTTTCTCCCTTAAAAGTTTGGTCCGATTTATAAAATTTTTAATTGAAATTTAATTAAAAATCTAATTATATTGAAAATGTAATATATAATACTAAATAATGTAAAAAAATAAAATTAAATGATATTCTATGGTTATTGAAACGAATATAACTAAAATGTTTGGGATCAAACATCCTATTATTGGTGCTCCAATGGGACCTTTTTATACAACTGAATTAACAATTGCAATCTCAGAGGCTGGTGGTTTAGGAGTGTTAAGCCATACGAACTTATTTGGAGGGAGTCCGATTGAGGAAATGAAAAAAAATATGCTACACGTCGTAGAACATACTGACAAACCTTTTGGATTTAACGTAAGGACCGCACGTATGCAACCGGATGCCCCTACACTTTGTAGAAAAATACCACAATTTATAATGAGTAATCCAAAAATAAGGGAACAATGTAAGTATGTAGTTACTAGCGCTGGAACGCCAAAAATGATTAAAACAAGAAGTTTTCAAAAATTAAAGGAAAGTGGCTCGGAAATTAAGCATTTTCATGTCGCTCCAGCATTATGGCTTGCAGATAAATGTGTAGCAGCTGAAGTTGATGGGATGGTGGTTACGGGTACTGAAGGAGGAGGTCATCAATCATATGAAAAAGTAAGTACTTTGGTTCTTCTTCAACAAGTCATAAGGAAATATACAGATAAACCGATCATTGCCTGTGGAGGTTTTGCATCTGGTCAGGGATTAGCAGCAGCTTTGGCTATGGGTGCTGGCGCCGTAGCAATGGGTTCAAGATTCATTGCCTCCAAAGAAAGTGAATTTCACGAAAATTACAAAAATATTGTTCCCCCCGCAAAAGCTCAGGACACAGTATTAGTTACTGGATTCTTCGGACCAATAAGATTGTGGAAAAATAAATACGCCTTATCTCATGATCTCGTTGCAACAAAAGAAGAAAAGATTGCAATTGAAACTTCTATGACAGCTGATGAGATGATGGAACAATTAAAAAAAGGGGAACTTGCTTATGAGGGAAATATAGAAGATGGGAGTATACTTTTAGGACAAAGTATAGGAATTATAAATTCAATTGAAAGCGTACCGGACATCATTAATACGATAGTCTCTGATGCTGAGAAATCCCTTAAATTTGCCCATACACAAATTAAATAGCTAATACCACATTTTATCTAATTTTTTGAATTTCGTCTTTTTCTTTCATTATATTGTCTCTTTTTCAAAAGTTTCAAAATTCTTTATGCCCTTTCGATTTATAAATTAAATTTCAAGAGATAGAATTAATAGCGATTATAAATACTGATGATACTCTACTTTGAGATAAATGCCATCCACCTTAGAAAAGATTCGGGTTTTAGGAGAAAATTCAAAATTTGATATTTGTGCCAGTACCGCTTCAAGTCGTACCGATAAATATCCAAAACTCTTCGGAAATTCACATAAATGGATAGGGGCTACTGCTACTGCTGGTATTTGCCATAGTTATACTCCTGACGGTAGATGCATGAGCCTGTTCAAAACTTTATATACTAATAAGTGTATATATAACTGTAAGTATTGTTTTTCTCATTCATGTAAGAAGAAAATGAGTTTCACTCCAGAAGAATACGCTCGAACATTTATGAAGCTCTATTCTATGAACACAGTTGAGGGTGTGTTTATCTCATCTGGTGTTTGTGGAAGCGCGGATAAAACAACCGAGGAAATGTTGGAAGCAATAAGACTACTGAGATTTAAGTATAATTTTCAAGGGTATGTACACTTTAAGTGCTTGCCAGGGGTGAGTCAATATCTTTTAAAAGAAGCAATTAATTTAGCTGATCGCATCTCAATCAATACAGAAGCTTCTACTAAAGATCATCTTGCAGAAATCGCTGAACAGAAAGATTTTAACAACGATATTCTAACTCGTCAACGCTGGTTAAAACAAATTCGCATAAGACATAATGAAGAGACTATTAAGGAACTGAGGGATTTAACCCAGGATAACCGTTTAACCTTTCAAGAGAGAATGATCAAGGAAAGAAGAGACGATGGATATAAAAGCTTTCGCTGGGATGGTGCACCTATTCTTAACAGTGGACAAACTACTCAGTTTGTGGTTGGTGCTGCTGAAGGTGAAACTGATTATGATTTACTTAAAAGAATTGATTGGGGATATAAAGAAATTGATTTAAGGCGAGCTTACTTTTCTTCATTCACTCCTATAGAAGGTACTCCATTGGCAGGTAGACAAGCAGCTTCCTTAGCTAGGGAACACCGGTTATACCAAACTGATTGGCTTTTAAGAATATATCATTATAAATTAAAAGACGTGGAAGAAATTATCAATGATGAGGGCAATTTACCAAGAGGAGATCCTAAAATTCATTTGGCTAGAAAATATTTTGGTGAAAATAATAAGTTAGTAGATCCAAATCAAGCAACTTATCAAGAATTACTACGGATTCCAGGAATTGGTCCCATTTCTGCAAAAAGGATAATTAATTTACGCAGTAAAAAGTTTGAATTTAAGCGCCGTCTGGATTTAAAATCAGTTGGCGTTGTATTAAAACGTGCTGAACCGTTTCTGCTCCTTAATGGGCAGAATCAAACAACTTTAAATCAATTTTTTTAATTTTGATAATGATAAAATATTTCAGAGGGAAATCGTTTGAATGAAAGAAGGGAAGAAAAAGATCCATTGAAAGTTCTTGGATGTGCTAGGGGTCATTCACATGAGGAATTAATACAGGATCTTCCTCGTCATTGTAATTTTTATCCTGCTCTAATCCAACAGATTAAAAAAATTCCAGAGGTAGTTTTACGTAATTCTGGTACACCTTTTGCGAAAAAAATTAATCGTATGATGCGTGAGGTCTCTAAGGAAACCTATCGAGCAATACAATTCACACGCACTGATATAAATAACAAAGGAGTATTATTTGGAATCGTAAGTCTTAAACATAGGGTAATTGATCGTGTATTGAATTATTTCCATAGAAGATGGCCTGGATGCGTAGTATGTTTATATAATGAGTACACCCACAAGACAACCATCATGGATGACGAAGGAAAAATTCGTTCTTTTGAATCATCATTAAATACTGTCGTTAAGGAAGTTAGCAAATATCGTCCCGTTGTTCCATATTTCGAGGATATCCAGTTTACAAGTGAGGAAATCTTCGAAACCCTATATAAAAGCCAATTTGTGGCTGAACGAGAGAATAGAGAGTTTTTCCGAAGAATGATACCTGAAAATTGCTATGAATTGCCTGGGATGAGAGGCGGAGTAGAAAGAAGATTTCGAAATAAAAGAATTAATGACTTTCTATAAGTTCAGATAATAGAAGAAAATATTTCTTTTGCTGTTGTATAGGCCTTGCTTTCTTTGTTTAAATTTAGCAAATTTTCCCCAACCAAATTCATTTTACTAATTTCATCATCATTAGGTAGTATGCCTAAAAATTTAACATTCCCTTCTTTGATATTTTCCACCCGTTCTGTAAGAAGTTTTTTCAGGTCTTCGGAAAATCTATTTCCAACTATTAAGATATTTTCAAAAAGCAAGTTTACTTCTTTACTTACTTCAATTATCCGTTCCATGGTATGGAATCCCATTTTACTTGGATCAGTGACAATGACGAGATCTGTTACGTTTCGACCTGTTTTTCTAGCAAAATATTCCAATCCTGCGGGAGCATCAATAAGTACTATATCATAATTCTTAGAAAGGATATCTATAATGCGTTTAAGAGCATTATTTACACTACAATAGCAGCCTTCTCCCTCTCCGCGTCCCATTTCTAAGATATCGAAATTATCCATTTCGATTAAGGCTTCAAACACTTCAGATTCGATGATTTGATCCTTGGAGACATCAAGTGGTATCTGTCTTTTCTGAATTCTATCCTTCAAAACTTTCATTTTTCCACCAACAGTTTCTTTGAAATGAATGTCTCTACCGATGATATCACCGATATTTGCATCAGGATCAGCATCAATTACGAGGATATCAAGATTTTCATATTTTTCTAGGAGGTATTTTAGCATCAGGACGAGGAGTGTAGATTTACCAACTCCACCTTTTCCAGAAAAAGAAATTATTTTTTTCATGATATATTCACTCACTTGCTAAGTTTAGTTAATGGAAACAAAATTAAAAATTTAATATAATAATTTAGAAGAATCAAGGATGATTATTACATTAATTTTAATATATTTGGCCAAGAAATTAATAATAAATAGAAAAGATAATAATATTTAAGACGGATGACTTCTGAGAGAGCTTTTAATCGGTATTAAGGGAATATTGTTCGATTTTGATTTTACCTTAGCAAATTCTTCAAGAGGTGTTATTAGTTGTGTAAATTATGCTTTAGAAAAGTTAGGGTTCAAAAAAGTTTCTAAAAAAAAGATAATGAAAACGATTGGTCTTACACTTGAACATTCTTTTACATTTTTAGTAGGAAAAGGGCATCTAGGTAAAGCTGAAGAATTTAAGGGTCACTTCATTAAAAGAGCAGATGAGGTCATGGCAGATTACACAGAAATATTCCCAGAGACACCTCAAGTCATTAAATTATTATATCGAAAAGGTATTCAATTAGGGATTATATCAACAAAATTCAGATATCGTATACAAAATATTTTAGAAAGAGAGGATCTCTTAGATTATTTCGAAGTTATTATTGGAGCTGAGGATGTTGAGAAACATAAACCAGATCCCAGTGGTTTATTAGAAGCCATTAAGCGATTTAATTTACCCATTTCACATATACTTTATGTAGGAGATAGTAAAACTGATGCGGAAACCGCCCTAAGAGCAAAAGTATCTTTTATTGCTGTACTTTCTGGGGTTACTCATAAGAAGGATTTTAAGAGATATCCTGTTATACTTTTTCTTAAAAAAGTTTCAGAGATTCCTAGTATATTAGGGTTAGAAAAAAATTGAGATGCTTCCTATATAATATAGAGAAAAAATTATCTATTTTGTTCTTGTCGATAAACTGGTACTATTTTGGATGTAAATTCCTCAACATTATAGGGAAATTCTTCTAAACTGGCAATTTTTCCTAATTCTAGCATTATTTGTCTTGCTAAGAGCCAAAAAGCTAATCCAAGTGCCTTCTTACCACGATTATTTGCAGGAATCGCTAAGTCTACACCTGTTAAAGTATCGTCAGTATCAAAAAGGGAGATCACTGGTATCCGAGCTAA
This sequence comes from Promethearchaeota archaeon, assembly GCA_048940805.1. GTDB lineage: Archaea > Asgardarchaeota > Lokiarchaeia > Sigyniarchaeales > SOKP01 > Loki-b32. The sequence goes on from JBHLOF010000081.1 coordinate 15,983, forward strand.
TTTAGCTTCACGAAGAATAACTTTATCTGCATGTGGGTCGACGATTACCACCACACTTGCATCTTTTATATAAGTATCTATAAGTGGATTTGTTAGACTTCCAGGTATAAATCTTGTGATAACAGATTTACATCCTAAAACTTCACAGAATTTTTTAACAGGTTCTTTCCCATACCTCCTTACAGAGGTTACTATAACCCTATCACTTCCCTCCTCAATGTATTTACTCAGGAATTTGGCTGCAATTTGTAGTCTTTCATCAGTCTTGGTTAAATCAATAACGTATAATCCATAATTCGTTTGTCGATAAATAAATCTTCGCGCATCTCCAGTTAATAGTTTTGTACCGATGTGGATACCACAACTGAGATAAAGTTGCTTTCGTTCTTCATCCTTGTCAATTAATTCTTCTGAAATTTCTAAATCAGATTCGATATCTTCGGTATCTAATAATTCAAGTTCTTCTTCGAGATCCAAATCTTCCTCAAAATCTACTTCAATAGTATCCTCAAAGTCTTCAATAGGGTCCTCTTTACTTTCTCTTTTTTCTTCGGTATTTTTCTTCTTTCTTGCCAAGATGGTTGCCTTGTTTGTTTTTTCTACTACTTTAACTATTAATTAAAACTTAGTTTAAGAAAAGCTAAGAATAAGTGAATTAATACGGCATAGCTTTAATATTTTATTGAGAGTTACACTCTAAATAAACCAGATCTTAAGTATTAATATAGCAAAGATGATTTTAATTATTAATATAATTTATCATTCATAATCTTAACATATCAAAAATATTTTATACCGGGTAACAATATGACTTCCTACAGATTAATTTTCGGTATAGTAATAGGTATTATTTTCAGTTTTGTAAGTGTATTTTTCTTTAATATGGAAAATATTATTATCCAAATTCAGGGTAGTGTTAATAACAATTTTATCAGAGCTATTGCATTAATAATTGGAGCAAATTTTAGATTTGATATTATAGGATTTTTTACTGGAACTATAACTGTTTCTGGTTTCATTGCTGCTCAGATTCTAGCTTGGCTTTTTATTGGGTATATTAGTGGCACTATAGCAAAAGGGATGCGGAGAGGTATTATCGCTGGTTTATTAGTTGTTGTTATTGATATCTTATTATGGATTATTTTAAATATCGTATCTGGGGAAGATCTAATGGCTTTATTTCAAGGGGTACAATTATCCGAAACTTTGGGTGGAATTTTAAGCGCCATCTTAGGATCATTTATAGGAGGCTTGATTGGAGGTCTGATTAGTGGCCCCTATGAGGAATTTTATTAAAATAATATCATCCCAATATTCTCTTCTCCTTAATAATTAGGTTTAAGTGATTTAATAATTTCTAATAATAACAGTAACCTATTCAAAATAAATTTAGAGGATTATGGTTAAAGACGAAGATATATTACCAGATCGGGATTTCGCTATTGACCTGCTTAAAAGTTTAAAAATTCAACATTCTATTATAAGGCATTCTGAAAAAGTTGCAAATCAAGCATTAGTGATTGCGAATAAAATAACTAAGGCTAATGTAGATAAGAATTTGATTGAAATAGGAGCAATTTTACATGATATTGGGAGAAGTGAAACACATGGATTTAATCATGCATTAAAAGGGGGTAATATATTGAGACAAAGAGGATTTTCTGAGAAACTTGCAAGAATTTGTGAAACCCATATATTAGGGGGTTTAGATAAAGAGGACGCAAAAGAATTGGGTTTACCTGAAAAAGATTATTTACCTATAACCTTAGAAGAAAAAATTATTTGTCTGGCGGATAAATTAATAGCAGGAACTAGAAAGGTTACACTAGAAGAACGGTTTAATCGGTGGTTTTCTAAATATGGACGTTCTTCTATCCTCCTAAAATCTAAACGAAGAATTGAAAAAATTAAAAAGGAGTTAGATAGCTTAACATAATTATCTAAAAAATTTATAGATCCTTCTTTAGTTGATTTAAAATCCCACCATCTTCCAAAATTTTCATTAAAAATTTTGGTAATTTATCGAATTTCATCTCTTTATTTTTTGTTTTATTGATAATAATACCATCTTTTAAGGAAATTTCTAAAAGATCCCCGTAAGAGAAATAATTCTCATCCCAATTTAATTGAATTCCGGGTATTCCTAAATTGATTAAGTTTCTAAAATAAATACGAGCAAACGACCTTGCGATGATTGCTTTTATACCAAGGATTTTAAATACATTTACAGCTTCCTCTCTGGAACTACCCGTCCCAAAGTTCTCTCCTGCTATTATTATGTTGTAATTCTTAGCTTTTTTAACAAAATCATTGTCGACATTTATTAAGGTATGGCTAGCCATTTCATTTGCGTCTCTAATCGTTAAAGCATTAGTTGGCACAATATCATCAGTGTTGATATCATCTCCTAAGAGATAGACCTTTCCTTCAATTTTTTTCATCATTTATAAAACCTCTCTTGGATCTGTTATTTGTCCTTTTAGAGCAGACGCTGCAACAGTTGCGGGGGAAGCTAAGTAGACTTGAGAACTTGAAGCGCCCATTCTACCAACAAAATTTCGATTGGAACTACTAATACAAACTTCTTCAGGTCCAAGAACACCCAAATGACCTCCAATGCAGGGACCACATGTAGAATGTCCAACAACTGCCCCAGAATTAATAAAAATTTCTATCAATCCCTCTTTTAGGGCATTTTGGTATATTTCTTTAGAGGCAGGGATGACAATCATTCGAATTTTCGAATCTATAGTTTTTCCCTTTAATATATTGGCAGCAATACGTAAATCTTCCATTCGACCGTTTGTACAGCTACCTAAAAATGCTTGATCTATTTTAATTCCTTCCACTTCTCCTACATTTGCAAGATTGCCTGGATTAGAAGGTTTTGCGACAACAGGAGTAAGGTCTGTAAGGTCATAATCAAAGGTTTTTTCATATATCGCATCATTATCAGGATGTACAAATTTAAATGGTTTTTCAGTTTTATTCTCCAACCATTTTTTCAATTTTTCGTCTGGTGGGAAAATACCAAATTTAGCTCCTGCTTCTACAACCATATTTGCAATAGTCATACGTCCATCTATCGAAAGCTCATATATGCCATTTCCGTGAAATTCTAATGATTTATAAATTGCTCCTTTAGTTGATATGTCTCCTATAATTTTTAAAATTATATCCTTTGACATTACCCCTTTAGATAACTTTCCTTCAAGGTTAATTTTAAAGGATTCTGGGACTTTGAACCACAATTCTCCAGTTGCAAATACTACAGACACATCAGTAGCACCAATACCGGTAGATAAACAATTGAAAGCACCATAAGTAGTGGTATGGCTATCAGAGCCTACTATTAACATTCCAGGTCGAGAAAAACCCATTTCAGGTAACACTTGATGACAGATACCTTTGTCAACTTGATACCCATAATTATGTACAAATTTATACTTTTCAGCAAATTTTCTGGCATCTTGATGCATTTCAGCTGCTGATATCGTCGGTGCAGGTACCCAATGATCTAAAATAAAGAATATTTTATTAGGATCCCATACATAATCAATCGCTAATTTCTCATACTCTCTGTGAATTCTTCCCCCTAATTGTTCATGAACCATAATCAAATCAATTTCGCAGTTAACAAACTGCCCAGGAGAAATATCTTTGATATGTGAATGATTTAGAAGAATTTTTTCAGCAATTGTATAACCGATTTTTCCTCACCTTCTGATTCTTCATTTTTACATAATGTTTCATAATCATCATCTAATAATAATAGTGCTTTTCGAACTATTAAATACGCTTTTAATAAAACTTTTGGATCCACTTTGTCTGGTGTATCAAACCTACTATGAGTATATTTTGCTCCCGCCCTCGTGATTAGATCAATAGAATAAAAGCCTCTTAGATGGAAAGGTACAGAGTCAGTATGAGCTCCAACAGTTGAATGAAATCCATCAATATTTACTTTTTCCTCTGAAGCTGCTTTGTTGATGTATTTACTAAGTAATGGGGCTATTTTTTTCCTAGGTAGTATTCCATAGGATTTCATAAACTCAACCTGATTATTTGGGTGATCTTTACATGAAATCATCTCTAAATTTATTTGAAAAACTTTGCCTTTTTGAAATTGACTTTCGT